>PXSD01000087.1 GCA_003023165.1 Halobacteriales archaeon QS_9_67_15 | reverse complement strand
AGGTGGCAGGGAACGGATTAAGAGTGTCGGCCCGGTAGCAGGAGCTATGGGAAGTGGCGATGCCATCGAGGCCTCTGTCGAAGGTGCGAACAAGCGCGACGCCGGCCGCGGCATCGCGCGGGTCCCCGAACGAGTCCGGTCCGAGTTGGGCGTGTTGAGCGGCGACCCGCTGGTCATCGAAGGCGAGCGGGCGACCGTCGCGAAAGCCTGGCCGGAGACCGGCGACGGGGCGTACATCCGCATCGACGCCGACACCCGCGCCAACGCCGGCGTGAACATCGGCGACACCGTCACCGTCGAACAGACCTCCGTCCGCGAGGCCGACAGCCTCACCGTCCGCCTCGCTCAGTCTGTCGGACTCGACGACACACAGCAGGAAGCGGCCGTCCGCCGTGCACTGCTCGACAGGCCCCTCCGCGAGGGCGAGCAGGTCCACATCGACGGCGTCGGCGCGTTCGCCGTCTCCGGCACGGACCCCGCAGGTGCCGTCCGCGTCACCGAATCGACCGACATTACCGTGCTCCCGCCGATCGAAGGCGGGACGACAGCGGACAGCGGCGCGAGCGGGACGACCGCAACCGGAAGCGGGGCGGGCGGAACCGGTGGGTCGGGCGGGTCCACGTCGTCATCGGAGCCGGGGTCGACCCCGAACGAGTCGGCCTCCCGGACCGGGGTCTCCTACGAGGACATCGGCGGGCTCGACGAGGAACTGGACCGGGTCCGGGAGATGATCGAGCTCCCGCTCTCGAACCCGGATCTCTTCACGCGACTCAGTATCTCGCCGCCCCGCGGCGTGTTGCTCCACGGCCCGCCCGGCACCGGGAAGACGCTCATCGCCCGCGCCGTCGCCAACGAGGTCGACGCGTACTTCGACGTGATCTCCGGACCGGAGGTCGTCTCGAAGTACAAGGGCGAGAGCGAGGAGCGGCTACGCGAGGCGTTCGCCCGCGCCGAGGAGAACGCGCCGGCGATCGTCTTCATCGACGAGATCGACGCCATCGCGGGCGAGCGCGACGAGGACTCGGACATGGAGAACCGCGTCGTCGCGCAGTTGCTGACGTTACTCGACGGCCTCGAAGAGCGCGGGCAGGTCATCGTCATCGGCGCGACCAACCGCGTCGACACGATCGACCCCGCGCTGCGCCGGGGCGGTCGCTTCGACCGCGAGATCGAGATCGGCGTCCCCGACGAGCCCGGGCGACGCGAGATCATGGACGTCCACACCCGCGGGATGCCCCTTGCTGAGGACGTGGACCTCGACCGCGTCGCCGGGCGGACGCACGGGTTCGTCGGCGCCGACCTCCACACGCTCACGACGGAGGCGGCGATGCACGCGCTCCGGCGGACGCGAGACGAGCCGCAGGTGACCCGCGAGGACTTCGAGGCGGCGCTCCGGGCGGTCGAACCGTCCGCGATGCGCGAGTACGTCGCGGAGTCGCCGACGGTCACCTTCGAGGACGTGGGTGGACTAGCCGACGCGAAGTCCACGCTGGAACAGGCCGTCGAGTGGCCGCTGGAGTACGGCCCGCTGTTCTCGGCGACGAACACCGACCCACCGTCCGGCGTCCTGCTCTACGGGCCACCGGGGACCGGGAAGACGCTGCTCGCGCGAGCGGTCGCGGGCGAGAGCGGCGTCAACTTCATCCGCGTCGCCGGGCCGGAGTTGATGGACCGCTACGTCGGCGAGAGCGAGAAGGCGGTCCGGGAGGTGTTCGACCGCGCACGCCAGACCGCACCGGCCATCGTCTTCTTCGACGAGATCGACGGCATCGCCGGCGGTCGCGTAGAGGGCAACGAGGTGACCGAGCGGGTCGTTTCGCAACTGCTGACGGAGATGGACAGCGCGGCCGAGAACCCGGACATCGTCGTGGTCGCGGCCACGAACCGCCGCGACATGCTCGACGACGCGCTCCTGCGCCCCGGCCGACTCGAACAACACGTCGAGGTACCGGACCCCGACGAACACGGCCGACGGGAGATCCTCGCTGTCCACACCGAAGGGAAGCCGCTCGGAGACGACGTGGACCTCGACGAGATGGCCGTCGAGACCGAGGGCCTCTCCGGCGCACAGATCGAATCGCTCGTCCGCGAGGCGTCGATGCGAGCGATCAGCGAGGTCGCCGCCGGCGTCCCGCCCGAGGAAGCCAACGAGCGAGCCGACGACGTGGTCGTCGGCCGTGACGACTTCGAGGCGGCCCTCGAACGGGTCGAGTCAGCTCCCTAATCGCCCGAGTTCGCGGTGACGGTCCGGCCAAGCAAACGTATTCGACAGGTGCATTTTTCAGGCGGCCGGTGCAAGAATCACCGGAACCATGAGCGACCAGCCTCAGCAACCGTACCGCCACTACGTCGACGGCGAGTGGACGGAGGGGTCGAGCGAGGAGACGTTTACGAGCGAGAACCCGGCGACCGGTGACACGCTGGGGGAGTTCTACCGCGGGACACCGGCGGACGTGGAGCGCGCCGTCTCCGCGGCCGAAGACGCCTACGAGGAGTGGCGGCGGCTGTCCTACGTCGACCGCGCGGAGGTGCTCTGGGACGTCTACCACGAACTACGCGACCGGACGGACGAACTCGGTGAGATCGTCACCAAGGAGTCCGGGAAGGAGATCAGCGAGGGTCGGGCGGACGTGGTCGAGGCGGCCCACATGGTCGAGTGGGCCGCGGGCAACGCCCGTCACCCCCACGGCGACGTGGTCCCCTCGGAGATCGCCGAGAAGGACGCCTACATGCGCCGGAAGCCACGGGGTGTCGTCGGCTGTATCACGCCGTGGAACTTCCCGGTGGCCATCCCGTTCTGGCACATGGCCGTCGCGCTCGTCGAGGGCAACACCGTCGTCTGGAAGCCCGCCGAGCAGACGCCGTGGTGCGGCCAGATCGTCTCGGAGATGATGGTCGACGCCGGCGTCCCGGACGGCGTGTTCAACGTCGTCCAGGGCTTCGGTGACACCGGGAACGCTATCGTCGAAGACGACCGCGTCGACACGGTGCTGTTCACCGGCTCCGCCGAGGTCGGCCACAAGATCGACGAGAAACTCGGCGGCGTCCCCGGTCGCGACGCCGCGCTGGAGATGGGCGGCAAGAACGGCATCGTCGTCACCGAGAACGCGGACCTCGACATCGCAGTCCACTCGGCCGTGATGTCGTCGTTCAAGACCACCGGCCAGCGCTGCGTCTCCAGCGAACGCCTCATCGTCCACGAGGACGTCTACGACGAGTTCAAAGAACGGTTCGTCGACCTCGCCGAGGACGTCGCCATCGGGGACCCCTTAGAGGAGGACACGTTCATGGGTCCCGTCGTCAACGGGAGCCAGGTCGAGAAGTTCCGCCGGTACAACGACCTCGCCCGCGAAGAGGGTGCGAACGTGCTCGTCGACCGCGCCGACCTCGGCGACGAGGAGGTCCCGGAGGGTCACGAGGACAGCGCGGTTTCAGCCGCGGACAGTGAGCGAAGCGGTAGCTTCGAGAACGGCTACTGGGTCGGTCCGTTCGTCTACGAGATCGACTACGACCCGGACCTGCGCTGCATCCACGAGGAAGTGTTCGGCCCACACGTCGCCCTGCTGGAGTACTCGGGCGACATCGAACGGGCCGTCGAGATCCACAACGACACCGACTACGGGCTCGCCGGGGCCATCATCTCCGAGGACTACCGTCAGATCAACTACTTCCGCGACTACGCGGAGCTGGGACTGGCCTACGCGAATCTTCCCTCCATCGGCGCGGAGGTCCAGCTCCCGTTCGGCGGCGTCAAGAAGTCCGGGAAAGGGTCGCCCAGCGCTCGTGAGGTCATCGAGGCCGTCACCGAACGGACTGCGTGGACGCTCAACAACGCGAAAGACATCGAGATGGCACAGGGGCTCTCCGCCGACATCAAGACCGAAGACGACTGACGGCGGATCTCGAGGAAGCGCGAATCTGAACGCCCGGCGTATTTTTCGTACCGTCTTCCGGGGACCGTCGGTTGGGTCGTCGCTGCTCTGGGGAGCCCAGGGGACACTCGTGAGCAGAGACGAGAGCAGAGGCGTGGACGAGGAGGCGCCGCCGCGGCGACCCTGTCCGGACAGGACCGCCGCGGCGAGTGGTCGAGGTGGCCTGGCCGAGCGCGGCTCTGATTGCCGGGTACGACGTGAAAAGCGTCGCTCCGGCATCGCCATATATCACGAGCGTCGGAATAAATGTACCGACTGCGTCGGTCGGTCGCACAGCGGTCGTGTCACGCGCACGGCTATTCGACTATTCGGCCGTCTCGGCCGGGGGACGCGGACAGTCGGACCCGGTGGCCGGACCGTCACCTGCCGACGAACGGGAGCGACGACCGCCGAACCAGTCCCACGACGACGAGCACCGGGACGCCGAGACCGAGCACCCACGGGAGCGCGGCGACGGATGCGATGAGGAGCGTGCGTGCGAAGGTCGCGAGGTCGGAGGCCGACGAGAGGAACACCGCCCCCGGCGACTGCTCGTGGAACGCCGGCTCCTCCTCGACGGGTTCGGACTCGGGCTCGGGTTCCGGCTCGCGAAGTTCGACTCTGAGCGTCGAGAAGGCCACTCGGTCGCGGAGCGACCGCCTGTTCGCTTCGAGGCGCTCGATCTCCTGCTGGACGTTCGAGAGCCGCTCCTGCACGCTGAGCAGGCCCTCAGTCGTGTTCGCCGTCTCGTAGAGCGACCGGAGCTGGTCGCGCTGGGCGCGCAAGTTCTCCAGCCGCGCGTTCAGGTCGACGAGTTGGTCGGTGACATCTTTCGTCTCTGAGTCTGCCGTGAGTACCGTCCCCTGTCCACGGGTGGACTCGAATATCGCGGTGAAGTTCGAAGTGGGGACGCGGACCTCGACGTAACCGGTTCGCCACGTCGCGTTGTCCGACCGATGGAGGGTCGCGTCGGAGGCAGAGACGTACCCGCCGAGGGCGCGTGCCTCGTCGGTGACCGCCGCGCGCGCCGTCGAGAAGTTCTCGACTTCGACGGTCATCTGTCCGGTCTTGACCAGCGCCCGGTCGAGCTGTGCCGGCTCACCCTGCTGACCGTCCGCCGAGCCGCTAGCACTGAATTCCTGCTCCGAACCGCTCCCTCCGTCGCCGCCCCCGTCACCGCTGGGCGGGGCACTGTCGCCGCC
>PXSD01000086.1:24604-29578 GCA_003023165.1 Halobacteriales archaeon QS_9_67_15 | reverse complement strand
CCACCCGTGTCGGCTCACCAGCCAGTCTGGGCGGGCGGGACTGAAAGGGGCCGTCCGCTCCGGGAAGACGGGTGACGCAAGCACCGCAGCCGAGCGAAGCGAGGAGCGCAGCGAACCCTTCGACCGGAGCGGACGGGGGCTTTCAGGCTGGTTCCAACGGCTCTCTCGAGCGCAGTTATTTAACTAAACACGACTGCGCGACCACGCCAATCCTTTTTTACGCACCCACAGAAACCGACGGTATGGCAGACCTCCTCGTCTACGGGTCGTACGGGTACACGGGCTCCCTCGTCGTCGACGAGGCGGTCGAGCGCGGGCTCGACGTGCTCCTCGCCGGCCGGGACCGCAACGCCGTCGAGAACCAGGCGATACGGCAGAACTGTGACGAACGCGTCTTCTCGCTGGACGAGCGGCGACTGGTCGACCTCGCGCTCGAGGAAGTCGAGGCGGTGGTGCACTGCGCCGGGCCGTTCGAGGAGACCGCCGACCCGATGGTCGAGGGCTGTCTCCGCACCGGCACCCACTACCTCGACATCACCGGCGAGATCCCCGTCTTCGAGCGCCTGGCGACTCGCGACGGCGAGGCCGAAAACGCGGGGATCACCGTCCTCCCCGGCGCCGGGTTCGACGTGGTCCCGACGGACTGTCTCGCGGCGCACCTCGCCGACCGACTGCCCGACGCCGACCGCCTCTCGCTGGGCTTCCAGGCGTCCGGCGGGATGTCGCGGGGCACCGCACGGACGACCGTCCGGAACCTCGGCGACGGCGGTGCCGTCCGCCGCGACGGGCGCATCGAGTCCGTGCCGACCGCCTGGCGCACCCGCCGGATCGACTTCGGTAACGGGGAGCGGTCGGCGATGACGATCCCCTGGGGCGACGTCGCAACCGCGTACCACACGACTGGGATCGGGTCCGTCGAGGTGTACGCCGCGGCGCCGGGGTGGGCGGTCACGGCCGCTCGGTTCGGCCGGTATCTCGGCCCGCTCGCTCGCTCGAGCGTCCTGAAATCACTCCTCGAGTCACTGGTCGACGCCCGGGTCGAGGGGCCGACCGAGGCCGAGCGACGGGAGTCCCGGAACTACGTCTGGGGGGAAGTGGAGAGCGGGGCGGGCGAGCGAGCGGTCTCGCGACTCGTCACGCCGGAGGCCTACCGGTTGACGAGACGCACCGCGGTCGAAATCGCCGAGCGCGTCGCCGACGGCGACGCACCCGAGGGGTTCCAGACGCCCGCTGGCGCGTTCGGTCCGGACCTGATCCTCGACGTCGAGGGCGTCGAGCGGACGGACGACCCGACCGAGGCCGTCGACACCGACGAGACAGCCGGCGGGACCGAACCCTGACTCCGACCGCGGTCACTCGTGGCCGTCGGCCGGGTCGCCGTCGAGCGTGTCGCCGTCCGACGACCCTCTCGCACCGGCCGTCTCGTCGACTCCGTCGTAGTGTCCGCGCTCGACCCGCTCGTCGAACAGCCGCGAGAGGAGCTTCGTCATCGGGCCGACGCCCACGTCGATGCCGTCGACGCTGGTGACCGGTCGGATCTCCCACGTGGAGTTGGTCAGGAACGCCTCGTCGGCGTCGCGCAGGTCGTCGAGCGTGTAGCGACTGGTCCGGACGGAGAACCCCTCCGATTCGGCGAGGTCTATCACGACCGAGCGGGTGACACCGGGGAGGATCGGCAGGTCGGTGCTCGGCGTCTTCAGGACGCCCTCGTCGACGAAGAAGCAGTTGCTCGTTGCGCCCTCGGCGAGGAAGTCGTCGGTGGTCCGCATCACGGCCTCGTCGGCGGCGAACTCGTCAGTCGCGGCCCGCCGAAGTTCGAGGCGTGCGAGGACCCCCGGCAGGTAGTTGTGGGTCTTGGCGTCGGCCGGGAGCGACTCGTCGGGTGGTCGCCGCGTCCGGACGGTCTGGACCGTTGCGGGACCGTCCCAGACCGACTCGCCGTCGACGCCACCGCGCGGGAGCGGTGAGGCGTAGACGACGACCGTCGGGTCCACGTCCGGGTCCGGCGTCAGCTTCCCCGGCTGGACGCCCCGCGTGACCGAGACCTTCAGGTACGCGTCGCCGAAGTCGTTCGCGGCGAGCGTCTCGTCGACCCGGTTGCGGAGGTCCTCGGGCACCGCGTCGCCGAAGCCCAGCGTCTCCGCGGTCCGCTGGAGGCGCTCGCGGTGGGCCGTCCACTCGAAGGGGTCGCCGCCGTAGACCCGGAGCGTCTCGAAGGCGCCGTCGCCGTACGTGAACCCCCGGTCCCGGACCGAGACTGTCGCCTCGTCGGCGAGGACGAGGTCGCCGTCGACGTGGTAGGTGAGTCCGCCCTGATCCGGGTCGTCCTCGCTCACGGCGACCCCTCCAGTGCCAGTCGGCAGAACGTCGCTATCAGCTGTTTGCCGTGTTCGGTGAGAATGCTCTCGGGGTGGAACTGGACGCCGACGTGGGGGCGTTCGCGATGACGAACCCCCATTACGACGCCGGCCTCGTCGTCCGTGTGGGCGGTCCCCTCGAGGACCTCGGGGAGGTCGGCGCGGTCGACCGCCAGCGAGTGGTACCGCCCGACCTGGACGCCGTCGGGGAGGGCCGCGAGGACCCCGCGGCCGTCGTGGCTGACCGCCGACTGCTTCCCGTGGACGACCGCCTCGGCGTGTCCGACCGCCGCGCCGTCGACCGCACACAGCGCCTGGTGGCCGAGGCAGACGCCCAGCGTCGGGTACGCCAGTTCGCGAAAGATAGGCATCGAGACGCCCGCTTCCCGTGGCGTGCCGGGACCGGGCGAGACGACGATTGCGTCGAGCCGGTCGACGAGCGCCCGAATACTCGTGGACTCACCGGCTCGAGCGTCGTCGACATCGTCGGGCCAGACGGTGAGTCGGTCGACGGGGTCGACGCCGAAGTAGCCCCACCCCGACTGGCCGCCGGTCGTCTCGAGGTGGAATCCCCCAGTACCGTCGCGGGCTCTGCGGTAGGCCTCGAACGGGTCGACTACGGAGACGCGGACCTCGACAGGGACACGCGCGCCCGGCGGAGCCGTCGCCGCCGCGCGCTCGAACGCCTCCGGCTCGGTCGCGACCCGTGGCTCGGTCATCACGTGTACAGAACGACGGGGGGAGTAACCGTTTTGCGGTCTCTACAGACCGGGGTTCGGTCGAACCGTCAGTACAGTTTCGCCTGCTCGACCCAGTCCGCGACGCGCGATTCGGCGATGTCCGTCTCCGCCGCCAGCGCCGCGGCGTCGGCGTCGGCGAGGTCGCCGATACCCTCGATACCGGCCTCGCGAAGCCGCTCCCCGTAAGTCGGTCCGATGCCCTTGATGTCTTCGAGTTCCGCGTCCGGTGCCGGCTCGGTCGGAGCGGGCTTGGACTCGTCCGACTCGCTCGTCTCGTCGGCGTCCGCGGCTGCGGACTCGTCCGTCTCGTCGGTCCCGGTCCCGTCGGCCTCGGAGGAGTCGGGTTCGGCCGCCGCACTCGACGTGTCGGCATCCTCGTCGACCGACGGTGAGTCCGGCTCCGTCGTGGTGTCGACCTCTGCCGTCGGGCCGTCGTCGTCGGCGGTGTCGGTCCCTTTGACCGCGTCTTCGCTGGCGGTGGCCGGGTCGTGCTCGACGGTCACGTCGACGCCGTCGCCGGCGGTCGGACCGTCGGTGGAAGACGTTGCAGACTGAGAACTCGAGGGAGCGGTGCCCAGCCCGAGTGCAGATTTGATTCGCTCGATGAGACCCATATCTGCCACTAACGGAGCCCATCACTTAACCTCTTTCTGCACTCCCGGAAGTGACAGAAGACGACACACGAGCGGTCGCGCGGCCTCAGAGGCGCTCGCGGAGCGCGTCGTTCATCGCGTCGACCGGTGCGTCGCCGCCGGTCCAGCGCTCGAAGGCCGCGACGCCTTGGTAGAGGAGCATCCACGCGCCGTCGACCGTGGTTGCCCCGACCTGCTCGGCGTCTCGGAGCAGTCTCGTCTCCAGCGGCCGGTACACCGCGTCGAGTACGCCCAGGTTAGCGTGGAGCGCGTCGGCGGGAACCGGCGTCGCGTCCTCCTCCATTCCGACGCTGGTGGCGTTGACCAGCACGTCCGCGTCCGCGAGCAGGTCCGGCAGCGCGTCGAGTCCGTGGCCCGTCACGTCGACGTCCGCCGGAGCGGTCGCGTCGGCCGCCGTCCGGTCACCCGCGTCCGCGCCGTCGCCGCGGACGTCGGGCGCGGAGCGCCCGCGTCGCCCCGACGGCGTCGGTGTTGTGGCCGGTCGGCGTGTCGCCGGAGAGGTCGACGGTATTGACCGCACCGATACGCCGGGCCAGCGGGTCCGGGTCGACGGCTTCGAGCACGTCCTGTTTGAACGGGATGGTGACGTTGAGGCCCGCGACGCCGAGGTCGGCCGCGCCCTCGACGGCGGCCGTCGCGCCGTCTTTCGGCGGTTCGAACGTGACGTAACGGGCGTCGAATCCGAGCGCCTCGTAGCCCGCCTCGTGCATCGGCGGCGACAGCGAGTGTCCCACCGGGTTCCCGATGAGTCCGTAGACGTCCATACCGGCCACAGCGGCGCGCCCGACATAACGGATGCGTTCCGGAGTCGTACGCGCCGGGATCGAATCCTTCGACGCGCTTTCGCAACTATTTCATACGGACGCGGCGTCCCCCCGGCTAGTGAGTCGTTTCAGTCATCCGCTCGTACAGGTTGCGGCGGCGTTCCTGTTGACCGCCGGCTGGGTCGCCGCCGTCGTGACGGGGACCGACCTGGGAACAGTCTCGACCGTGGCTGTCAGCGGAATCGCCGTCCTCGGCGCCTCCTTCCTGCTTGCGTGGGGCGCTGAAACGGCCGAGAAAGACGTCCCCCGGGCGTTCGCGATCGCCGTCCTAGCGGTGCTCGCGGTCGCTCCCGAGTACGCCGTCGACGCCCTCTACGCCTGGAACGCGGGGGCCGGCGGCGCGACGACCGAGGCCTGTGCGTCGCTCTCCTCGGAGGCCGTCGAAGCCGGCCAAACGGGC
>PXSD01000086.1:0-24522 GCA_003023165.1 Halobacteriales archaeon QS_9_67_15 | reverse complement strand
GCCGTCCGGAACCGCGACGGGTGGCTCGCCGATGCCGTCACGCTTGACCGGGCCATCGCCACAGAGGTCGCCTTCCTCTTTCTCGCGACCCTCTGGGCGTTCTTCGTCCCGCTGGGCGGCGGTATCGACGCCTTCGACACGCTCCTGCTCGTGGGACTCTACGTCACCTACATCGGGATCATCATCCGCGGCGACGTGGAAGCCAGCGAGGAACACGTCGGCGTCCCGAAGTACTTCCAGAAGTTCTCGCTCCCCTGGCGGCCGCTGGTCGTTCTCGGACTCTTCGCGTACTCCGGTGCGATGATCTTCACCGCCGTCGAACCGTTCGCACACGGACTGGAGGAGATCGGGATCAACAACGGGATCCCCGAGTTCTTCATGATCCAGTGGATCGCGCCGCTGGCCAGCGAGTCCCCCGAGCTGATCGTCGTGGTCGTGCTGGTCGACAAGGCCCGTTCGACCGCGGGGTTCAACGCGCTCATCTCCTCGAAGCTCAACCAGTGGACCCTGCTCATCGGGACGCTCGCGGTGGTCTTCTCGCTGGCCTACGGGCAGTACGGCGTCTTGCCGTTCGACCAGAAACAGGCCGCGGAGGTCTGGATCACCGCCGCCCAGTCGTACTTCGCGCTCGCCATCCTCGTCAACTTCGAGATCAGCGTCCGCGAGGCGCTCGTGCTGTTCGTCCTGTTCATCTCGCAGGTCCTGCTCGAGTTCGTCATCATCAGGAGCCTGTTCGCGGTGCCGCTGTCGAGTTACCAACTGCTGCTGGCGTACACGGCCGTCTACGCCGTCCTCGGGACTGCGCTGTTTGTCAAGCGCCGCGCGGCGCTGACGGAGATGCTCGGGATCGCCGCCGACGCCGGCCGAACCGCGATCGGTCGCGAGCCGGTCCACCCGGAGTTCGCCGACTGAGATGCTCGCAGTCGTCGTCTCCGAAGCCGACTCGGCCTCCGCTCACATCGGCGACCACCTGCTCGCGGTCGACGACTGGGCCGAACACGAGGACAGCACCCGCCCCGACGGCGACGGCGGAGGGACCGTCTACCGGACCGACTCGGTCGAGCTCCGCGAGTTCGACGACCTCCACCTGAACGTCGACGGCGTCGGCGACGTGTTCGGCCGCGTCGACAGCGAAGACGAGCGAGTTGCCCCGGACCTGCTCGTCTTCGCCTCCAGACACGCCGGCGAGACGGACGCGCTGTTGACCGCCCACCACACCGGTAACTTCGGTCCCGCCGAGTACGGCGGTGAAACGGGCCAGTTCGCCCGAGCCTGCCCGAACGCCCACCGACGCGTGATCGAGGCGCTGGGGACGCACGCGCCGCCGGGCTACGAGGTCGGCATGGAGTGCACCCACCACGGACCGACGGACGTGGGCGTCCCCTCGATGTTCGTCGAGGTCGGCAGCGACGAACCCCAATGGGAGGACCCCGACGCCGCTCGCGCGGTGGCGCGGGCGGTCCTCGCACTCCGAGACGTGGACCCGGACGCGCCGGGCGAGAACGGGACTCGCCGTCAGCTCGTCGGCTTCGGCGGCGGGCACTACGCGCCGCGATTCGAGCGGATCGTCCGCGAGACCGACTGGGCGGTCGGCCACGTCGGCGCGACCTGGTGTCTGAACGCGATGGGGGACCCGGATGCAAACCAGGACGTGCTCGACCGGGCGTTCGCGGCGAGCGGAGCCGACTACGCCGTGCTCGAGAGCGACCGCCCCGCCCTCGCCGAGACCATCGAAGCCCTAGGGTACACCGTCGTCGGCGAGACGTGGGTCCGCGAGACGACGAGCGTCCCGCTGGCGCTGGTCGAGACGGTCGAGGAGAGCCTCGGCGAGGTCGACGAGGGCGTCCGCTTCGGTGAACGGGCGGTCGCGTACGAGGGTGACGCGAGCGACGGCGACCTCGACGTCGTTCCGCTCCCGGCGGACCTGCTCACCGAGGCCCAGGGGATCGACCAGCGGGCAGCGCGCGACGCAGTCGAGCGCGCGACGGTCGCCTTCGAGACGACCGAGGGCGGCAACCGCGTGGCCGGCCGGGCGGTCGTCGCCCCCGACCACGACGGGGAGACGCTCGTCGACGAACTCGTGGGCGTGCTGGAGCAGGGGTACGACGCGGTCGAGCGCGAGGACGACGCCGTCGTCGCCCGCGAGACGGCGTTCGACCCCGAACGAGCTCGAACACTGGGCGTCACGGAAGGGCCGAAACTCGGGAAACTCGCCGAAGCCGCGCGCTGATCTGACCTCGCTCGTAGGTCGTAACAACCCCGGTATCATCTCGAACGCACCCGACAACTACCGCTCGCTCCGCCGCTCGACCGGCGTTTCACGTGGAGATCCGCCGAGCGGCCGTTTTCCCGGAGTAACGCGGGCTTATGATCGTGAGCGGGCGGGTACGGCCGTGCCATCGTGTGTCAGCCAGGCGTCTGACGCTTGGGAGAAGCTTAATAACTGTTGGCCGGCAACGGCAACTTAAATTATGGACTCTATAATCGACGACGCAATCGACGAGGCGGAGGAAGAGCGGGGAGAGGCCGGGCGACAAGAGCCCCAGAATCAACGGCAGAGCGCCGGAACGACGGGAACAGACGAGATGTCCACGTCAGGACAGATGTCCGACGAGGAGCTGGCGGACGTTGTCAAAGATCTGGAGACGAAGATCACCGTCGTCGGCTGTGGGGGTGCCGGCGGCAACACCGTCACCCGGATGATGGAAGAGGGTATCCACGGGGCGAAGCTCGTCGCGGCGAACACGGACGCCCAGCACCTCGCGGACGAGGTGAAAGCGGACACCAAGATCCTCATCGGTCGCAAGCGCACCGGTGGTCGCGGGGCCGGTTCGGTACCCAAAATCGGCGAGGAGGCCGCCCAGGAGAACATCGAGGACATCCAGCAGTCCATCGACGGCTCGGACATGGTGTTCGTGACGGCGGGCCTCGGCGGTGGGACCGGGACCGGTTCCGCGCCGGTCGTCGCACAGGCCGCCCAGGACCAGGACGCGCTCACGATCTCGATCGTCACGATCCCCTTCACGGCGGAGGGTGAGCGGCGGCGCGCCAACGCCGACGCCGGGCTGGAGCGCCTGCGCGCGGTTTCTGACACCGTGATCGTCGTCCCGAACGACCGCTTGCTCGACTACGCGCCGAGCATGCCCCTGCAGGACGCCTTCAAGATCTGCGACCGCGTCCTCATGCGCTCGGTCAAGGGCATGACCGAACTGATCACCAAGCCCGGCCTCGTCAACGTGGACTTCGCCGACGTTCGCACGATCATGGAGAACGGCGGCGTCGCCATGATCGGCCTCGGCGAGTCCGACAGCGAGAACAAGGCACAGGACTCCATTCGGTCGGCGCTGCGGTCGCCGCTGCTGGACGTCGAGTTCGACGGCGCGAACTCCGCGCTCGTCAACGTCGTCGGCGGCCCCGACATGAGCATCGAGGAGGCCGAGGGCGTGGTCGAGGAGATCTACGACCGCATCGACCCCGACGCCCGCATCATCTGGGGCGCGTCGGTCAACCAGGAGTTCGAGGGCAAGATGGAGACGATGATCGTCGTCACCGGCGTCGAGAGCCCCCAGATCTACGGCAAGAGCGAAGCCGAGAAGGAGCGCGCGGCGAAGGAACTCGGCGACGACATCGACTACGTCGAGTAATCGCGCCCCGCCTCTAGATTCTCCATTCTGCCGCAGGTGCGCTCACTCGCGAGTGCCAGCCCAGTCGGCACCGAAAGTCGACGACCGTCTTGTCCCACTCCGTCTCGGACAGTGTCGTCTCCGTTATTTCGCCGTCGACGACCCGAGTCAACTGTCGGCCGACGAGTTTCCCGTGGCCGGACGAAAAACCCTCGCTGAACACTAGTATGGTACTGAAGATAACGTGTTCTCGTTGGCACCGCGTCGGCGGTCCGCCCGTTGCGGGCGGCCGACCTACCCGAAGACTTCGGTGAAGCGGTTGGTCGCCTCGTCGGGACCGGCGACGATCAGTTCGTCGCCCGCCCGCGTCCGGAACTCCGGGTCGAGGTCGGTGACCACGTCGCCGTTTCGCTCGACGGCGACGACGGTGACGCCGGTTCTCGCGCGAACGTCAGCGTCGCCCAGCGAGTGGCCGACAAGGTCGGGCGCTCGGGTCCGGACGACTTCGACCTGCGTGTCAAGCGAGATCACGTCCTCGTCTTCGAGGACGGCGGAGGCGACCATGCGGCCGGTGACGGTTCCGAGCGCGAGGACGTAGTCCGCGCCGGCGCGATACATCTTCTGGCCGGATTCGGCTTCTTCGGCGCGAGCGATGATCTCGACGCGCTCGCTCCGGTCGCGGACGACCAGCGTTGCGAACTCCGCCGCGGTGTCGTCGGGGATAGCGAGGATCACCGACCGGGCGTCGTCCAGTCCCGCGCGGTCGAGCACCGCCGGGTCAGTGGCGTCGCCGACGACGTCGACGCCGGGCTTGTCTTCCTTGTCGACGACAGTGTGGGGGAGACCTGCGCCGTCGAGGATATTGGTTATCGTCTGGCCGACCTCGCCGTGCCCGACCACGAGGGTCTCGCCGGAGGTGTGACGGCGCACCTCCGAGCGGGTCCGGTCTGCGAGCCGTTCGAGCTGGGCCTCCTGTCCGGTCATCAGGAGGACGCTCCCCGCTTCGACGACGGAGTCGGGTTCCGGCGGGCTCTCGAACTCGCCGTCGATCCACGCCCCGATGACGTTGACGCCGACGCGTTCGCTGAACCCGCTCTCGGCGAGCGTCTCGCCCGCCACGTCCGCGCCGCGGTGGACCGGCAGCTCGACGATCTCGAAGTCCTGTCCCAGTTCGACCGTATTACCGAGGTCCGTCGTGACGCTCGCGGTGATCTTCCGCGCGAGGCTCTCGCCGAGCAACGAGCGCGGGGTGAGTACCGCGTCTGCTCCGGCGAGTTCGTGGTAGCGAGCGCGGTCCGGTTCCTCGACGACGCTGACGACGCGGACCGACTCGTCGAGTTCCTTCGCGGTGAGGACAATACTTGCGTCGACCTGGTCGGAGACGTCCGCCACGAGCGCCCGCGCCCGTTGGAAGTTGGCGGCGTCGAGTCCGTCCGCCGAATCGGGACCGCAGTGGATCACATTGTAATCGTCCTCGTAGAGGTCGGTCGCCCGCTCGCGGTCCGGTTCGACGATGACCCAGTCGATGTCGCGGGAGTCGAGTTCCGCGATGAGCGTCTCGACGCGAGGGGTGTACGTGGCGACGATGACGTGGTCCTCGTGCCCGTTCTCGACCGCCGTCGGGACCGTCGTCGAGAGCGCCTCCTCGAAGGCGGGGAAGGCCACGACCGGGAGCGCGAGGAAGATCATGACCGTACCCGCGATGTCCATGACGACCACGAGCGAGAGGACGGCGGCGGACTCCCAGCCGGACTGTGCGCCGTAGCCCGTCGTGGTAAACGTCTCGACGACGAACTGGAACGCTTCGAGGAACGTGACCGGGTTGCGCTCGTAGACGCCCATCGCGTACTGGTAGACGACGGTGAAGACGAACATGGAGAGAGCGAGAACGCCGGTGTAGGCGACGGACCGACGCTTCCACGTATTCATATCCATGTGGTTGCGGTTCTGGCGTATAACGGTTCTGGGCCGGGCGAGCCGCGGTTCGAGCGGGCCATCACGGTCGTGTTCGGGGGCTATTCCGCACCAATAGATAGAAAAGCCCGCGGGGGCAACCGGTCGATATGAACGTTCCCTACGACCTCAACTCCTACGTCCGCGTGCTGAAACTGGCGAGCACGCCCTCGTGGGAGGAGTTCTCGCAAGTCGCGAAGATCGCCGGTGCCGGGATCATCCTCGTCGGGATCCTCGGGTTCCTGATCTTCGTCGTGATGAACTTCGTCCCGGGCGGCCCGGGTGGTTTCTGATGGGCATCTTCGCCGTCAAGACCACGGCCAGTCAGGAGCGCACCGTCGCGGAGATGATCATGAACCGCGAGGAGGACGCCATCCACGCCGCGCTCGCGCCGGACTCGCTGACCTCCTACGTCATGGTCGAGGCCGACGATTCCGCCGTCTTCGAGCGTATCTCCGACGAGATTCCCCACATGCGGGGCGTCGTCCCCGGCAAGTCCGGGATCAGCGAGGTCGAACACTTCCTCTCGCCGAAGCCGGACGTGGAGGGCATCGCCGAAGGGGACATCGTCGAACTCATCGCCGGCCCGTTCAAAGGCGAGAAGGCGCAGGTCCAGCGCATCGACGAAGGCAAGGACCAGGTCACCGTCGAACTGTACGAGGCGACCGTTCCGATTCCGGTCACGGTTCGCGGGGACCAGATCCGCGTGCTGGACAGCGAGGAACGCTGAGCACCGCGAAGCGTTCCTCGGAACGGTCGAGCGGGGAGCGGAGCGACCCGCGAGACGCCGAAGAACGAGCGTAGCGAGAGAGTCCCGTTTCTGCCGTGATTTCGGTCCCGAGAGCTACGCGGTTCGATATGAGACCTCACCGTTCTCGTCGACTGCCGCGACCGTCCACCGGCGAGCGAGGTGAGCGTTCTCCCGGAGGTGGTGTTCGGGGACGAGCGGGAGCGGGACGGGGCGATAGCCGTCCGATTTCATCGCGGTGATCCCCCGAACGGTCCCGAGTTCGCCGTCGCGGTCGAAGACGTGGATCCGCTTGTCCGCTCCTCGGGAGTACCGGTAGGGGAACGCGCTCGGGTCGGGACCGGGGCAGGTGAGACCGTCGACGGAGGGGAGCGCGGCGGCGAGGTCGCCGTCGGCCTCCAGCCGAAGTCGGGGGTCGTCCGTCCCGTCGCCGGTGACGCCGGCGGTCGCGGGTTCCTCGCGCCAGCGGAGGGTGCCGTCCGTTCCAACGGCGGCGTAGGTGTCGTCGGTCAGCAGGATGCGGTCGGGGATCGAGTAGAACGCTCGCGAGCCGTCTTCGTCCGGTCGACGGAGGAACGGTTCGGAGAGGGTCTCGTTCGCCTCGCGAGCGGTCTCGGGGTCGGCGACGAACAGCGTCGCGCGCTGGTCGCGAGCGGCCGCGGCGAGGGTCGCGACCAGTCGGAGCGGGGTCGCCTCGCCGAGCGGTTCGACGGAGAGCGGGCGGTCGGTGACCGCCTCGGGTGCCTGCCCGCCGGTCGCGACCGCAGCGGGTTCGCTCGCGCCGGAGAGTCGCACCGTCTCGTAGCCCCGCTCGGCGAGGTCCGAGCGGACGGGATCGATATCCGGGAGCGGTGAGTATGCCATTGTACACGGTACGGTCCGGATCGGCATGAACGGTCGGACGGTCGGTGGACGTCGCGGCGGCCGTTCGAGAGCGGTGTTGCCATCGCATACCGCGAGCGAAGCGAGCGGTTTCCTCGCTCGCTCCGCTCGCTGCGGGAACCCCACCCGCAAAAACGTGGTCAGGTATATCGGGGTCCTGTCCCTAGTAGCGACGATGGCAACGCCCACGTCGCCGCCGGCGGACCTGCCGGAGCCGGGTTCGCTGGGTGAGACCTTCGACGTGTACGAGGTGGAGGTCACCGACGACGGCGCTCGCTACTACGGCGAACTGGAGGGCGCCCGCGAAGCGGTCGAACAGCGACTTGCCACGGAGTTTCGCGACCGCGGCTACCGCGTCAGGCTGGCCCGAGAGACGGGTGAACACGTCCTCGTCGCGACCGAGCGCTCGACGACGGTCGAGGGGATCCCGTGGCTCAACGTCGTCCTCTTTCTGGCGACGGTGGCGACGACGATGTTCGCCGGGACGCAGTGGTACGGCTACGGCCTGGACGCGGGAGCGCTGCGACTGCTGTCGGCGTGGCCGTTCGCGGTGGCGGTCCTCTCGGTGCTGGCGATCCACGAGTTCGGCCACTACGTCGCGTCGCGCTATCACGACGTGGAGGCGACGCTGCCGTACTTCATCCCCGTCCCGACGGCGCTGGGGACGCTCGGGGCTATAATCCGGATGAAAGGCCACATCCCGGACCGCGAGGCGCTGTTCGACATCGGCGTCGCCGGGCCGCTGGCGGGGCTGGTCGCGACGGTCGTCGTCACCGCTATCGGCGTCTCTCTGCCGCCGATAGACGTGAGCAACGCGGGCGGACTGGCGTACGCGACCCAGTACGAACTCGGCTACCCGCCGCTGATCCAGGTCGTCGCCGCGGCGCTCGGCGAGCCGCTGCAGTACAGCGACCCGGGGCTCGCGGTCAATCCCGTTCTGGTCGGGGGGTGGGTCGGGGCCTTCGTCACGTTTCTCAATCTCCTGCCGGTCGGACAACTCGACGGGGCGCACGTCTCGCGCGCGGTCCTCGGCGAGCGCGTGGAACTCCTGCGATACGTCCTCCCGCTGGTGCTGTTCGGACTCGCCGCCGCGCTGGTCGTCTTCGCCGACGGGCAGGCAGTCGGGATCTGGATACTCTGGGGGCTGTTGACGCTCGTGTTCGGGCGGGCGGGCACCGCGACGCCGCTGGACGACTCGCCGGTGGACTGGCGGCGGAAGGCCGTCGGTGCGCTCACGCTCGTCCTCGGGCTCCTGTGTTTCACGCCGGTCCCGATCGTCGTGACCGTCTGACAGGGACGGGTGACTACAGCGGACGTTTCAGCAAGGAGAAGGTTCTTACCGGACGAGCGTGAGACTCCGGTCGAATGCCCTCCATCCGGACGAACGGTCTGACGAAACGATTCGGGGAGAGCGTGGTCGCCGTCGACGACCTCGACCTGACGATCGAGGACGGGGAGATATTCGGGTTCCTCGGTCCCAACGGCGCGGGGAAGTCGACGACGATCAACATGCTGCTCGATTTCATCCGCCCGACCGAGGGGTCGGCGCAGGTGTTCGGGATGGACGCTCAGGCGGAGGCGGCGGCCATCCGCGACCGCATCGGCGTCCTCCCAGAGGGGTACGGCTTCGACGACTACCTGACCGGACGCGAGTACATGAAGTGGGCGGTCGAGACGAAAGACGCCGCCGACGACCCCGAGGAGTTGCTCGACCTCGTCGGGATCGCGGACGACGCCGACCGCGTCGCCGACGGCTACTCGAAGGGGATGCAACAGCGCCTCGCCTTCGGGATGGCGCTGGCCGACGACCCGGACCTCTTGATCCTCGACGAGCCCTCGACCGGACTGGACCCCAACGGGATCCAGCACATGCGGTCGGTCATCCGCGACCGGGCCGACAGCGGGACGACCGTCTTCTTCTCGAGTCACATCCTCTCGGAGGTCGAGGCTGTCTGTGACCGCGTCGGCGTGATGAACGAGGGGCGGCTGGTCGCGATGGACAGCATCGAGGGCCTCCGCGAGAGCGCGAACGGGCGAGCGAGCATCGAACTCACGTGTGCCGAGGCCCCGTCGGTGGACGGCGTGGCCGACATCGACGGCGTCGCCGAGGTCGACGTGGCGGGGGCGAAGCTGACTGCGACGTGCACCGACCCGAAAGCGAAGGTCGAAGTCGTCAAGCGCGTCGACCGCCGAACCGAGGTCGTCGACATCCTCGCCGACAACACGTCGCTGGAGGAACTGTTCAACCAGTTCACCGGCGGTGGTCGGGACGGTGACGGCGACGTACCCGCGGGAGAGGCCGTCGAGCGTGGCGACTCGCGGGAGGTCTCGGCATGAGTACGGTCACGGTCGCCAAGAAGGACTTCAAGGCGGCGCGTCGGTCGAAGCTCCTGTGGGCCGCAGCGGTCCTCCTCGGGCTGATCGCGGCGTTCGTCGGCTACGTCTCGGGCAACGCCTCGGGGACCGACGCCGAACAGGTGCGTTCGCTGTTCCGCGCGCTGACACTCATCCTCGGCATCCTGCTGCCCATCGTCGCGCTGGTCGCGAGCTACCTCGCGATCGCCGGGGAACGAGAGGGCGGCGGGATCAAGTTCCTGCTCTCGCTGCCGAACACGCGGCGGGACGTGTTCGTCGGAAAGCTCCTGAGTCGGAACGGGATCGTCGCCGGCGGCGTCGGGTTCATGTACGTCGCGGCGGTCAGTACGGCACTGACTCGCCACGGCGCGTTCCCGGCGGGCGTCGTCTTCGGCACGCTGCTGGTGACGCTGGTCTACGGGAGCACCTTCGTCAGCGTCGCGCTGGCGATGTCCTCGGCCGCGGCCTCCCGGAGTCGCGCCATCGCCGGCGCGTTCGGGACGTACTTCCTGCTCGTGATCCTCTACGTCTTCCCGGTGGTGCAGGTGTCCAGGATCGCCCGCTGGGTCCACACGACGGTGCTGGGAGCCGACCCGAACCCGGACCTCTACAACGCCGTCCAGTACACGAGCCCGTACCTCGGGTATCGGAAAGCGGTCAACCTCGTACTCCCGGCGGACATGCGCCAGGTCGTCTTCATATCGAGCGTCCCCGACGAGGTGAGCTACGGGTCGGCCGAGGCCAACGAGGCGCTCCCGCTCTATCTGCAAGACGAGTTCTCGGTAGTCGTCCTCGCCGTCTGGCTGGTCGGACCGCTTCTGATCGGTTATCTGCTGTTCCGACGGGCTGATCTGGAATGAACCGACGCAACACACTCGGGACGGCGCTGGTCGTCCTGGCATTGGTCCTGTTCGCGGCCCCCGCCGTCTTCCCGGTCCAATCCATGCTGGTCCACGACACGAGAGACACCGTCACCGCGTCGCCGGCGGAGTTAGCCGAGGACGACCACGAGGTCCTCGCCTACGAGAACCTCTCCGAGCGCGGCCGAGAGTTGTACGTGAAGACGCTGGAGAACGACGGCGAGTACCGCGTCCCGGTCGGGGAGGGCGCAGCGGAGTTCCGTTATCCGAACGAGACCGAGCGCCGGCAGGCCTACCAGGGCGGTGACCGGAGTATCGTCCGCCCGCTCGTGATCGAGCGGCCCGCGGACGACAGCGAACTGCCGCCGTCCGACGAACGGTACTTCGGGCCCGATCCCGAAGAGGAGAACGCGAGCGGCGAGGAACGAGCGCAGCACGAAGCGACAGTCCAGCGCTACGACGCGATGGACACCGCGACCGAGGAACCACCGCTCGGGGCGACGCCGCAGTTGCTCCGACTCGCGTCCGTGCTGCTCGCGGTTCTGTCGCTGGGCGTCGGCGGCTACCTGCTCTCCTCGAAGTAAGTTCGGAGGGCGCGACGGCCCGACGAGGGCCCGCGGCGTGAGCGACGACACGCACGACTCACGAGGGGACGAAGAGAAGTACAGGCGACGTACGCAGGGAGAGAGCGTGGGAGCGGCGGGAGGGCCGGGCTCAGAGACTGCCGGTGTCGCCTTCGAGGCGGTCGATGACCTCGCGGATGTCGGCCTGTTCCTCGATGGTCTCTTTGACGTTCTCGCGGCGGCGGACCTCCTTCGCGGTGGCGTCGTATGCGCGGACGTACTCGGCGCGGCTGTGCTCGTCGAACGCGTGGCGGATCGCGAAGTACCCGTCCGGGAGGACGGTCCCGCAGACCTCGCACTCGATGCGTTCGTGCGTCGTCGACTGGTGGACGATCAGGTCCTCCACGCGGTCGAACTGCTCGTCGTCGCCGTCGATCGCACACTCCCAAGGCGCCATGGTGCTCGATTCATCACCGCCGATTTATAAAAGGGTTCTCCCTCGAAGGGGGGCGCGAAGGGGGTTGCGACCGCGTCGCCCGGCGGGGTCAGACCGGGAGCGACGCGCTCAGGTCCGGCAGGTAGGTGGGGAGGACGTACACGAGTCCGGCGGCGACGGTGAGCTCGAAGGCGCTGATGACGAGCATCATCAGGTTCGAGTAGTCGCTGCTGACGGAGACGCCGACGGGCGCGCCGAACTCCTCGTCCCGGAGGGGGTAAAAGAGCGCGATCCCGCGGGTCGTCCCGAGGATGTCGAGGACGTAGTGGGTGACGACGCCCAGCCAGACCCACTGGAGGTTGTCGAAGAAGACGGGGTAGGCCGCGACGACTCCGAGGACGAAGAGATTGTGGAGCGTCTTCCGGTGTTTGCCGAAGTGGGTGTCGACGTCGGGGAAGAGCGCACCGAGGACCAGCGGGACGAACACCGCCGCGATGGTCCGGAACGTCGTCAGGTCGCCCGCGGGTTCGAGGACGAATCCGAGTCCGACCGCCAGGATAACCGCGTTCAACACGTGTCCGCGCTTGTTCATCGACGGTATCGATGGACCCGAGCCGTACAAGTGTTCCCCATTATAGTAGAATTTGAAAGACATCGCTCGGACGACCGCATAACTACGTGCGATCGACCGTGCAAACGCTTTCAAATTCTACTATAGGAGAGCGGCGAGTGCGGGCGGCGTCCTGCGAGACGGGACGGCCGCTCCGTTGCGTTCACTCGGTTCGGTCCCGCACGGCGGTTTCGAGGTCGCGGAGCGTCCGCCGCGCGAGACGCTCGCGGACGGCATTGCGGTCGCCGTCGAACTCGTATCGGGAGACGCGCGCCGTGGACTCACCCGACTCCCACGGCGCGGCGTAGGCGACGCCGACGAAACAGGTACCGACCGGCTTTTCGGGCGTCCCGCCGCCGGGACCGGCGACGCCGGCCGTCGCAATCCCCCAGGTTACGTCGGCCGTGTCGCGGGCCGCCCGGGCGAGTTCACGGGTGACCGGTTCGCTGACGGCGCCGTGTTCGTCGAGCGTCTCGCGGGCGACGGCGAGTGTCGTCCTGAGCGCGTCGTAGTCGTAGGGGACGACCACGCGGTCGAGGTAGTCGCTCGCACCGGGGACGCTCGTCAGGAGGGTCCCGACCAGCCCGCCGGTGGATGTCTCGGTGACTGCGACCGTCTCGCCGCGGTCGCTCAGCAGGTCGCCGACCCGCTGCTCAACCGGTGGGTCCTCGGCAAATTCGTGCACAGTTACACGTCGGTCGGCGCCGCAAAAAAACACACGGGACGCGTGTCCGACCGAGACCAGCTCCCCCGCGCTGTCGTCACTCAACGGCGTATCGCCTCGTACTGTCGAGCGCGCGGAAACCGCGATACCGGCGGTTCGGAGACGCCGGAACGGGGTCCGGTCGATTCGGGAGCCGATTCCGACTCGAAACTCAGTACGAACTCGTCGTTCTCCTCGTAGAGTTCGTAGTCGGTGCCACCAGTCCCGAACAGGCTGTTCGGCAGGTCCATACCCTGGAACCACGAACTAACCGGTCGATCCGGTAGCGCCATGGCTTCTCACTCCAGTCCAGTAGATCGCTGTTCGCGGTTCTATAAAAATTTTGCTGAGCGAAGGGATTCAGCTACATGTTTCGTCCGAGTCCACCCGGATTCATACGCCCGGGGGGTCGATAGTAGGGCGATGGGTTCGAGACTCGTGGTGCAGTGTGGGCTCCCCGGAGTCGGGAAGTCGACCGTCGCGGCCGCGATCGCCGACCGTATCGGCGGCGAGCGCGTCCGCAGCGACGTCGTCCGCGCGGAACTGTTCGACGAGCCGGCGTACACGCCCGCGGAGAAAGACCGCGTCTACGCGACGATGCTCGAGCGGGCGCAGCGCGCACTCGAGACGGGAACGCCGGCCGTGATAGACGCGACCTACGAGTATCGCCGCCACCGCGACCAGGTCGCGACGATGGCCGACACGCTCGGCGTCGACCTGACGCTCGTCCACGTCGTCTGCGACGAGCGCGTCGCCCGCAAGCGGATCCGCGAGCGCGAAGACGACCCGAGCGAGGCCGACGTCTCCGTCTACGAGAACGCCCGCGACCGGTTCGAACCGCTGGAGCGCGACCACGTGACCGTCGACAACTCGGGGAGTCTGCCCCGGACCCGCGAGCAGCTCGACGAGTACTTCTGACCGGTCGGCGGGTGATGTGTGGTTTAAAGAGCGGCCGATGAACTTCTCATACTGCCGGCTGTACGTCTGTCACGAATTTCGCCGCCCCGGGGCGGCGAATATCTTCACGAAGTTACAGCCGGCAGTATCACTACTGGTCGACGAGCGTCAGGGTTTACGTCGTGGGCGGCCAACGCTCGCGTATTCGATGGACTACGAGACGCCGCAGTTCTTCACAGTGATGCAGTACGCCGCCCGCGCTGACCGCGACGTGGTCGACATGGTCAGCGGGAACCCAGACTGGGAGCCGCCGACGGCGCTCCGCGACGGACTGCGCGAGTACGCCGACGGCGACGTGAGCGACTTCCAGTACCCACCGAGCGTCGGCCTCACGCCCCTGCGCGACGAGGTCGCGGAGCGCCGCGGCGTCGACCGCTCGCGCGTGCTCGTGACCAACGGCGCGGGCGAGGCCAACCACCTCGCGACGACCGGGGCGCTCGACAGAGGGGCTGGTTCCGAGGTGGTCATGACCGACCCGGTGTACCCCTACTACGCCGGGCGGGCGACCCTCCTGGACGCCGAGAGTACCTACGTCTCCGCCGACGAGACGGGCCAACTCGACCCAGCAGACGTGCGCGAGGCCGCGAGCGACGGGACGGCCGCCATCGTCGTCAACTCGCCGAACAACCCGACCGGTGCGGTCTACCCGCCCGAGACGACCGAGGCGCTGGTCGCGGTCGCCGAGGAGTACGACGCGGTCCTCGTCAGCGACGAGGTGTACGACCACTTCGACTACACCGGGACGTTCGAGAGCCCCCTCTCGGCGGAGTCGGACCACGTCGTCGCCACCAACTCGTTCTCGAAGTCGATGGCAGTCACGGGGTTCCGGGTCGGCTACGCCGTCTTCCCGCCGGAGGACGGGCCGATGGGCGACCTCGTCGAGCGGGCCCGGACGCGCCACATGATCCAGAACGTCACCGGCAGCCGCCCGGCACAGTACGCCGTGTTGCGGGCGCTCCGGGAGACGCCGCCGGAGTACTACGAGCGCAATCGCGAGCGGCTTCGCGAGCGGATCGACCGGTTCACCGACGCGCTCGACCGGGCGGGCGCGGCCTACACGACGCCCGCCGGCTCGTTCTACGTGATAGCCCGCTTCGACGGGTTCCCGGGGACGATGGAGAACGTCGAGCGCCTGGTCGACGAGGCGGGCGTCGCGGGGATGCCCGGCGAGGCGTTCGGGGAGTCACGCGCCGACTGGCTCCGGTTCGCGCTCGTGACGCCCCGCGTCGACGAGGCTGCCGAACGGCTGGCCGACTATCTGGGGTAGGAGCGACTCCGGGAGCAACGCGTCAGTCGAGCGCCACCGGTTCGCCGGTCTCGGCGGACTCGTAGATGGCTTCGACGGCCGCGACGGCCGCGCGCGCCGCGGGCCGATCAGGTGATATCGACGGCGTCGCCCGCGTCGAGACGGACCGTGACGGTCGTCCCGTCGGGACCGGTGTCGAACTCGAGGTCGCCGGAAGAGCGGTCGACGACCCAGTTGACGAGCCAGAGGCCGACACCGGTGCCGTGCTTGAGCGGCGTCTCCTCACGGTTCTCGAACACTTCGAGTTCGTCCTCGGAGATGCCCGGCCCGTCGTCGGTGATCCGCAGGACGACCGTGTCGTCCTCGGTCGTCGCGGCGACGGTGACCGACGGGGCGTCCTCACCGTGCGTGACCGCGTTCTCGATGAGGTTCTCGACCGCGTAGGGGAACGCCCGGTGGGCGCGCACCGGGACCTGCTCGGTGATCCGGACGTCGTAACTGGCCTCGGAGTGTACGGCGGAGACGTTGGCGACGCCGCGGTTGACTACCGACCGGAGGTCGAGCGTGACCGTCCCCTCGTCGCTCTCGATGACCCGCTCGATCGCCCGGGCCTTCTCAGTCGTCTCAACGAGGGCCTCGCTGCGGTCGACGATGGTCTCGGCCATCTCTCGCTCCTCACCGCTCGTCCGCTCGGCGAGCACCTCCGCCTGTCCGCGGACGACTGTCAGTCCGGTCCGCACGTCGTGTCTTAGTACGCGGGTGAGCACCTGTGTGAGCAGGTCGAGTTCGCTCTCGCGTCGCTCGCGTTCGGTCACTTCGTGGAGGATGCCGACCGAGCCCGCCGCGCCGTCGAAGGCGTCGGCGTCTCCGAGTCCCGCGACGGTCGCCTCGAACTGTCGGACCTCGCCGTCGGCCCCGGAGAGAGTGAGCCCACACGTCGCGCTGGCACCGCCAGTCGTCCGTTCGAGCGCCTCGCAGATCTGCTCGACCGCCTCCTCGGGAAACAGGTCGGTCAACTCGGTTCCCGCCAGCGACTCGCGCGAACGGTCGACCAGCGAGACCAGCGCATCGTTACAGACCGCCACGCGGCCCTCGTCGTCGATGACGTACATCGGGTCGCCGGCGCTCTCCACGGAGCGGCGGTACTGTTCGAGCGACCGCTCGCGGTCGCGGCGGTCGGTCACGTCGCGGGCGACGTTGACGAGGCCCTCGTACTCGTCGCCGGAGCCGCGAACCGAGAAGTGGACCGCGAACGTCCGCTCGTCTCCCTCGGCCGTCTCCAGCGTCATGTCGATGACGCCGCTGTCGCGGTCCGACCCGCGGAGTCGCTGGATCAGCTGTTGGCCGGCTTCGAGTTCCCCCTCGGTCATGAACGCGGCGGCGTGTTCGCCGACCATGTCGTCGTAGCCGAGGAGGTCGGCGAACGACTCGTTGTGGTACTCGACGCGCCCGTTCGCGTCGACGACGGAGATGCCGTCCTGGACGTGGCGGTCGAGCAGGTCGAGCAGGTCGAACCGCGCGGCCGACCGCTCCGACCACGTCACGTCTTCGACGACGACGAGCCGGAGCGGACCGACGGTTTCGGGGAACTCGTGTTCGCTGTAGCGGAAGTACGCCTCGCCACCGACAGCCGGAACCGTGAACCGCGTCGGTTCGTCGGGGACCTCCGCCCCCCGTATCGTCCGGACCGCCTCGGGGTCGTGCGTGAGCGCGGCGGAGAGTTGCTTGTAGAAGTTCGGGGTCTCGGGGAGCGTGACCGTCACGTCGCGCCGGTCGAAGAGGGTTTCCAGCGGCGTGGACTCCCAGATAACCGTCCCGTCGTCGTAGACGAGAAACGACGCCGACGACTGGGCGTCCTCGTCGACCCGCTCGAAGGCCCGGGTGAACCGCGACGCCGAGCGTCCGTCCGAGCGGGCCGCCCGCAGTATCTTCTCGACGACGAACTCCAGCCCCGCCTCGGCGGTCCACTTCTCGACGAGCGTGTCGGACGCGTCCAGGACCGCCTCCGGGATCTCGGTCGGGTCGGCCCCCGTGTAGAGGACGACCGGGCTGTCGGTCCCGGTGATCAGGCCGGCCACGTCTTCCGGCACGTCCAGTTCGACCACGAGGATGTCGAACGTTCCGTCCGAGAGCCGCTCGCGGGCGCGGTCGGTGGCGCCCGTCCCCTCGTAGTCCGCTGCGTCCGTCTCCTGGACGACGGCACGGAGCCGCGAGCGGACGGTCTCGTCCGGGTCGATGTGCAGTATCCGGACGGGGGACTCGTCGGGGTCGGCTCCCTCGTTGTCTGCCGTGTCGTCCGGTTCAGTCATCCGTCGCCTCCCGGCGAACGCTGCTGTGTCTACCCAACATCCCGTGCTTCGTCCGTTACTCCCGGATGCTACTGCTCCAGCAATATAAGTTCCCATGGCAAGACCGGGGCGCCATCCGTGCGTTCATAGGCGAGGACGACACAGATGTCCACGATGCCCGAGGACCGCGGCGCGAGCGGCGACGGTGACGGCGAGCCGGCCGGTGCGACGGCCGCGGCCGGAGAGTCGTTCGAGAGCGGCGACCCTGCCGCGGCGTGGCGCGACGTATTCGGCTTCGACGAGCCCTACGAGAGCCAGACAGACGCGATCGAGACCGCTATCGACGTCGGCCAGCGCGGCGGCTACTTCGCAATGGAGGGCCCCTGCGGGACCGGCAAGACGATGGCCGCGCTCACTGCGGGCGCGACGCTGGTCCGGACGACCTCCAAGTACGACCGCGTGATGGTCGTCACCCCCGTCAAACAGCAGCGCATCCAGTTCGTCGAGGACCTCCGGACGATGAACGGCCGGCTGGCCGCCGACCCGGAGGGGCCGGACCCCCTCGACGGCGTCGCGCTCGTCGGCAAGCGCGACCTCTGTCCATACGGCCGCGAGGGGGCGTTCCCCGACGACGCCTCGACTCACGACCGCTGTGAGGACCTCCGCGAGACGACGGCGAACCTGGTCGAGGCCGACCGTCGCTCGGGGGACGCGCCCGCGGCGGAGGCCTCGCTCGCGGGCGACCCGGACGACGTCTGGTGGGACCCGGACCTGGCGAGCGACCTCGTCCGCGAGGCGCGCATGGACGCCAACACGTACCGCACGTTCGACAGCGCACTCGAAACGGCCGGCGCAGCGTCACCCTACCCGCGGAGTCAACCCAGCGCACCCGAAGAGATGACGTCCAGCGACGACCCCCTGTTCTGTCCGTTCGAGGCGGACTGGTTCGTCCGCAACAAGGGCTCGCCTGTCGACTTCTCGGCGGGTGAGAATCGCGTCGTCACGGCCGACGACTACCTGCCGGCCAGCGTCGAGCGCGGCACCTGCCCCCACCGGGTGATGGGCGTCATGCTCGAACACGCCGACGTGATAATCGGTAATTACAACCACGTGTTCGACCCCGGGTCGCGGCCGCTCGTCGCCGCCGCGCTCGACTCGAGCACCTTCCTCGTCGTCGACGAGGCCCACAGGTTAGAGGAGCGCGTCCGTGACCTCCTCTCGGACCGCGTCGGCCGCGCGACGATCAAGCGAGCGCGCAACGACTGCAACCACCTCGTCTCTCGCGCCCGCGAGAGCGACGACCGCAAACAGCAGGTCCGGGACCGCCTCGTCAGCCGCGACGTGCCCCTCTCGGCGGTCGACGAGGCCCGCGAGTTCTACGACGACCTGCTCTCGTGGCTGGACGAACGCGTCGAGCGCTACCTCGACGAGGAGTTCGAGCGCGACTGGCGCGTCGGCGACCCCGTCGACAGCGTCCCCCAGCGAGACGTGGAGGTCCCACTCAGGGACCCCGAGGAGCCCGAACCCGACGAGCTGACGCGCTGGGCCGAGCGCGAGGGCTACGACGGCGACACGTGGCGGACACTCGCGACCGTCGGCGCGGCCGTCGAGGACGCCATCGACGGTCTCGGGCTGACGCGGTCGCCGGTCTGTGCCGCCGTCGGCGTGGTGATGACCCGCTGGTGGGAGCGCGACCACGACCGCTACCTGCGCGAGATCGAACTCGAACACGCGCCCAAGACGGGCCAGGCCGCCGACGCCGTCGACGAGGGCTACCAGCGCGTCTACACGCCGGGCCTCGTCCTCTTCGACTGCATGCCGAGCGAGTCCCTCAAGGAGGTCTTCGACTCGCTCGGCGGCGGCGTCCTCATGAGCGCGACGCTCTCGCCGCTCTCCGTGTTCACGGAGGTCTCCGGCCTCGAATCGCTCCGCGAGGGCGACCCGGACTCCGGACCGACGCTCGACGACGGCGACCACGGCCGCCCGGTCGAGGCCGAGAGCTATCCCCTGCGGTTCCCCGCCGAGAACCGCGCGAGCTGGGCCGTCGATGCCCGCCCGTTCACGGCCCGGAACCGCGGCGACCCGGCCGACATGGACCCGCTCGGCGACGGCTGGAACGAGACGCGCGACGAGTACGCGCACGTCCTGCGGTCGGTCGCACGCTCGCCGGGGAACGTCCTCGTCGCGATGCCCAACTACCGGGAGGCCGAGTGGGCCGGAGCTTACCTCGACGAGGCCGTCGACAAGCCGGTGCTCGTCGACGAAAGTTCGAGCGACGAGGCGACCGAGGCGCTCAAGGCGGACTTTTTCGGCGGGGGCGGGAAGGTCCTGGTCACGAGCACGCGCGGGACGCTCACGGAGGGCGTCGACTACGACGGCGACAAGCTGGCCGCCGCGCTGGTCGTCGGTGTCCCGCTCGTCAACGTCGGCTCGCCGCGCGTGCAGGCCGTCCGGCGCGCCTACGCCGACGAGTTCGGCGAGGAGAACGCCTTCGAGTACGCGCTGACCGTCCCCGCAGTCCGGCGCGCTCGACAGGCCATCGGACGCGTGATCCGCGGTACCGAGGAGTGCGGCGTCCGCGTGTTCGCCGACCGGCGGTACACCGCGGGGACGCGTCATTCGGTCCACGAGTACCTCTCGCCCGCGGAACGCGAGGAGTTCGTCAGGATGACCGGCGAATTCCTCGACGGGCAGCTGGAGCGGTTCTGGGCCGACCGGACGCCCTGATGCGGATCGGGTTCGAACCGCCCCGACGGCACCGCCGTCCAAGTTCCTCTCAGGTCGCCGAACGGTAGCGCAGATATACCTTCGAGAAGCCGTGATTTGACCGCCTCCGGAACGCTGTTAATGGGTTTATACTGCCTTCGAAGGCCGGAAAGCATATGACTGAGGATCACAGTTACACAAGGGATGCCAGAGTGTCAGAACTGCGGGTCGTTTGTCACCGAGGCGTACGTACGCGTGTTCACGCCCGACGGTCACACCGGCCCCCGCGTCTGTCCGTTCTGCGAAGACAAACTCCGCGACGGTGCCGAGGTGCGCGAGGCTCGCTCGTCGCGGTCATAAGCATCACGTCTGTCCGCTCGTGCCGGCCGTCCTGGGGGGACGGTCGATCACCGCTGTATCGAACTCCTGATACGGAGTATTGTAGCGATGTACCGGGACGCGCCGACTCCTAGGCGCTATCCGGAAATAATCTACAATCATCCGTATGAGAGACATCTCCACGAGCGGATCGGGAGGCCGATGTCGAAGGGAGCGACGCTCGCGCCACGGGGAAGACGCGGACCGACGGTCACATCCGTAGGGGGCGCTGAACCGATAGTATGAGCGATATCGACGTCAAACCGGTCGACGACATCGACGACGAGGCGGTTCCCGAAGGGGTCGACGCGCCCGAGTACGTGCTCTACGGGGGGAAAGGCGGCGTAGGGAAGACGACGATGGCGGCGGCGACGGCTGTCGCGAGCGCCCGCGACGGCACCGCGACGCTCGTCGTCTCGACGGACCCGGCACACTCCCTCTCGGACACGCTGGAGACGGACATCCCCGCCGAACCGGCACAGATCCGCGAGGACGTGCCGCTCTACGCCGCGGAGATCGACCCCGAGGCGGCGCTCGAGGGCGGCCCGTTTGCAGAGGACGGCGGCGGACTGGGCGGTGCGGGCGGCGCGCTCGGCGGCCTCGGTGGGCTGCTCGGCGACGCCGGCGACGAGATGGTCGACCCGCTCGGCGGGTCGATGCCCGGCGCGGACGAGGCGGCGGCGATCCGGCTGCTCATCCGCTACATGGACGACCCGCGGTTCGACCGCGTCGTCGTCGACACCGCGCCGACGGGCCACACGCTCCGCCTGCTCGAACTCCCGGACGTGATGGACTCGATGGTCGGCACGGTCCTCTCGCTCCGCGAGCGGATGAGCGGGATGATGGACGGCCTCACCGACATGATGGGCGACGACGACGACGTCGACCCCGAGGAGGGACTGGACGACCTGCGGGTCCTGAGCGACCGGATCGAGCGGCTGCGGTCGGTGCTCCAGGACCCGACCCAGACCGACTTCCGCGTCGTGATGGTTCCGGAGGAACTGTCCGTGCTCGAATCCGAGCGACTCCTCGAACGCCTCGACGAGTTCGACGTGCCGGTGGGGACTGTCGTGGTCAATCGCGTGATGCAGGACCTGGCGGACGTGACCGATGTGGAGGCAGCGCAGTTCGTCTCGCCGAACCTCGACGACTGCGAGTTCTGTCAGCGCCGCTGGTCCGTCCAGCGCGACGCGCTCTCGCGGTCACAGGAGGTCTTCCGGGGCCACGACGTGCGTCGCGTGCCGCTGTTCGCCGACGAGGTGCGCGGCGAACGGGCGCTCAGAGTCGTCGCCGCCTGTCTGGAGGAGTGAGCCGTGTCCGAGCGATAGGGGGGTCGAACCGAGGACGAGGTCGCTCGTCTCGGCCGAATCTCAGCAGATCACCGCTCTAGACAGAGAGACCTCCACTGACTCTCCCGTCGCACGGATCTCGACGGAGCCGTCACAGGAGACGCCTCGAAGTGTCGCCTCTTTCGAGTCGCCCGCTCGGATCGAGTGCAGACGCTCACTTGCGTCGTCTTGCGTCGCGGCGAGCGTGACACGCTCCAGTACTGTGCCGTCTCCGAACCGGTTGGTGATGGCAACGGTGAGGTTCGTGGTTCCGTTCGCCGTCCCGTTCGGTGACCGGTCGACACCGAGATACGCGCGGTCGTCGTCGACGACGGTGATCTCGGCACCACGGTCGGCACTCGTCACACTGAATCCGCTACTGCCCGCTGTCGTCCCGACGACGAGAAGTACGCCGATGACGACAGCGATCGTTCGGTAGTCGCTCATACTCACTCCAGGTCTGGTGGTTTCTCACGCGCTCCGAGTCGCATCCGGTAGTAGTTGTCGTAGAAGTGTGCGACCGACGAGACGGCCAGTGCCACCGCGAAGAACACACACCAACTGAGCGGCGAGAGGGCCAAAAACGGTGGTACTGAGAGTACTGCACCAGCCAAGACGAAGACGCTGGTCACCGAAAACGCGAGATAGTAAAGGCCCCCCGGGATCCCGCGCTTCGGGAGGACGTCGACGTAGAAGTCCTGCTTCGCCGCGGCGTACGAGAGCGTGACCGTCCCCGCCCGCTGGTCATACTCGACGAATCCCGCTTCATCCATCTTCGGGAGGTGAAACTGCCGGAGCGCGTTCTTGACTCGCTTGCGTTCCTTGTAATTCAGTTCGTCTGCCGGTTTCTCCAGTTCCCAGCCGGCGATCCGTTCGGCGAGGTCGCCGTCGGACACCGGCTTTCCGTTCTGTTGTTTCAGTTCGTGGATCACGTACCTCCGTCGCTCGTTGCTCAATACGTCCAGTACTACATCTCGGTTGAGTTCGTGGTCCTCCGGATCTTTGAGCGCACCCTCGCTGGACCCTGGAGAGGACTGCGATTGGGCCATCGATGTAACCCACCCTGCAGTAGCCGACATAACTGTTGGTCATTTGATTATTTGGGCGCTATTCGCATCGAGGCAGACGAGCAGATCTGTAACCCGTACCTATGTTACACGGAAATACCGTTTTCTCGGCCGGAAACGCTGTTTTCCGCTCCAGGAAAGGCTGACAGTCGCTGTCGCTTACGGCGTATTCCAACATGCAAGTGAGTCAATGGGTCGTGTGCGTGCTGACGAGTCGTCGTGTGGGTGACGAGAGGACGGACGCACGCGAACTAGGTGAAAACAATGCAACGACGCAAATTCATGGTCGGACTCGGATCGCTCGCCGCTGGCGGGGCGGCTGCAATGGGTAGTGGTGCATTCGCAGTGGAGGCCCGGGATCGTGAGGGCACTGGGACTATTGTGCGGGATGACAATGCATATCTCCAACTGAAACCGAATGGTGAATTTTCCCAGATCAGGTCGAGCGATGGAGAGCTGGAAGTCACGCTCCAACGTCTGAACGGAAACTCGGTTACGGAACTCGACGACATATTCCTCGTCAGGAACGCCGGGCAAGACACAGTCAATGTGAAAATAAAGGATATTCATACACCCAAAGATGTCCACGTGAGGAGGGTGTTCGCTTCGAGTGGACAAAATTCGGGGAACAGCCTGTTACCAAACGGCAACGGTGCGGACTTGAATCCAGGTCAGCAGGTCGGCGTCGGAATAGAAATCGATATTGGGGATAGCGCCGATGCCGGTGAAAGTGCGGGCTTCAGCTTCTCCGTCGACGCAGACAGTGCGTAGTCCCCGGTGTGGTTACTCCGTACGTTCGGGAAAACCCGTCGAGGAACTACGGGCCACAACTGATGGCACCGTCGTTCCTGTTGTGACGACAGCCACCGAGGAAAGACGCCGGACCGGTCAAAAAACCACTCCGAAATGTGGGCGTCGTTGAGGAGTATTTCGACGAGAACAGCGTCGGCGTTAGGTCCGACGGCGGTTTAATCGGGTGGGGAAATCCCAGTGCGGCCTTCCACGGTAATCTCGCAGCCCTCCGGGCGTTTCTCCCGGAATGTCCGGCCTGCGAGGCAGGATTTGATCAGGTGGAGAACACCCGCAAGTCCTGTCGTGTATCCGAGCTTGTCGATGTCTCCGTCGAAGACCTTCTCGGCGGCAAACCCCACCTTGACGGAATTCGGTTCGTTCCCTCCAGATCTACCGTAGGATTACAACGTTCTCATACGCTAGAATGCAGTTAGTAACTAACAACGAACAGCGATACGGTTTGGTAATGTCGCTGCGATCGGCAGGGTATACCGTTTTCGTCGCTCTCTTAATATTCACTGCAGTATCGCTGGTCGCCGGTTCGATACTCGGCCAACCGATCCTCCTGAGCTACGTCGAGACGGGGAGCATGGAGCCGACGTTAGAACCGGGCGACGGGTTCGTCGCGATTCCGGCAGAACTCGCGGGGCCCATCGACGAGGGCGACGTGATCGTCTTCGAGGCCGAAACGATACAGGGCGGAGGGCTCACCACTCACCGCGTCGTCGGCGAAACCGACCGTGGGTTCGTCACCAGAGGGGACGCCAACCCCTTCACCGACCAGGACGACGACGAACCGCCCGTGAGAGAGGCACAGGTCGTCGCTGTCGCCTGGCAACCGGGTGGGAGCGTGCTCATTATTCCTCACCTCGGGACGGCGATTGAGGGTACCCAGACAGTTCTGGGGACGGTCCAGCGACAGATCGCCTCGCTTTTCGGAACGAGGACAGTGCTCGGTACCAGGGGACTCGCATACCTGTTTTTCGCAGTCGCTCTCGGATGGTACGTCCTGGGGGAGTGGCGCGCC
>PXSD01000085.1 GCA_003023165.1 Halobacteriales archaeon QS_9_67_15 | reverse complement strand
GAACAGGTGCGACCCGGCGGGTACCTGCTGGCACCGATCGGTCGCCATCGGCAGACGCTCGTCAGAGCGCGTCACCGCGCCGACGGGTCGCTCGACCGCGAGAAGCACGGCGGCGTCCGATTCGTCGAGTTGCAGTAGACGTTCGATAGGCCGTCTGTCCGCCGAGCGAGCAGCGCGAGCGAGGCGGTTCTTCCGCACCGAGCGGCGCGAGACTCGAACGGAGTGAGAGTCTCGATGCGAACGGCGACTGAAAGGAGCCGTGAGCGAAGCGAGGTGCGGCCTTTTTGGCCGAGCTTTTTGCGGGGGCGGGTTCCCGGAGTGAACGTAGTGAACGAGGAAACCCGCCCCCGCAAAAAGGTCGTTTCGCGCCATTCATTACCGTCGAGGGCGGACCGAGAGCCATGGACAGCGCGGTACTGCGCGACGACATGGTCGACAGCCTGGAGCACGAGAGCAAGGGCTGTCTCCGGAGCGCGGACCTGTCGGTCGCAATGCGGGCGGTCCCGCGCGAGACGTTCGTCGCCGAGGACAGCGGCGCGTACGCCGACCGGCCGTTCGAGCGGCTCGGGACGCGCGTCCTCGCACCGAGCACCGTCGCGCGGCTGCTCGAAGCGCTCGACGTTCGCAAGGGAGACTCCGTGCTCGTCGTCGGCGCGGGCGTCGGCTACACCGCCGCGGTCGTCGCCGAACTCACCGGCGAGAAACGCGTCCACGCCATCGACATCGCCCGTCGGCTCGTCGTCGAAGCGCGGCAGAACCTCGCCGAGGCCGGCTACGACGGCGTCCTCGTCGACCGCCGGAACGGCGCAGACGGACTCCCCGAGTACGCCCCCTACGACCGCATCCTTCTCGAGGCCGCCGCCATCAGTCCGCCGGCGGCACTGGTCGACCAGCTGGCCGACGACGGGCGACTGGTGATGCCCCACGGCGCAGGCGACCAGAGTCTCGTCGTCGTGGAAGACGGCGAGGTCACCGAACAGCTCGGCGGTGTCGCCTTCCGGCCGATGCTCGTCGAGGGCGAACAGGTCGACACCGTCGAGCGCAACCGGACACGTCGCGAAGACCGCGAGTACGCTCGCCGCAACGCACAGGGTCGCACCGGCTGGGAGCAGGAGTGGATCGACTGGGACGGCGCGTCCCGGGGCTGACGGATGTCCCCAGTCGGCTACTTGTCCGCGACAACGAGCACCTCCGTGTTCCCGCGGTCGTCGGCGTACTGGCCGCCCGCCGGCGGCTTCACGTCGAACTGTATCGTCCCCTCCTGTTGATTCGGCCCGAGTTCGGGGGAGAGCGACAGCGTCGCGGTCCCGTTGACGTTCGTCCGCGCGGTGGAGACCGAGTCGAGCGCCGCCGTGCCGCCGGTCGCGACGACGGTCGCGTTCGCGACGCGGTCGCCCTGAGGTCCGACGACTTCCACGTCGATGTCGGTCGGACCCTCGCCGATGACCTCCGGCGACGGGCGCACGTCGAGTTCGGTGACGCCCAGCGTCTGGATCCCACCGAGCGTGTTCATCATCACGCTCAGGCTGGCGACGCCGACGACCAGTGCGATGACGAGTCTGATGGGCAGTCCTTCGATAGCGCGTTCGTCTCTCGTGAGCGCTCGTAGCTCCATGAGCGGCCATGGTCCCGGTTCGACGGATAAAGGCTCGCACGAGCCTTTATTCGCCATCGCGGAGTCAGCTACGACTTTCGCGATTCGAGTCGGACGACGCGCCGCGGTCGAATGGAAACACAGGAGTAGCCCGACGATGTCGGTCGGCGCGAACGGATGGCAGACGACCACATCCTGACGCGCCTGGAGCCGCTCGTTCTCATCGCAGTCGGCGGGTTCGCCGGCGCGGCGCTCAGACATGTCGTCGCCCTCGCGCTCCCCGGTGCGTTCCCGTGGGGGACGCTCGCGGCCAACGCGCTCGGAAGTTTCGCGCTCGGGGTAGTGCTGTACGAACGGCACTTCGCCGACGCGCTGAGTGCGGAGACTCGGCTCGTCGTCGGGACGGGCTTTCTCTCCTCGTTCACGACCTACAGCGCGTTCGCCGCCGAGACGGCCGGACTGGCCGGTGGGCAGGCGCCGGAACTGGCGGCGGCGAACGTCGTCGCGAACTACTCGCTGGGGCTCGTCGGCGTGCTGTGCGGTCGCTGGCTCGCGAGGTGGAGCTCGTGAACCCGGTCGTCCTCGTCGGGGTCGGTGGCGTCGCGGGCGCGCTGTCCCGACACCTCTTGGGTGAGCGTATCGACGCGCGGACGGGCGACACGCTCGCGGTGAACGTTCTCGGAAGCCTCGCGTTCGGCGCGGTCCTCGCGGTCCCGGTCGGCGATCCGGTCGTGTTGGCGCTCGGAACCGGTTTCTGCGGCGCGTTCACGACGTTCTCGACGTTCGCCTTCGAGACGGTTCGACTGTTCGAGACCGGGGAGCGCAGGCGCGCGCTGGCGAACGCCGTCGTCAACCTGGTCGGCGCGCTCCTGGCGGTGTGGTTCGGGTCGACGGTCGCGGGGCTGGTGACGTGACCTCGCGACACGCGGTGGACGAACGTTCGCCGCCGCTCGCCTCACTCGCTGAGGGCGTAGAACGTGCCGTCCTGACTGCCGATGTAGACGCGACCGCCGGCGACGACCGGGGCCGCCTCCTCGATGTCGTTGTCGGTCTCGAACGACCACTCCTCGTCGCCCGTCTCCAGGTCGACGGCGTAGACGTTCCCGTCCCGGCTCCCGACGTAGACGGTTCCGTCGGCGACGGCCGGCGGTGCAGTCACACCGTCGCTCGCTCCGGTGAACCGCCAGAGTTCTGTGCCGTTGGTCCTGTTGACGGCGTACAACGTGTTGTTTCGCGCCCCGACGACCACGCGGTCCTCGGTGACTGCGGGCGTCGACGCGATGCCGTCGCCGAGGCCGGTTCGCCAGTCGACGCTACCGTTGGTGTTCACCTGTGCGAGGTCGTTGCTTTCGGTGGTCGCGTAGAGTCGGCGCTGCCGATAGGAGACGCCGTTGACGCTCCCGTCGAACGACAGCTGCCACTCGAGGCTCCCCGAAGTCGTGTAGGCGTAGAGGTCGCTGTCGCCGCTGGGCGCGTAGAGCATCCCGTCGGTGACGACCGGTGACGCCGTGATAGCACCGAACGTGGCTTGGTTCCACTGCTGTTCGCCGTTGAGCATATCGAACTCGTAGACGCGGCTTCCGTTCGACCCGATGTAGAGGCTCCCGTCGGCGACGACCGGGGCTGTGAACGCCTCCGTCGTCTTGAACTGCTCGCTCCACAGCTCCGACCCGTCGCCGGCCTGGAGCGCGTAGAGCGAGCCGTTGCTCGTCCCGAAGAAGACGAACCCGCCGTCGACGGCCGCGGCGCTGGTGACCGGAGCGGGGGTGTCTATCGACCACTTCGTCTCGCCGGTGACGGGGTCGAGCGCGTGGAACGAACCGTCCGAGTCCCCTGCGCCGCCCGCGCCGACGTACAGCGTCCCGTCGGCCAGGACCGCCGTCGCGTTGAGCTGGCTCTGGTCGAACTGTCGCGACCAGTCGACCGAGACGCTCCCGTGTGGAGCGCGCGCGTCCGGATGGTGCCCCCAGTGCTCGTTGTTCCGCATGAACGTCGGCCACGACGCGAACGACGACGCCCCCGGTGTGGCCGTCGGCGCATCCGTCGGTTCTGCGGTCTCGGTCGGTTCAGGTGTCGGCGTGTCCGTCGGCCCCGCCGTCTCGGTCGCCCCAGACGTCGGCCCCGCCGTCGGTTCCGCCGTCGCTGTCCCCGCACTGCCCCCCGGTGTCGCCGTCTCATCGTCGTTCGATCCGCAGCCAGCGAGTGTGGCTGTCGACACGCCCAGCACCGTCGCCAGGAACTGACGACGGCTCGCCCGATTCCGTCTCATGGCCGTGGTATTGACGAACTGACTGATATGTCCTTGGGTTCGTTCGGCTGGCTCACGCCGAGACGGAGCCCGTTCACACGCTCCGAGTCCCGATCGGACGGCCCCGAGAGGTATGCAAAGGTTTCGCATACCAATAGACCTATATACTGGTGTGGTATACCGTGGCATGTATGGCGTCTGCACCGAGCACCGACGACCTGTTCGACGAGTTCCTGACCGACCGTGGACACGAGGTCGAGACGACAGGCTGGGAAGAGAATTACAACAAAAAGCAGTGCCCGGACTGCGGGGGACTCCACGACTCGGCCGCGACAGAGTGCTCGGTATGCGGCTGGTCACCGGTCTGAACCCCTGACTCGGTTTTTTCGGCACGACGGCGGAGCGCGACGGCGTCGCGAGCGACCCACACGCTGGCGAGCCGTCTGTTCGCGCGTCCCCACAGCGTCGGGACTACTGACTTCGAGCGTCGGAAAGAGGGTGGGAGAAACGTGGGGGGGGTAGGGGGGGGGGGGGGATTCACCGGAAGGCGTGTAACGGAGGTCGGCGGGGGGAACGCCGACGGGCCGGGGGAGGCCCGTCAAGTTCCGGGGAGTCGCGTCGGGGGGAGACGCATTGGGGGAAATGCCCCGGAACCGTCCTCCGGTAGCGCGCTCGTGCCGGCGAGGACCGCGTCCGAGCCGGGAACGCCCGTCTCGGTCCACGGGGGAGCGTCGCTATCACCGACCTCCCGCCGCGGACCGGCCTGATCCACACTTTATCACTGGCACACACGAATGCACAGCGTGATTCGGGGTATCTTGGCCCGCACTTGGTCCGCACCAGATACTACAGGGGGAGTTCCCATAATGGGGGAGGTGCGTTTTCCGAGCGTGAAAGAACCGGCCTCGAAAGGTCTTTGTGGTCCCCTGAGAGATAACACGGGTAGTGGACGACGAACGGGCCATCGAGGAGATACTCGACACCATCGGCGACGAACACGCCCGCCGGGTGCTCGCCGCGATCAGTCGCGAACCACAGTCGGCGAAGGACCTGAGCGAAGAGTGCGACCTCTCCCTGCCGACCGTGTATCGCCGCATCGAGATGCTGACGCAGTACGACCTGGTGACCGACCAGACGCTCGTCGCGGACGACGGGAACCACTACAAAGTCTACGAGTCGAACTTCGAGTCGACCGTCATCTCGCTCGAGGACGACGAGTACAAGGTCCGGATCTACCGCGAGGAGAACCTCCCGGACCGGTTCGGTCAGCTCTGGGACGAACTCAACCCCGAGTGAGTCTCG
>PXSD01000084.1 GCA_003023165.1 Halobacteriales archaeon QS_9_67_15 | reverse complement strand
CGTCTTGACCCGGAACGGCGGGGCGCTGTACTGGACCGACAGCGCGAGGAAGGCGAACGTGGCGACCACGGCCTGCGTCGACAGGACGGGCACCATCGCCACTCCGAGGACGCCGCTGGTAAGGACCGCCGCGAGGACTGCCCGGCCCCCTCGGTAGCGGACTTCCTTGTCCTCCTTCTTGGGGTTCTCCTCGTCGACGTCGGCGTCGAACACGTCGTTGACGCCGTAGAGGAAGACGTTCGCCGGCAGGAGGAAGTACGCGACGAGCGCGACGTTCAGCGGTGTGAACAGTTCGGCGGTCGCTCGGGTCGCGAAGACGGCACCGACCATCGCCGGTCCGGCGAGGTAGAGCCAGAAGCGCGGCCGCGAGAGCCGGAGGAGATACCCGACGGTGGTGTCGGGGGGCGCGAGCGCGCCGATGCGGGCGGTCACCGATGACATCGCGTCGTCGGGCATGGTGTGTGAAGCGGGTTAGTTCACGTCTTCGACGAGCGTCTCGGCGGTGTGCTGGCCGCTGATGAGACACATCGGGACGCCGATGCCGGGGGTCGCGAACGACCCCGTGAAGTAGAGGCCGTCGACGGCCGTCGAGCGATTTGGCGGGCGGGCCAGCGCGGTCTGTCGGAGCGTGTGCGCGAGCCCGAGCGCGGTCCCCTGCGTCGCGTTGTAGCGGTCCACGAAGTCGGAGACGCAGAACTCCTCCTCGAAGACGATGCGGTCGCGCAGGTCCGTGTCGGCGTGCTCGGCCACGTCGTCCAGGATCCGCTCGCGGAACCGCTCGCGCTGTGCGGGCGAGTCTTCGAGTCCCGGCGCGATGGGCACGAGGACGAAGAGGTTGCTGTGGCCCTCTGGGGTGACGGTGTCGTCCGTCTTCGAGGGGACACAGAGGTAGTAGGCTGGCTCGTCGGGCCACGCCGGGTCCTCGAAGATCCGGTCGAAGTGGGGGTCCCAGTCGTCCGGGAGGACGAGCGTGTGGTGGGCGAGTTCGGGCACGTCGCCCTCGACGCCGAGATAGAGGAGGTAGGCCGACGGCGCGTACGTGCGGTCGTCCCAGTAATCGGCGTCGTACTGCCGTTCGTGCTCGGGGAGGAGTTCCCGCTCGGCGTGGGCGTAGTCGGCGTTGACGACCACTCTGTCCGGACGGCGTTCGATCCCCGACTCGTCGACGACGGAGAAGCCGTGTCTGCGGCGGGTGATCTCGTCGACTTCGACGCCCGTCTCGAAGGTGACGCCGAGTTCCCGACAGAGGTCGACGAACGCGTCGACCACGACGCCGATACCGCCCGGGTGGTCGCCGTTCTCGTTCGGCTCGACCGCGGTCGGGTAGTAGACGCCCATGTTGAAGTCGACGTGACTCATCATGTTGTACAGCGCCGGGGTGTTCTTCGGGGACCCACCGAGGAACACCAGCGTGTACTGCATGATCTGCTGGAGCTTTGGGTTCTCGAAGTAGTCGTCCACGTGGCCCTGCATCGACCGCATGAGCTTGACCCCGACCGGCGCCGCCCGCATCACGTCGAGGTCGACCCAGTCCCGCAGCGAGGAGCGGTCCTCGTAGACGAATTTCTCCATCGCCGTCTCGTAGTGGCGCTCGCTGGTCGCGAGGTAGTCGTCGAACGCCTCGCCCGCGCCCGCTTCGATCGACTCGAACAGTTCCCGGTTGGTCGCGCGGTCGGCGGCGACGTCGACGACCGCTCCGCCGCCGTCGAGCGGACGCCGGTTCTCCGTGCCGGTCGACTTCGGGACGGCCACCCCCCCATCGCGTTCGACTGTTTCGAGGCGCTGTGCGCCTCGCCCTTGAAGAAGATCCGGTAGTGCGGGTCGAGCCGTTCGAGGTCGTAGTAGTCGCCGGGCGTCTTGCCGAAGTGGCCGAAGAAGCGCTCGAACACGTCGGGCATGAGGTACCACGACGGCCCCATATCGAAGCGGAACCCCTCCGCTTCGAGGCGGCTGGCGCGGCCGCCCAGCTGGTCGTTCTTTTCGACGAGCGTCACGTCGGTACCCGCGTCCGCGAGGTACGCCGCCGAGGAGAGACCGCCCACGCCGCCGCCCACGACCGTGACCGACACGCCGTCCGCTCGTCCCGAAAGCCCTGTCATTGTCACTCGATACGCGCCCGTGACCAAAAAGGGGCGTACCCAACCGGTCAGGTCACGGTCTGGCGAACCGGGCACCCGGTGTGACCGCCGTGCGGGGCGCTGATGTGGGTCCCCGCCCAAGCGGACGTATGGACGGGACGACTATCGTCGTCACGGGCGGCACGCGGGGTATCGGTGCGGCGAGCGTCCGGGCGTTCGCCGACGCGGGCGCTCGCGTCGTGACCTGCGCACGGGACGCGGACGCACTGGCGGAACTCGCCGCGGACGTCCGCGACTCCGGCGGGACGATCACGGCGGAGCGCGCGGACGTGCGCGACCAGTTCGACGTCGAGCGACTGCTCGAAACCGCCGCTCGCGAAGGCGGACCCGTCGACGTCGTGGTCGCAAACGCGGGCGTCTACCACGGCGACGCCGGCGAGACGGCTATCGATACGGAGGCCTACGCGGCCTTCGACGACACGCTCAGGACGAACGTCCGCGGCGTGTTCACCACCTTCCGCGAGGCCCAGCCACACCTCGCCGACGACGCGCGACTGCTCGTCCTCTCCGGTCGGATCGCCCGCGACCCACAGGCGGGGTTCGGCGCGTATGCCGTCTCGAAGGCCGCCGCGGAGGCAGTCGCCCGTCAGTTCGCGGTCGGCTCGGACGCCGCGGTCGGGGTCGTCGACCCGGGCGCGGTCGCGACGGAGCTAACGGGCGGGCAGGGGATGAACCCCGAGCGCGCCGCGGACCTCGTCCTCTGGGCCGCCCGGGACGCCGACTCCGAACGACTGGACGGGTCGGTGCTCGACCGCCGGGCGATGCGCGAGGCTTGAGCGGTCGCTCGGCCGTCTCCCGCACGAGCGACAGACTTAATAATAACAGGGGTAGTGTTAATATACAATGGGTGTTAACGAGCGGTCTGGGGTTAACGAACTCGGTGGCGGACCTGTGGAAGATACTCGTCATCGGGTGGGTCGCGTTCGCGGCGATGGCCGTCGGCGCGTCCCTCGGCGGCCGTGCGACCGCGACCGATCCTCAGCGACTGGTGTGGGGGTACGGCCTCGCGAGCGGCGCGATGGTGACGAGCGCCGCGATGTTCCTCGTCCCGCAAGCCATCGGTATCGGGGGTTCGGCGGGCGCGCCCCAGATCGGTGGCATGGGCATCGCGGCGGGGCTCGTCGTCGGGTACAGCGGCCACGTCGTCGGCCACCGCCTCACGCATCTGGACCTGCCGATAGACGTGACGACCGCCCAGATCACCGCCCACGCGCTCTCGGCGGGGCTCATCATCGGGCTCGTCTACGGGTCCATGCCTACGCTCGGGCTCCTGCTCGGCCTCGCTATCGTCTCGCACAAGGGGCCCGCCGGGTACGCCGCCGCCCGCCGGCTCCGCCGGAACGACAGACCCGTCTCGGCGCTGTTGCTCCCCGCCGCCGGCGTCGGGATCACCGCGGTCCCGTCGGCGTCGCTCCCGGTCCCCGAGGTCGCGGCGCTGAACGCCGTCGTCTTCGGGTTCGCCGCCGGTATCTTCCTCCACGTCGCGATGGACTTCCTGCCGGTGTGCGAAGCCGGGTCGGAGATCGACGAGGTGTGCTCGCTCAGCGAGGAGTCACACGAACTGCTCGACCAGTTGCGGTTCCACGCCGTCGGCAGCACCGTCGTCGGAGCGACCGCTGTCGTGGTCGCCTGGGTCGTCCTCTCGGGCTGACCCGTCGCCGCTTCGGCCGGCACTCTCCGACTGCACCGCCCCCGACCCGAAACATCTCTCTCGGCGGTCACCGGACACTGATAGTGATTATTGTAGCGATTTACCGGTACGCGCCGACTCCGGGGTCAGCGCGATCCGGAAATAATCTACGACGATCACTATGAATCGTCGGCTCGTACTCACTCTACTTCTCGTTCGCGACGGGTCGACTCGGTGCCAGCTCGGTCGGCTCCACGTTCGTCCAGCCTCACGTGGTCGGGGACCTCGACGTCCTCGGTTTCGAGGAGGCGTCCGAGGCGGCGCTCGAACTCGACGTCGTCGATCTCGCCGGCGGCGTAGCGCTCGCGGAGCCGCTGGAGGGCGTCGTCCGCCGAGTCGTCGGCCGTCGCGTCCACCGAGCCGTCTGTCGAGTCGCTCCCGAGGTCGACGTGGTCGGAGAGGACGCCCAGGGTCGGGACGAGGAACAGCCACCCGACGATGGCGACGATACCCGCGGCGCCACCGCCGAGGAAGATCGCCGCCAGGGCCGCCGCGGGCAGCGTCACCACGGCGATGACCTCGACCATCGCTTCGAGCGGCTCGTTCGTCCAGTCGGCCATACGTCACGATACCACGGCGACCGATATAATTTATCGGCATCCGTGGGAGTCGTCGCCACCGAGCGCCGTATGAACTCACCGACGCAGTAGCGGGACGCCAGTGTCTGTGCCGCCCGCTCGCGTCCGCGGGGACGCCGGATTCGGTCAGCCGAGCGTACGCACAGCCGCGACAGCGATGCCACGGAGGTCGACGGCCGCGTCGAGGCCGGTGAGTCGGCGACTGAGGCTGTCGCCGCGGACGCCAGCGCCCACGGTCGCGACGGTCGCGCGTCGGACCTGCATCTCGACGGTCAGGCCCGCGTCGGCGAGGCGGTCGTCGGACGCCAGCGAGCCGACCGGGAGCGCGTCCCGGAGCGAGTCGAGCGCGCGGAGCGCGGTCAGCGACGGGGCCTCGACGACGAGCCGGCCGTCTTCGTCCCAGACGCGGAAGGTCCGGTCGCCGCGCTCGACGACCAGCTCGGCGTCGACGCTGAGTGGGCGGTCGGTCACTCCTCGGTCTGGATGCGGAGCGTGCCGTCGACCCGCCAGTGGGCGTGCTCGGCGTCCTCGCCCGCCTTGCTCGGCACGTCGACCTCCATGTCCTCGAACTCGTAGGTGATCGTCGCCCCGCGGCCGGTGAGCCGCTCGTAGAGCCCGATGGCCAGGTCCGGCCACGTGGTCGTCTCCTCGATCTCCGTATCGATAGCTGGGGAGTCGTCCGAACTCATTCCATCCGACAGTTCGGACCGCTCTGTCAAATACCCTCGTACGAACCCGACCGCGCCCGACGACCACCGCGGACGACCGTCCGGAACACACCGGCCACCGATGCTGTCGCGGTCAGTTGTACTCCCGCCAGCGGTGACCACAGTCCTTGCACTTGAAGAATCGCGTCGGCGGTTCGTCGGCCGACCCGGTCTGCTTGATGGTGTACCACGCTTCGCCGTGGCCACAGTCCTCGCAGGTCACGTCGTCGTCGGTCGGCTTCCCCTCGAAGTTGGCCCCCTCCTCGGTCTCGATGACCTCGTCGCCGGACTGCTCGGCCGTGGAGACGAACCGGTCGGCGCGCTCCTGGTCTTTCCCCGCGGTCGCGCCGCAGCGCTTGCAGACCATCTCGTCGCCGTCGGCGTGCATCATCGAACCGCAGTCGCAAAACTGCATGGTACCACCGTAGATGGTCCGGACGGAAGTATAATCCGCTTCCGTGCGCACGCCGCCGGACCGTTCCCCGCTGCCTCACACGCCCGTCTACACGCTCTCGTCCAGTTCGCGTCGTTCCTCGACGACCGGACAGTCGGCGATCCGGACGGCGTCGATGTCGACGAACTCGATGATCTCCGTCCCCTCGTGGCCGCAGCGCACGTCCGGCGGCGGCGAGAAGTACTCACACCCCTCGCAGTAGCTGTGTTTCGACACCCGGACGACGTCGTCCTCCGCCTCGGTCGCGGGCCCGGCCGCAGTGTCCGTCGCGTCCGAGGACGACTCCGGTTCGCCGTCCGCGTCGGACTCGGCGGTGAACCGCTCCCATACGTCGTCGGGGTCGATCCCCTCGACGCCGCTTCGGTCGAAGGCGCTCGCGTTCGACTCGAACGGGTCCTCGTCGGACACGTCGACGTCCGTCAGCGGGTCGCCCGTGCGGCCTCGACCGGGGTCGCTCCCCCTGGCGGACCCGCTCGCCGAGTCGCCACGCCCGCTATCGGGGCCAGTGTGGTCGTCCATGTACTCGAACGGATCGCCGTCGGCCGGGCCGGTCGAGGGAGCGTCCGTGGCCGACCCGTTCTCGGTGGTCGAGTCCGCAGAGTCGGGCTGTGGGTGCGCCCCGCTCTCCGGGTCCGGTTGGGTGTCGCCGGCGTCGAGGGACTGGAAGGGGTCGCCCTCGCGGTCGTCGTACCCCTCGAAGGAGTCGAGCGGGTCGCGCTCGCGGTCGGCCGCGCCGTCTTCGCGGTCGGTCTCGTCGGAGTGGTCGTCGCTCACGATATCACTCCCTGTCGGCGGCGTCGGGGACGTTCGAGCGCTCCGCGCTCTCCTCGCCCGACTCCAGCTGGCGGGCGACCGCGAGTTTGGGCTTGCCGAAGATCCCGCCGGGCAGTTGCACGTCACTCACCGTCGCCTCGCAGTGCGGACACCGCGGCTCGTGCAGGAGCGCGATGTCGACCGCCTGCGAGCAGTTCCCACAGACCGCCCGGTCGACGTCGAGTTCCGCTGCGGTCTGTTTCAGTCGGTCGATGGCCTCGGAGCCACCGGACCGGGCCCGTTCGGCCTCGCGGAGGTCGCTGACGACCCACGCGACCCTCTGGAGGCGGTCCTCGACCTCGTCGAGTCGCTCCATCGCCCCCTCCATCTCGGAGAGGCGGTCCTCGACGTCTGCGACCCTGTCGTCGACCGCCGCGGCGTCGTCGGCCGCGTCGTCGACGCGCGATTCGAGGGCCCCGAGCGCGGATTCGAGGTCGTCGACTGCCGTCGAGAGCGTCGCGAGTTCGCCGAACTCCGGGTGGGTGTGGCCGGCCTCGGCCTTCCCGTCGGCCGCCTGTTTCACCTGGAGGACGCGCTCGCGAACGTCCTGTATCTTCTCGGTGAAGTCGGTCTCGACGCGGTCGATCTCGGCGGTGAGGTTCTCTTCGACGGCCTCCGTATCGCTGGCCTCGACGCGCTCGGCGACGGCCTCGGTGATGTCGGGCAGGCGTTCGGCGACGATGTCACGGACCTGCGACTCGACGTCGATACCGAGCGCCGCCGTGACCTCCTCGTCGTCGAACTCCTCGGCGGCGCGGTAGGACGCGATCAGTTGTACGACGACTGTCTCGCGGTCGACGCCCAGATCGTCGGCCGTGCGGTCGAGCCACGCCGCTACGTCTGCGGGGAGCGACACGGACACACCGATGTCGTCCGACGACTCGCTCGCCATCACCCGTTGTTGACGCGAGTAGATAGTTAAGGGTTTGCCATCGGTTCTCGAAATTCGAAGTGGGCGAGCACCGTCGACAGGGCGCGTCGCCTCGAAACAGTGGCGATTCGGGCCGCTAGTCCGCTCAGCGGATCTTCCGAACGTCGCTGATGTCGAGGCCGCCGTCGCTGATCTCGGTCTCGAACTGGACGATGTTCTCGTCGTCGATCCCCGAGAGGACGCCCCGGAACTGCTTGACGACGAGCGTTCGGGCGCGCGTCGACCCGCCGCTGGCCCACTTGAACTCGAGCGTGCCGTCGACGCCGTCGACGAGTTGGCCGTACTCCGTGTTCGACACCGTCTCCTGGTTGAGGTGGACGAGGATGACGCCGTTCCACCTGTCCGCGCCCTTCTGGAGGCCCTTGACGAGAAACGCGATGTCCGACCAGTCGAGGTCCTGGTCGCGCCCAGCCGTGCTGATGAGGTCGGACAGCGAGTCGATGACGACGAGGTTCCCCGACGCGTGTTCGGTCATGCGTGTCCCGAGTTCGCCGAGGATGTCGTCGCGCTCCTGGCGTGCCCTGAGGTCCTTGATGTCGGCGGTCTCCTCGGCGTACCAGTCCCGCGGGACGGGACTCTGGTGGAAGTACTGTTCCGAGAGGTCGTGGTACTGCATCCCGTCGACGGCGCTATCGACGATCTCGGTCTCCATCGTCGTCCGCACTTCGTCGGCGAAGACCGCTTCGCCGGCCGTGAACGAGATGTAGTGGACCTCACCCGGCGGGTCGGCGCCGGCGGCGAGGTCGCCGTAGTAGAGGCTGTGGAGGTCCTCGTCGGTCCGGGCGAGCGCGTTGAGCATCACGCTGGTGTACAGGAACTCCCGCGCCCCCGCGCCGCCTTCGCCGGCCACGAGGACGACGCTCCC
>PXSD01000083.1 GCA_003023165.1 Halobacteriales archaeon QS_9_67_15 | reverse complement strand
CCATCGGCGCGTCGGGGAGGTCGGTCCCGACGTACTCGTTGGCGACCTGGGCGGCGAACGACCCGACCAGCTCGATCTTCGCCACGTCGACGCCCGACTGAATGGCGTCGGTGATGGCTCCGGCGGCGTCGTCGAACGTGGTGAAGACCGCTCGACCGCCGCGAACCTGCCGCGGGCGTCCGGCGAGTTTCAGGGTCGCTTCCGTGACGACGGCGAGCGTGCCTTCGCTCCCGACGAGCAGGTCCGTGAGGTTGTAGCCGGCGGAACTCTTGACGGCCTTGCTCCCGGTCGAGACCACGGTCCCGTCGGCCAGCACCGCTTCGAGTTCGAGCACCCAGTCGCCGACGACGCCGTACTTCACCGCCTGCATCCCGCTGGCGTCGGTCGCGCTCATCCCACCGACGGTCGAGATGTCACCCGACGAGGGCAAGGGCGGAAACGTCAACCCGTGTTCGGCGGCGACCTCGTCGACTGCGCTCCCGAGGACGCCCGGCTGGACGTCGACCTGCAGGTCCGCCGGCCGAACGTCCAGTATCTCGTCCATTCGGGTCGTATTCATAGAGATACCTTCGTGGGCAGGAACGGCGTTACCCTCCAATCCAGTCCCGGCGGCGTAGGGGGTGACCGGGATCCCGCGCTCGTGAGCACCGGACAGGACCGCAGACACTTCCTCTGTCGAGGTCGGCCAGACGACGGCATCGGGACGGACCTCGTCCTCGGGGTGGGTCCCCCAGTCGCCCGCGTGCTCGTCGAGCGCGTACTCGTCGACGGACACTCGGTCGGGCCCGACGGCGTCGGTCAGGAAGGCGAAGTCAGTCATATCTCAGAGAGTGGTTCGAGCACGTAAATCTTCGTCGGCGGACTTAGACCGGCAGTGCCGACTCGTCGATCCCCTCTCGCCGCCCGTCCAGCGGGTCGAACCGGTCGCCGCGGCGCAGTTCCAGCCACCGGAGCAGCCGCTCGGCCCAGTCGAGTTTGCGCGCCTTCATCGGGTCGACGTCGGGGTCGTCGAAGTCCCAGCCGGCGAACCGTAGTTCGGCGGCCCCACAGTGGTCGGCGAGGAACGCGGCGCGGTCGCCGTCAGTGAACCCACCGGGGTTGACTACCGGGCCTGCGGGAGCCGCCTGCGTCGTCGGCAAGACCCACTCGACCGCCAGTCGCGGCACGCGTTCGCGGAGCGCCGGCCGATTGTCACCGTGGGCGTGGACGGCCACCGGCGTCCCCTCCGCTGTCAGTTCCCGTGCTACGTCGCTCTCCCCGTCGAGGTCCGTTACCATGCAGTCGACAGACAGTCCGGCCGACCGGAGCCGCTCGGCCGCGTCAGAGGCCGCGACGACGCTGTCGGCGTCTCGGACGGCGTCGAGTCCGGCGTCCAGTGACGGCCCCGCCCCGGCGATCACGACCGTCTCGCCGTCGAAGTCAAGGTCCGCGAGTGTGAGCGAGGAGCGGTCGCCGACGGTCGCGGTATCCGACTCGTCCGCGCCGGCGTCTGACGCGCCCGCACCGGCGTCTGACGTGCCCGCACCGTCCGCAGACCTGCTCGAGACGGCCGTCTCATCGTCGCTCACCAGGTCGGCAAGCGAGTTTCGAGCGGCTTCGTCGGCGGCGCGGTCGAACCCCATATCGGCCAGGATCGCCGCGTACACCGGTTCCCAGTCGTCGAATTCCATACGTGTCACTACGAGCGTCGCGTCACAATAAACCGGAGTAGCCGAAATGGCACGAACAAGGTACCCCTACCCAGGTGCCCTTTCGGCCTTCACCCACCCGTTTTGGCGCATCCGGTATAAGTTTTCTCACCTGTCAGTGACCCCGTCGGTGGCGAGCGTCCCCGCGAGCGGGCGTGGCACGTCCGTTCTGTCCGCCAGCGACGCCAGTGAACTGCACGACCCGTACAAAAACCCTTCGTCGCCGTCGGGTCTGGCGACGAACCGGCAACCCGCGGCGGAAGCGGCAGTTCTGAGCCGTTCGCGGGTCGATTCGTCCAATCCATCGACCGCGTACACGCGACTGACCGCCGTCCCGGGGTCGACGTCGGTGGCGTCCGCTCGCTCGAAGTGCCGCGCCGCTTCGTCCGGCGTCCTCACGTCGAGTTCCTCGACCGTGATCTCGCCGTCGGCGCTCTCGTCGCGCCCGCTGTGGCTGCGCGCTCGCGAGAAGGTGTCGCCGACCAGTGCCGCGTCGAGCGTCTCCGCCACGTCGTGGGTCCGGACGACGTGCGCGCCGCGTTCGACGGCCATCGAGGTCGCCGCGAGACTCACCGGCAGAGCGTCCTCGGTCGAGCGGTCGGCGACCGACCGGAGGAACGTCTTCCGGTTGATCGAGACGAGCATCGGCCGGTCGAGCCCGCGGAACTCCCGGAGTCGCCGGAAGGTCTCGCGGTCGTCCTCGATGGTCTGGTCCTCGGACCAGCGCCCGAACGCCGGGTCGACGATGGTCTTGTCCGTCAGCCCGTTCTGTGTCAGCGCCTCGTACACCTGGTCGACGTAGTCCGCCCGTTCGGCCCACTCGGCGGACTCGCGCTCGACCCACGGGGTGGCCCGGACCGCGCCGGGTTTCGTCAGGTCCGGCGGGCTGGCCATCTTCGCGACGGCCACGTCGTACTCCCGACAGACCTCGGGCATCTCCGGGTCGGCGAACCCGGTGATGTCGTTGACCATGTCGAAGCCCCGGTCCAGCGCCGCTTCGGCCACCTCGGCGTAGCGCGTCTCGATGCTCCAGACGGCGTCGCCCGAGGTCGCCTCCAGCGTCTCGACGGCTGTGTCGAGCCGGTCGAGTTCCTGCTCGGCCGAGAGCACGTCGAAGCGCTTGTTCGCCGACTCCAGTCCCACGTCGACGATGTCGGCCCCCTCGCCGATCAGTTCCGCGTCGACGTAGGCGGCGGCCTCGTCGGGTTCGTCGAAGACGCTCGGGTCGTAGGGCGACTCTTCGCTGACGTTGAGTACGCCCATGATCCGCGGTGGGTAGTCGTCGCCGATGCCCAGCCCCGCCGCGTCCACATCGTCCATGCGCGGGGCTGAGGACTACGCGTGCAAAAGCGGTGCGGTGCGACGCTCGCGAGGCCGTCGACCCCGGCTCCGGTCGCAGGTGACGAGTGTCACTCCTGGCCGAGGAACCCGTTCATCGTCCCGTCGGCGCGGTCATACCGGGACTCCAGTAGCCCGGGTCGTTCGACGGACTCGTCCGGACGAGACTCGCGTAGTGGCCGGGCAACACCTCGTCGTCGCGCGGCGAGGTCGAGGGGATCCGCCGGGGCACGAGCGCCGTACCGGCGGCGATGACGCCGAGCGCGACCGCCGCGGCGACCGCCATCTCCACGAACACGGCGAGTCCACCCATGCGTGCGAACAGTGCCGTTCGTACGTAAGTAGCCGGCGAGCCGGTCGGAACCGGCCGCGGACGGACCGTCGGCCGCGACTCGGGCGCTTTTTGTCTCCCGGCGGTCAATCGGGGGACATGGGCAAGGTATCGATCGGACTCCGGGGCTGGCGGTTCGACGAGGAGGCGGTGTTCGCCGCCGACGGCACGGTCAAGCCGCTGGCGAACATGAACGCCGACGCGCGCGAGCGGATCGTCCGCCTCTCCGCGATGATAGGCGACCCCTGCGATGCCTGCTATCTCCGCCACGGCGACGAGGACATCGAGCGGTGCAACCCCGCACGGGCCATCTACGGCGAGCCGCTGGGAGAAGTGCTCCTCTGTGACGACCACGAGGCCGACTTCGTCTACTGGTTCCAGGAGGAGGGGGGCAAGCGTCTCGCCGGCGAGCGCGAGCTACAGAGCCGCTTCCACGAGTGGTTCGCGGACGGCGGTCGCTCGCCCGAGGGGTTCGAGCTCGAACACGTCGAGGAGGACCCCGGCGACGTGCCCGAGGCGCCCGACCCCGACGAGGAACTCCCCGGCCTCGAAGCGGAGCTCGAACAGATGGACGAGGACGAACTCGACGCGCTCGACCTCGACATCGACGACCTGGATTTCGAGTAATGGGGAACGACAGCGAGCAGTCCGCGGCGCGTGCGCCCGGCCCGTCGATCACGGTCGCGGTCGTCGACGCCGAAACACCGGGCAACGTCGGCACCATCGCCCGTTCGATGAAGAACTTCGGCCTCTCGGAGTTGTTGCTGGTTGACCCGCCCGACCTCGACCCCGAGGGCGAGGCCTACGGCTTCGCCGGGCAGGCGCGCGAGGACGTACTCCCGAACGCCCGTGAGGTCACCTTCGACCACCTCGTCGAGAACTACCACACGGTCGGGTCGACCGCGGTCACCAACGAGGACGAGCGGAGTCACACCCGCTACCCGTTCAAGACGCCCGCGGCGCTGGCCGACAGTCTGCGCGGCGTCGAGAGCGACACCTGCGTCGTGTTCGGTCGCGAGCGCGTCGGGCTCACGAACGACGAACTCGCCCGCCTCGACGAGGTGTGTTCGATCCCCGCCGCCGCTGACTACCCGGTCTTGAACCTCGGACAGGCGGCGACGGTCATCCTCTACGAACTCCGCGACCTGACCGTCGGCGAGACACAGCACCCCGACACGCGCCACCAGCGCGCCGAGGAGCGAGCGGTCGAAGGCCTGCACGACCAGTTCGGCGACTTCCTGACGGCGATCGACCACCCCGAGGAGAAACAGCCGAAGGCCCGCCGCCTCTGGCGGCGACTGGTCGGTCGCGCCCACCCGACCGGCCGCGAGGTGACGACGCTCCGGGGGATCGTCCGCCGGGCGTCGCAGGCGGTCGAGCGGGCGGGGAGCGAGGCGGGCGACGGCGACGGGTCCGAGTAGACAGTTGACAGTTGCCGTCCCTGCACGCTCGCGCCGACACCGACCGGGACGAGCGGCGCTTCGGTCAGCTCTCGGTCGGGTCACCTCGGTCGACGACCACACTGCGTCGCGTGGTCGAGACCAGGTCGGCGAGGACGTGCGCGTACAGCGAGACACCGACGAGGCCGGCGACGTACGGTCGCCACAGCCACAGCGGAGGCACCGCGACGCCGGCGATCACGACGTGGCTCAACAGCCGGTTCAGCGCCCCCACCGACCCGTCGTCGAAGATCGCACCCTGGTCGAGGAGGACGATGCGCGGGTCGCGGAGACACCGGCGGACGGGAGTCAGACTGCCCGTGTTGTACCAGCGCCGCGACGCCGACGACGGCCGAGACGGTCGCGTGGGCGCCCGACTTCATCGAGGCGTCCCGGACTCTTTGACTGCAGCGCCCGCGTCGGACTCTTCGGTCCCCGGCGTCGTCCGCTGGACGACCGAGAGCCCGACCGCGCCGGCGAGGAACGTCCCGGTCGCGAGCAGGTGGGTCCACGAGTCCGGTTCGGGCCAGAGTCCCATCCCCGCGCCCTCGACGGCACCCATCGGCGTGGCCGTCGCGCCGACGAGCAGGACGCCGAGCCCCGCGCTCAGGAGGGCGACCGCGACCCCGAGCACGACGAGCACGACCCAGACGACCGCGGTGGTGCCGGCGACCGACCGGAGGTCGGTGCCGTCGGCCGCGAGCGCGAGGAACGCGACGGCGAGCACGGCGTAGTCGACCGCACCGCTCAGCGCCGCGACGGCCGATTCGACGACCGCCAGCCAGACGTACGGGACGCCGAGCGCGAGTCGCGTCGCGAGTTCGACACCGAGCCAGAGGACTGCGACGACGGCGAGGACGCGCGCAACGCGGCCGAGCGCGCCCGGACCGACTCGCGGGAACAGCCGGTCGGTCGGTGCCAGCGGGAGGCCGCCGGTGGTGCGGGCGCCGAGCGAGTCCCTGAGCCTCGCACCGCCCGCCACGGTCGCCACGAACAGCCCGGTCGCGAACAGCGACGACTGGAGCGCGTTCGCGACGCCCTCGACGAGGACGCCCGCCGCGACGGCGGCCGGTTCGGCGACCAGCCTCGCCATCGGCGACACCTCGACGGCGAACCCGCCGACGAACACCGCGAGCGCGAGTCGCCCGACGGTCCTGCGGGTGATCGGGTCCTCGTCGCTCGCGACCCGTTCGCCGAGACTCAGGAGCGCGACGACGGCCAGCCAGTCGCTCGCGACCCGGAGCCCGAGCGTGTGGACGAGTGTGACCACGCTCCGGAGCGGTCGCGGCGGGAACGACGCCAGCGTCACGGTCGCGACGCCTAACAGGAGCGTCGCGACGAGCACACTCGCGGCGCGCCGTCGAGTCGCCCGCATCCTACCCCGCCCGCTCCTGGATCTCCTCGCGGAGGACGCTGCTGACGGTGTCGCCGTCGGCCTTCCCGCGGAGTTCGCCCATGCACTCGCCCATCAGCCCCGAGAAGGCGCCCATCCCCTCGGTCTCGACCTGCTTTGCGTTGCGCTCGACGACCGTCACGACCGCCTCGCGCACCTCGTCTTCTCCGACGCCACCCAGGTCCTCCTGCTCGACCGCCTCTGGGGCGGAGAGGTCGGGGTCGGCCGCCAGCGCCCGCAGGAGGTCGTCCAGCCCCTCTCGGGGGACCTCGCCCTCGTCGACGAGCGCGAGCGCGTCCGCGAGGTGGTCGTCCGTCAGTCGCTCGACGGCCACGCCGTCGCGGCGCAGTTCCGTCAGCGTCGACTCGAGCGTCCCGGCCGCCAGCGTCGGGTCGATTCCCTCGTCGATGATTGCCTCGAACAGCGGCATGTACTCGCCGTAGGCGACCTGCTCGGCGAGGCCGGCACCGAGGTCATACTCCGACTGGTAGCGCTCGACCTTCTCGGTGAGGAGTTCCGGCTGGTCGACCTCGGTCGGGTTCGGTTCCACCGGGGGAACGTCCGTCTCGGGATACATCCGCGCCGCGCCCGGGAGCGGCCGCAGGTAGCGAGTCGTGCCGTCTTCGTTCGCGTCACGCGTCTCCTCGGGCACGTCCGCCAGCGCGACCTCGGCCCGCTCGACGACGGCGTCGATGGCGAGGTCCGTCGTTTCGGGGTCGTCGGCCACGAGCGCGACCGCGTCCTCGGGGCCGGCGTCGACGGCATCGCGCAGCGCGTCGACCTCGTCTTCCGTGACGCCGTAGGCCGGGAGTTCGTCCGTGTGGAAGATGCCGCCCGCGCCGTGGCGCTTGGCGTGGTCCGAGAGCTCCGTGCCGAGGCGGCGGTCGGGCTGGATCTCCCGCCCGACGAGGCCGTCGAAGCCCTCCAGCCGGACGGCCATCACGTTCCCGCCACCGGAGAGCGCGCCGCCGATGACCCCCGAATCGGTGTCTGCTCGCGGGCTCTGCCCGCTCGCATGGTTCGAGGCGCTTCGCGCCTCGCTATCCTCGAACGCCTCAGTCACGTCCTGCGGGTCGCCGACGCCCGCGTCCCGCTCGCGGAGTTCCTCGGCGATGTCGAGCAGTTCGACCTGTCGGCGGACCTCGTTGCGGACGATGTCGCCGATGTCGTCGAGGCTCTGGACGCCCTTGATCTCGACGCGAGCGCCCTCGGCGATGGAGACGTTCACGTCCTGGCGAATAGTACCCAAGCCGCGCTTGACCTGGCCGGTCGAGCGCAGGAGCATCCCGATGCGCTCGGCGGCGGCGCGGGCCTGCTCGGGCGAGCGGATGTCCGGCTTGGTCCCGATCTCGACGAGCGGGATGCCGAGTCGGTCGAGGGAGTACCGGACGCCGGAATCGGTCTCCGCGACGCGCTGGGCCGACTCCTCTTCGAGCATGAGGTCCTCGATCCGCACAGTACCGGAATCGGTTTCGATGGCTCCCTCGCCGGCGACGCGCATCGTGCGCTGGAAGCCGGTCGTGTTCGACCCGTCGACGACGATCTTGCGCATCACATGGACCTGGTCGGCGACGGCCGCGTTGAGCAGCTGTGCGATCTCCATCGTCACGGTCATCGCCTCGCGGTCGACGCGGTGGGGGGGTTCGTCGTCCTCCTCGACGAGACAGGTGCTGTCGTAGGCGAGGTACTCGAACTCGCGGTCGACCATGCTCTCTTCGAGCGCCGCCTCGTCGACCTCGCCGAGTTCGCTCTTCGTCGGGTGGAGGTACCGCGCGAACGTTCGCTGGGCCGCCTCGGGCTCCCGTAGGTCGGTCGGACACTGACAGAACAGTTTGGTGTCGGTGTCCAGTTGCTGGTGGATCTCCAGCCCTGCCACCAGCCCCAGGTCCTCGTAGTCGTAGTCGGTCATTGGTGTCTCCTCCGAGGGCGTCCGGCAAAAAACACACCCTTCGGCGGTCGACCAGCGGTTCGTCCGCCCGACCGCGTGTCCGAGTCCGACACCGTCGTTCCGCCGAACCGACGGTTTTTGCGAGGCGAGAGCGTAGGACCGTCGATGCGGCTGCGTCTCCTCCTCGTCCTCGCGGTGGTGGTCACCGCCGGCTGTAGCTCCCTGTTCGCAGCGGGCGAGGCGGACGACGCCGCGTCGGACACGCTTACACCTGCGCCCGTCCCCGAGGTGACGCCGACGCCCGAACGGTGGGAGATAGCGCCCGGCGTGAACAGTGACGGCGTCGACGACGTCACTGCGCTCGTCGCGGCCCACCGCGCGGCGACGGCGAACCAGTCGTACGTCTGGCGCGAACGCCGCGGAGCCACGACCGACCTGAACGGGACCGTTCCGGTCGCCGACCAGACGGTCGCGAAAGTGGAATCCGGGTCGACCTACTACTTCTGGACCGTCGACGAGCGCATCCGCCTCCAGTCCGGCCTCCGAACCGTCGCGAACTACTCCGAGTACGTCGACGGCGCGGTGCAAGAGAACCGATACCAGTTCGCCGGCGGACCGACCTACAGACGTCAGCAGTTCGACCCGACTCCGCCGAGCGAGCACCGCCACATCGGCCTGAGCGCGACCAGCGCCGTCCGCCAGTATTTTGCTGTCGAGAACACGACGGTCTCGGCCGTCCGCATCGACGGCCGACGCCACTACCGCATCGTCACAGGGGACTGGCCGGGATTCGCCGCCGAGTCGGTCTCCAACGGCACCGTCACCGCCGTTGTCTCGTCGGACGGCTTCGTCAGGTCGCTCGAAGCGGCCTACACGATCTACTCGGCGGACCGATCGCGTCGTGTCCGCTACGCGTTCACCTACGAACGCGTCGGCAACACGACTGTCGACCCGCCGGACTGGTTCCGTGAGGACAGATAATCACCGGCGAAGTCGCCGGCCGTCCGAGGGAGTTCGTGTCTCGCTCTCCCCGCTCGTTTTGAGGAGGCGCTCCCTGCGGTCGCGCCTCCCTGCTCGCGGGTCGCTTCGCTCGCGGCTCCGCCGCTCGCGTTCGAGGCGCTTCGCGCCTCGCTCTCCCCGCTCGTTTTTAGGAGGCGCTCCCTGCGGTCGCGCCTCCCTACTCCCCCCCGAGAATCACCCGCTCGGTCATCTTCCGCGGGTCGAGCACCTCGTCGGCCTCCGCCTTGCTCAGGTACCCTTCGGCGACGACGACCTCTTTGATAGTCTTGCCCTCGGCCATCGCCTGCTTTGCGACCTTGCTAGCCTTGTCGTAGCCGATCGCGGGATTGAGCGCCGTCGCGAGCGCCATCGACTGCTGGACGCGCTCGGCGCAGTGCTCGCGGTCGGCCTCCAGTTTCGCGACGAACTTCTCGGCGAACACCTCGCTCCCGTTGGCGA
>PXSD01000082.1 GCA_003023165.1 Halobacteriales archaeon QS_9_67_15 | reverse complement strand
GCTGAATCGGGTGGGACTGAAAGGGGCCGCTGGCTCCGAGAAGACGGGCGATGCAAGCACCGCAACGCAGTGAGGAGCGCAGCGAGCCCCCTCGACCGGAGCCAGCGGGGGCTTTCACGCTGTCTGCGGTAGTTGCAGTTGGACTCTTATCTGAACAGTGCCTGTCCGGCGGCCGACCGGAGCAGGACGGCGACTGTCGACTGCGGTCAGGCGTAGCGTTCGACGACGTGGTAGAAGCTGAGACCGGCGACCGCGGGGCCCAGCGTGGCGACGACCGCGAGCGTCAGCCACGCGACCGCGCCGGCCGCTCCGTCGAGTGCGGTGACGTCGGTGCTGCCGAATCCACCGGGTGCGACGAAGACGACAGCGCTCGCGACCATCGCGACCGGCCAGCCGAGCGTCGCGTACCCGAGCGCCTCGTCGGCTCCCAGGAGCGTCCACCGGTCGAGCAGTTGCCGGCCGATGAGGACGGGGAAGACGGCGAGGACGAGGACGGCCCCGATGACGACCGCTGCGAAGACGAGCCCGACGCTCGGGCCGACGAACAGCGCGAGCGCCGTCGCGACGGCGGCGAGCAGCCCGACCGAGCCGGCTGCGACCGTCCCGAGCGCCGGCTGGAAGCGGTCTCGTCGCTGTGACAGTCCCCAGGCGACGACCGCGACGAGCGGCGACGCGAGCGCGAGCCCGAAGAAGACGAACACGGCCGACACCCCGACGAACCCGTTTGCCATCGCCGAGATGTCACGGTGTTCCGTGATAAGTCCACGGACCCGGTCGTCGTCGGCTCCTCGGCCGAATCGCGGACTATCGCTACTCGAAGGCTGCGATGCCGGTCGCTGACCGCCACCGCAGCGACTCCTTTCCGACACTCACTCGAAGGCTGCGATGCCGGTCAGGTCCTCGCCGAGGATCAGTGTGTGGATGTCGTGGGTGCCCTCGTAGGTGTAGACGGTCTCCATGTTCGCGAGGTGGCGCATCGGCGGGTAATCGGTGGTGATGCCGTTGCCGCCGAGCATCTCGCGGGCGGTGCGTGCGGTCTCGCGACACATCGCGACGTTGTTTCGCTTGGCCATCGACACCTGCTGGGGGCGCAGGTCGCCCCGCTCTTTCAGGTCTGCGAGCCGATAGGCCAGCAGTTGCGCGGTCGTGACCTCCGTCGCCATCTCCGCGAGCTTCTCCTGTTGGAGCTGGAACTTGGCGATCAGACCGCCGAACTGCTCGCGGTCGGTGGCGTACTCCCGGGCCGACTCGAAGCAGTCCCGCGCCGCCCCGACCGCGCCCCACGCGATGCCGTACCGGGCCTGCGTGAGACAGGAGAGCGGGCCCTTCATTCCGGTCACGTCCGGGAGGACGTTCTCCTCGGGGACGAAGCAGTCCGAGAGGCTGATCTCGCCGGTGACTGAGGCGCGCATCGAGAGCTTCTCGTCGATGTGGTTCGTCTCGATACCGTCGCGGTCGGTCTCGACGAGGAACCCGCGGACGGGGTTGCCGTCTGCCGAGTGGTCTTTCGCCCACACGAGCGCCACGTCGGCGACGGGGGCGTTCGTGATCCACGTCTTCGACCCGTCGAGGACGTAGCCGTCGCCGTTGCGCTCGGCGCGGGTCTCCATCGCGCTCGGGTTCGAGCCGTGGTCCGGTTCGGTGAGGCCGAAACAGCCTACCGCCGACCCGTCGGCGAGGTCGGGGAGCCAGCGGTCGCGCTGTGCGTCCGAGCCGAACGCGTGAATTGGGTACATCACCAAGGCCCCCTGGACCGACGCCATCGACCGGACCCCCGAGTCGCCGGCCTCGAGTTCCTGCATCAGGACGCCGTATGCACGCTCGCCGACGTTCGCGGTCGCCTCGTGGTCGAGGTTGGGCGCGTAGAAGCCCAGCTCGCCCATCCCCTCGATCAGTTCCTCGGGGAAGGTGCCGTCCTCGAAGTGGTCGCCGATGTCGGGCCGCACCTCTTCGTCGACGAACTCCCGCGCCGTGTCGCGGATGAGTCGCTCCTCCTCCGTCAAGTCTGCCTCGAGGTCAACGTAGTCGAGCATACCGGAGTTTGCATCGGCACCGTGAAAAACACTCGTCACGTCCGCCCGACCGGTCGCCGTCCGGTCTCAGTCGTCAGAGGTGACGGAATCGCCGGCCGCGTCCGCCGTCTCGGCCGCCGGGACGTCGTTCACGTCGACCTCGTCGACGAACGCGACGAAGTTCTCGAACACCTGCTTTGCCTCGCAGGCGGCGTCGAAGTTCTCGGGCGTGACCCCGTCGAGGACGGACTGGATGCGATCCTCGGGGAGGTCCTTCCCCTTCGTGACCTCTTCCGCGGTCTGCATGTCGTATTCGGGGTGGAACTGGACGCCGAAGACGCGGTCGTTGCGGAACCCGTGGACGCCGTACTCGTTGGTGGCGAGGCGCTCCGCGCCGGGCGGCAGTTCGACGACGGCGTCCGAGTGGGTCGTGAAGACGGTGAACTCGTCGTCGACGCCCTCGAGCAGTCGCGAGTCGCCCGTGCGTTCGACGGTGCGGTAGCCGATCTCGTACTCGCCCATGGCTTCGACAGTGCCGCCGAGAACGTCTGCGAGGAGCTGGTGGCCGTAACACACGCCCAGACAGGGGAGCCCGCGGTCGATCGCCGCTCCGACCCACTCCTTCGCGGGGTCGATCCACTCCTCGTCCCAGTACACGGAGGCGCGAGAGCCGGTGACGACGAACCCGTCGAAGTCGTACGTCTCCGGGTACTGGCCCGCCGGGAGGGGGAACTCCGTCAGGTCGGCGTCCAGTTCCCGACGGAAGTTTCGCCGGTTGCCCTCGGCCTCGTGGGCTGCGTTCAACAGGGCGATGCGCGGCCGTGTCATCAGTGCACGCATAGTACCGGGCGAGTAAAAGGCTGTGCACATCGGCAGTACTACGTGCTGTGTGACTCGTTCTCGTGGTCGGCGTCTTCGTCGCCGCGACCTGCCTCGTCGTCGACCTGTCGTCGCGAGAACGCGAGCAGTACCGCCGTGACGCCGCCGTAGCAGAGGCCGGCTGCGAACAGCCACGGCGGCTGTTCGGTCAGGAACCACTGGACCGCGACGCCGTAGGCGGAACCGAGTAAGAGTCCCGATGCTGTTCGGACCGCGTTCGACCCGCGACGGTCCGTGAACGTCGTCACCGCCCAATCGAGGAGCGCCGGTGCCGGCCCCCAAATCACGAGCCACGGCCACGCGGCAGCCCCCGTGTCGGTCACTGCGAAGGTGAGACCCACCGCGATACCCGGATAGACGCCGCTACAGCGGGCACAGAGGCGGACGGTCCGGCCCCCGACTCGGAGCCGGTGACACCGATAGTGCTCGTGGGGCTCGTGATGCGAGAGGAGAGACTGGCGAGCGCGCGCGAGACCGGCGCGGAGTTCGGACGCGCGGGCGGTTCGCCGCCGGTTCGCGGCCGGTTCGACGGGGGTTCGGTCAGTCCTCGAAGTACTGCTGGCGAAACTCCTCGTCGCTCTTCGAGAGGTAGATGACGCCCTCGACGACCCCGATCAGCGCCGGGATGGCCGTCCAGAAGAAACACAGGTAGAGGGCGCCGAGCTTCGTCTGCCCGAGGTAGAACTTGTGCGCGCCGATACCGCCGAGGAAGATCGCGAGTAGGGCAGCGATGAGTCGCTCGTCGTCGCTCCCCGACTGTGCGTCGGGCTGGCGGACGCCACACTCCGGACAGATCTCCGCCTTCTCGTTGATGGCCGCAGCGCACTCGACACAGAACTTCTCGTTCGGCCCCTTCTCACCGCTCCCGGTCTGTCCGCCGCTGTTCGCAGCCGACTGGTTACGGTGGTCTCCGGCCTGACTGTCGCTCTCGTCGGTGTCGGCGGGGCCATCGCCGGGGTCGGTGGCGTCGCCGCCACGGTCGTCGATGCTGTCGCTGACCCAGTCGTCGTTCGACTCGTCGTTTGACACATCAGTTCCGACGATGGTCGCGTGTGTAAAACTACCGGCGAGGCGTGTGTGCGGACGGCACGCTCCACCCGCGCGGTCAGTCGAACTGCCCGAGTAGCGCGTCGTTGACGGCCGCGCTCTCCTCGACGAAACAGAGGTGCCCGCCCTCGACGGCGGTGAACTCGCCGCGCGGGAGCCCGTCAGCGAGGGCTCGTCCGGCTTCAGTGGGAACGACGGCGTCCGCGACGCCGTGGTAGACCTGCGCCGGTGTCGTGATCTCGTACAGCGAGTCGGAGCGGTCGAACGCTCGCATCGCGGCAGTCTGTGCCTCGAAGCCCGCGCGGTCGGCGTCCTCGTCTCGCCGCCAGCCGCCGATCTCCGTCGCCACGTCCTCGTGGGCGTCCACGTCTGCCTCGAAGGCGTTCCGGAGCGAGGCCCGCAGCGCGTCGGGGTCGTCTCGCGGCGCGAACAGCGAATCGAGCGCGTCCGCGTCGACGCGTTCGCCGTCGGCCGTCGTCCCGAACAGCGTCAGCGTTGCCGCCCGACCGAACCGGTCGGCGTAGTCCAGCGCGATCATCCCGCCCAGTCCTGCACCGACGAGATGCACGTCGCCGACGCCGTGGGCCGAGAGCACGGCTTCCAGGTCCTCGGCGAGCGTCTCGACCGCGTAGGGGCCGTCCGGCGCATCGGAGCGGCCGGTTCCGCGGAGGTCCCACGTCACCGTCTCGAAGCCCGCGACGAGCGCGGCGTGCTGCCACCCCCACACCCACGCCCCGTAGCCCGCCGGGTTGACGAACGCGACCCTGTCCGCCTCCCGCTCGGTGTCCTCCGGTGGCCGCGGGGCGCCCTTCGCCTCGTAGTAGAGTTCGACGCCTCCGTTCGTTGCGACTGCCATCGCGTCGCTTTTCGCCCACGGGGACAATAGCGTTCGTGGTCTCCGGTCGCTCGGGCCGGGCGCTGGCTCCCCATCGGCCCACAATTACGCATCGATGGCTGCCGCTTGTCTCCAGTTACGCGTCGATGGCCGCCGCTCGGCCCCCGGTTACATGTCGCTGCCCGCCCATCCGGGGACATGGACCTCTCGACGGTCGAGTCGGAGACGCTCCTCTCGGGGCGGAGCGACTGGCTGGGTCCGGACGCGGCCGAGCGGCTGGCCCACCGTCGGAGGCGGGCGGAGACGGCGCCCCGACGCCGTCACCGTGGGAGGTAGTCCGTCACCGATGCCGAGGACTCCCGGTCGGGGCGGACTCGCTCCGGCGGTCACGGGCGCGGCCGAGAGTGCGGTCGTCTCGCTCTCCGGGACGGCCACGTTGGCCGCTCCCACAGTCGTATCCTCGGCGTCTGCCCGGTTGGCGACGACCGTGTCCACGTCGGCGTCGACGTCGGCCAGGCGGTCGCACAGTCGCGGGACCGCGTCGGCGCCGCGTTCGCTGTCCGGGACGACCAGCGCGACCGCGTCGGCGGCGGTCACGGCCGCGACGGCCTGGTTCGCTCCGACGGGCGGCACGTCGACGAACACCGCGTCGTACCGGTCGCTCGCAGTCGACAGTCGCTCGGCCAGTCGGCGTGCGCACTCGCTGGTCTTCGCACGGGCGAGTCGCTCGAACGGTGCCAGCGCCGGCGCGACGGTCACCGTCCCGGACGTCTCGAGCGGGAGCGTCGCCGCGGCCTCCGCCAGCGGTCGGTCGTCCGTCACGACGCGGGTCACGTCGGGGTCGAGCCGGTCCGGTACGAGCGCCGCTAGCCCCTGCGTCGTGAACGACGCGTCGACGACGAGCGTATCGCGCCCGTCACGCGCCAGCGCCGCCGCGAACTCCACCGAGAGCCGCGTCGCGCCCGCACCGCCGACGCCGCCCACCACTGCGTACACACCGCCAGTTCCCTTTCCATCGGTCATATATCGGTATTGTCGCCTTCTCACTGAAAAGGCTACGTGTTGGTCGACGGACCGGCCGTCGGTCCGGACCGCTCGGCCGCTCCGAACCGACCGAGTCAGTCGTCGGCTCCGTCCGAGACCGATGCCGCGATGTCGTCGAGTTCGTCGTCGTCGAGGTCGGGCCGTGCGCCGAAAATGGAGTGGATCGGGCCGCCGCCGTCGTCGTCGAACCGCGGGACGATGTGTCCGTGGACGTGGGGCACCTCCTGCCCGGCGGCCTCGCCGTTGTTGAACGCGACCGTGGACCCGTCGGCGTCGACGGCCGATTCGGCAGGCTCGACGAGTCGATGCATCACCGAAAACACGTCGCTCGCGAGGTCGTTCGGCACGTCCTGGACGTGCTCGTGGTGAGCCTTCGGGATGACGAGCGTGTGCCCCGGCGCGAGCGGGTTCGCGTCGAGGAAGGCGGACACGTCGTCGTCCTCGTAGACGGTTCGGCTCGGGATCTCTCCGGCCACGATCGAGCAGAAGATGCAGTCGTCGCTCATGTTCGGGCAGTCGACGGCCGACCAAATCAACCTTTACCAACCATCTTTTTGCCGGCCGAGTGTCCTCGGCCGCCTTCGGCGGCCTGCGGGCACCCGACCGGCAAAAACATGGGTGAAAAAGGCCGCCTCCGCCGTCTTCGACGGCTCCGGCGGTGAACCGCTCGCTTCGCTCGCGGACGTTTGATCGGCGACCGATCGCTAACTACACCACCTGTACTGATACGGATTAT
>PXSD01000081.1 GCA_003023165.1 Halobacteriales archaeon QS_9_67_15 | reverse complement strand
GGGGACAGCACGCTCGTCCAAGCGAGCGACGGCTCGCGGGTCCGGGTCGTCTGGAACGGCGGCCGCGGCGACCGCGAGATAATGGACAGCGAACGCGTCGAACGACTTCGGGCGCGAGCCGACCGAGGCCGACGAGCGAAAACTGGGCAGATACGACGCTGGCGGCGCAAAAGAACCGATACGTGAACAATTATGTATCAGGTACGGATCGTTCGCCGATCCTGCATGACGAACAGTGATCGTTCTCGTTCCGTATTCGAAACCCATATACTCGTATCGAGCGACGGTTGATTTACCATGAGCGGATCTACTGAGGGGACGGTTCGAGTCGGGTTGAACGGCTTCGGCCGTATCGGTCGTAACGTGTTCCGAGCGTCGCTGGGCGACCCGCAGGTCGAGGTCGTCGGCATCAACGACGTGATGGACGACGAGGACATGGAGTATCTCGCAAAGTACGACACGGTCATGGGCCCGCTCGAGGGCGTCACGCTTGAGGACGGCGTCATGACCGTCGACGGGACGGAGTTCGGTGCGTCCGTCCACGAGGAGACCGACCCCGCACGGCTCCCGTGGGACGACCTCGACGTCGACGTGGCCTTCGAGTGTACGGGCATCTTCCGCAACTACGACGACGCGAGCAAGCACCTCGACGCGGGCGCCGAGACGGTCGTCATCTCCGCCCCGCCGAAGGGCGAGAAGCCGGTCAAGCAGGTCGTCTACGGCGTCAACCACGACGACTACGACGGCGAGGACGTGGTTTCGAACGCCTCCTGTACGACCAACTCTATCACGCCGGTCGCGACGGTGCTGGACGAGGCGTTCGGCATCGAGGCGGGCCAGCTGACGACGGTCCACGCTTACACGGGCTCGCAGAACCTCGTCGACGGCCCGAAGGCGAAGACCCGTCGCGGTCGCGCGGCCGCAGAGAACATCGTGCCCACGTCGACCGGCGCGGCACAGGCCGCGACCGAGGTTCTACCGGAACTCGAGGGCAAACTCGACGGGATGGCCATCCGCGTGCCGGTTCCGAACGGCTCGATCACGGAGTTCGTCGTCGACCTCGAGGCGGACGTAACCGAGGGCGACGTCAACAGCGCGTTCCGCGAGGCCGCACAGGGTGAACTGGAGGGTGTACTCGGCGTCACCGACGACGAGGTCGTCTCGACCGACATCCAGGGGTCGCCCTACTCCTCCCAGGTGGACCTGCAGTCGACCAACGTCGTCAACGGGATGACGAAGGTCCTCACCTGGTACGACAACGAGTACGGCTTCTCGAACCGGATGCTCGACGTGGCCGCGTACGTTTCCGAGAACTGAACGCCCGTCGCCGGACCACGCGGTTTTTTCTCGCCGCCGAGCGACTACTCGGACACAAATGCCCGCGTTCAAAACGCTCGACGACCTCGCAGACGGGGACCGCGTCCTCGTCCGCCTCGACCTCAACTCGCCGGTCGAGGACGGTACCGTCCAGGACAACCGCCGCTTCGACCGCCACGCCGAGACGGTCAGCGAACTCGCCGACCGCGACTGCGCGGTCGCGCTCATGGCACACCAGGGTCGACCCGGTCGGGACACGTTCGTCTCACTCGAACAGCACGCCGACATGCCCGCGAGCTACCCGGTCCAGTTCGTCCCTGACACGTTCGGCGACCGAGCCGTCTCGGCGGTCAGGGACCTCGACGGCGGCGAGGTACTCCTGCTGGAGAACACCCGAATGTGCGACGAGGAACTGCCCGAGGAAGACCCGGCGGTCAAGGCGGAGACGGAGTTCGTCCGGGCGCTGACGCCGGAGTTCGACGCCTACGTCAACGACGCCTACTCGGCGGCCCACCGCTCGCATGCCTCGCTGGTCGGGTTCCCGCTCGCGCTCCCGGCCTACGCGGGTCGGGTCATGGAGACGGAGTACGAGGCCAACACCGCCATCGCCGAGCGGGAGTTCGAGGGGCCGGTGCGGATGGTCGTCGGCGGGACGAAGGCGACCGACGTGATCGACGTGATGACCGCGCTGGGGGACGCGGTCGACGACTTCCTGCTCGGCGGGATCGCCGGCGAACTCTTCCTGCGGGCGGACGACGTGCCGGTCGGTCGCGACCTCGAAGGCATGGACCTCTTCGACGAGCAGTGGGCGGACAACGAGGAGACGATCGAACACCTGCTCGACGACCGCCGCGACCGGATCAGGCTGGCGCTCGACCTCGCGTACGAGGACGAGGACGGCGAGCGCGACGAGATCGAGGTTGCGGACGTCGAGGAGAAAGACAGGGCGTTCCTCGATGTCGGGTCGAACACCGTCGAGGAGTACGCCGCGCTCGTCGAGAACTCGGAGGCCGTCTTCGTGAAGGGCGCGCTCGGGCTGTTCGAGGACGAGCGGTTCGCCGACGGCACAGTCGGCGTCCTCGAAGCCATCGCCGACACCGACTGCTTCTCCGTGGTCGGCGGCGGCGACACCTCCCGAGCCATCGAGATGTACGGGATGGACGAGAGCGACTTCGGTCACGTCTCCATCGCGGGCGGCGCCTACATCCGCGCGCTCACCGGCGAGCGACTCGTCGGCGTCGAAGTGTTACAGAACAACTAAGGGGGCGACCCGGCCGCTCCCCGACCGGCCGCGACGGTCGGCCGTGCCCGCTCACGACCGACGGCACCACGCGTGTCGGGCGGACCAGTCGTCAGCCGGTGGGTCCGCACTGACGACCCGTCGACGACCGCTCTCTGACCGCTCGTCGTCTCCGCTCCTGTCGACCCGCGCGTGTCGCCGCGTCCAGTCGCCGGTGTCTCGCATACACCACCATTGGGCGGCTGCGAGTAAATTTCTTTCTACGATGTGTGAAATAAAATAACTCGACGACGAGTTAATTTCTCGGCGGCTGGAGCGGTAACCGGAGGGCTGACGGGGCAGGCGAAGGTGTCGGAAGCGGTCCGGCAGTGGGGCGGGCTCGACGGGGGAGCGAGGAGGAGGAAACCTTGCTTGACCGACGCGTCGAACCGTCGGTCATGCACGTCGGTATCGTCTCGGACACGCACGACGACCAGGACGCGGTCGAGGAGGCCGTAACGTCTTCGAGCGCGAGGGGTGTGACGCGGTGGTTCACTCCGACATCGTCGCACCGTTCTCGGCGACGCCGTTCGACGGTGACTTCGACTTCCACGCCGTCCGCGGCAACAACGACGGCGAGTAGGCGCTCCAGCAGACGGTCGACGAGTTCGGCACGTACCTCGGTGAGGTGGGCGAACTGACGCTCGGCGGGAGCGAGTTCGCGGTGTATCACGGCACCGGTGCACCGCTCGTCGGCGCGCTCGTCGAGTGTGGCCGCTACGACTACGTCCTCCACGGCCACACCCACGAGTTCGGCCACGGAGACCGCGACGGGACCGTCCGGATCAACCCCAGCGGTGTCCCCTTCGGCGGTGACTCCGGCGGCCACTACGCGATTGTGCTGGGCCACCGAAACCGGCGAGGCAGAGCGGTTCGAGCTGTTCTGAGCGCGGTCTCCGACGGTCGAGAACTGGGAGTCGATGTCGTTCGGTGCCGTCGTCGGACTACTCCGCGTCCGGGTCGCGGCCACCGTCGGCGACGGTCGGCGGCTGGACGACGGGGTCGCGCATCGACTGGCCGATCTGGCCGTCGAGGCCGAGCGCGTCCTCCGTGAGGGTCATGCTTTCCGCTCTGTCGGCCGTATCGCTGATCGCGCGGATGGCGTCGACGTTCTCGGGTACCACGTCGGCCTCCTGGTGGACGGCCTGGAAGAGGTACATGTCGCGGCCCTCGACGGTGACCGAGTCGCCCCAGATGCAGTTCTCCCAGCAGTCGCCGCGCGGGCGACCGGCGTCCTGCGCGAACTCCTTGAGCTTGCCCGCGCCGTCGATATCGAGCTCCGGCGGCAGGACGTAGAGGCGCGACTCGTCGTCGAGGAGCTCCCTGACCGCCTCGGCGTCGACCTCCGAGGCGAGCGTCACGTTGACGGCGTGGGTGTGCATCAGCGTCGCGGGCACCTTCATCCCCATCGTGTCGACTTCGATGTCGGGGAAGACGGTGTTCAGGTCCGGGCCGTGGTGGGAGGGGATCTCGACCGGGTCCGGCAGGGTGTCGTTGATCGGGCCGCGACTGCTCTGTGACGGGTCGCCGCCGCGGCGGACGAGTGTCACCCGCGCCTTCTCGATGCCGTACTCCTCGGCGATGGGAGCGAACAGCCGCGAGAGCCCCGTCGTGTTACAGGAGACGACGCGTGCGTAGTCGGCGTCCCGCGCCGACTCGTAGTTCGCACGGGCGTTGAAACTCACCTCGGCCACGTCGGCGTCCTCACCGCCCTGGAAGACCGCGGGCGTGTCGTGGCGCTGGTACAGGTCGGCGTTCTCGGCACCGACACCGGCCGGGGTCGCGTCGACGATCAGGTCGCTCGCGGCGACCAGTTCGTCGACGGTCCCGGCGACCTCGAACCCGGCCGCCGCGAACTCGTCCGTTCGGTCGCCGTCGACAACGTAGAGCGGGTAGTTCCGCTCGTGAGCGACTCTCGCCTCGAAGTTCGGACTCGTCTTGGCGACGCCAGCGACTGACATGTCCGGCTGTGCGCGTATCGCGTCCGCGACCCGCTTGCCGATCGTTCCGTACCCGTTGACGCCAACGTGTATCATATCTCTCCCTTGACCGGGCGCCGGCATAATTCTTTTCACGCTTTTTTCGGAGAAATTAACTCGCAACCGAAAAAGAAGTTCCGCCCAATTAGCGGCTAACGAGTGGAATGTCAGGCATTACTATGGGTGTCTAAGTCTGGGCTGTTCATCGTCGCTCGCGCGCGACTGGCGGCGAAGTGGGTCCCGAGGCAGGTAGTCACCTGAACGCTGTCGCGTTCGAGTCGGTCGTCGGGGGGACGCGCGCGGGGTCGGGAGTTCGGGTCGGCGTGGCCGTCCGGTCCGTGGTCACTCCTGCCGGCGTCGCGTCGGTCCCGTTCACTCGCGAGGCGTCGGTGGCGTTCTCCGGGACCCACGCCGGCCTGTCGACGGTCGTCTCGCCGATATCGGCGTAGCTGTAGCGCCACTCGACGGGGATGGTGGCGTCGAGGTCGACGAGATCGAACTCGTAGTGGACGGCCTGGACATAGCCTTCGGGCGCGACCCACATCGTCGCGGTGAAGTTCTGGACCGCGTAGGCGTCGTATATTTCGCCGAGCAGCGGTGGCGCTCGCGTGGTGAACACCCGTGCGTACGGGCGACCGTTCCGCTCGACGACGGTGAGGTCGTCGCCTCCCTCCTCGAAGAAGGTGCGCACCTCGAAGAAGACCAGCCGGGCGAATCGTTCCCGCGCCGCGTCGTCACGTCGAACGGAGCGGCGGTCGACCGTCACGCCCCTGTCACTGGCGACGCGGCGGTAGCCGACGGTCCCGTCGACGTACGTCGTCGTGACGTTCCCGGAGCGGACGCCTTTGTCTCGGCGCAGGTAGATGTTGTCGTCCGCGACTTCGAGCCGACGCTCGAACTGCTGTGAGACGGCGCCGTCACCGCCCGCCGTCCACCGCGCCCATTCGAGGGTGTAGGAGTTCGAGGAGAGAACGGCGACGTGCGTCTCCAGCAGCACGTCCAGGTCGATGCCAGATTCGGCCGAAACTCCCGGGAATCTCCCCGGCTCTCCTCCGACCGCCGCCGTCTCCCGGTCCGCAGTTCCCGCGGAGTCCGTGACGCTCGGGACCGGGACAGGTGTCACGGTCTCGGTGACCGGCGAGCCCTCGGACGACGTGAAGACGGTACAGCCCGCGAGGAGCGCGAGGAACGCGACCGCGACCACGGCCCACCGGACCCGCCGGGTCATCCGTCACCCCCTGCGCTCGTGGCCGACGCCGACTCGTTCGCGGCGGCGGTCGTCCCCGTGACGGTACCGCTCGGGGACTCCGTGGTCGACCGAGTTGCGGTCGTCGTCGAACCTGACGTGGAGGCCCGCGCCAGTTCGGCCGCCCAGTCCGGCCGTTCGACGGTTGTCTCTCCGACTCGTCGGTGCTCGGTCCGCAGGGACAGCGAGACCGCCTCGCCCCGGAGTCGGTAGTCGTACCGGACTGCGAGCGTCCGGACGAGCCCTTCGGGCGTCAGGTACGCAGTGGCGCTGTAGTTCCGGACGACCTGCTTGGGGTGGCGGTTGCTCACGCCGAGCGGCGGTGTGGTGACGTGGACTCGGTAGAACAGACGGTCGCCGCGTCGGACTCGCGTGACGGTCGCGCTGTCGGACGGCAGGTAGCGGTACAGCGACTGCGGTGTCAGCAGGTGGCGCCGGTGGTCGAACTCGTATTCGAGTTCGCGCTCGGTCGAGACGTTCTCGAAGACGCTCCTAAGGTACGTGCCCGTCTCCCCCGCGTAGACCGTCTGTCGTTCGCCGGTCGACCGCTCCGTCCGGAGCAGGTACGACCCGTCGGGACCGACGCGCATGCGCTTCGAGACGGAGTCGACGACGGCGCCGTCGTCGCGGTTGCGTCGTTCGTACTCGACCCGCCAGGTGAACGACTGCCCCCGGAGTTCCTCGTCGTGGGCCAATCCGAGCGCGCCCGGAGACACCGAGCCGTTGGCGTAGACGCCTGGCGGGAGCGACGGGTCCGGAGCGGCCGTCGCGGTGTCGCTGGGAACGGGCGCCGGTGTGGCCGTCGTCGACGGTCGACCGCCGTCGTCCGTCGTGACGACCGCGCTACACCCGGCCATCGCGACCGCGAGCGCCGCGACGACGGCGAGCGTCCGGACCATTACTCGCCGTTGGAACGAGACGCACATAAGCGCCCGGGCGGCCGCGTCGGCAGTGTTTAGTTTAGCAAAAACCGTCGAAGAGAGCGCAGACACCAGCTGAAAGCCCCGAGACGCTCGCCTCCCGCGGCTCATTGCGCTCCTCGGCCTGGGGCCTGCGGTGCTTCCATCGCCGGGGTTCGGCGACCGCCTCGCCCCGGAGTCGGTAGTCGTACCGGACTGCGAGCGTCCGGACGAGCCCTTCGGGCGTCAGGTACG
>PXSD01000080.1 GCA_003023165.1 Halobacteriales archaeon QS_9_67_15 | reverse complement strand
GGGGCGGCCGTCTCGACGACGTTCGGAAGAGCGAAGCTCTTCCGCAGCCCATCAGAAATCTCCGATTTCTGAGGACGGCGGCTGACGCAAGCACCGCAGTGCGGGTTGCGAGGAGCGCAGCGAAGCCCCCGAGTCGAGATGGCCGGGGCTTTCAGTGCTTGTCACCGTCGCATCCGTCAGAATTCTCTCAACCAAATACGACCGCCGCGTCCGGGCGCCAGGACGGGCTACGGCGGCCACCGCCTCGACGGACGGGGCGCCGGCGAGCGAAAGGGCCAAGACGGCGGGGCCGAATCTCGGGAGTGTGCGAATCGAGAACAGCTTCATTCCGGTCGACGGCGTGGGCGAGCGGACCGAGCGGTCCCTCTGGGAGTCGGGGGTCACCCACTGGGACGCCTTCGACCCGTCGGCCGTCGGTGCCCGGCGGGCCGAGAACATCGAGTCGTTCATCGCCGACGCGGCCGAGCGACTGGACGACGGCGACGCCCGCTTCTTCCGCGAACAGTTCCCCTCCGGCAGTCACTGGCGCTGTTACGAGAACTTCCGCGAGGAGACGTGTTTCCTCGACATCGAGACGACAGGGCTGGACCAGCACCGCCACGACGTGACCGTCGTCGGCGTCCACTCGCCCGGCGACACCGAGGTCATGGTCGCCGGGCGGGACCTGACCGCCGACCGCCTCCAGCGCCGCCTCGACGACGCGAAACTCCTCGTGACGTTCAACGGCAAGCGGTTCGACGTGCCCTTCCTCGAGACGGCGTTCGGCGTCGACATCGACGTCCCGCACGTCGACCTTATGTACCCTTGTCGACGGCTCGACCTCACCGGCGGCCTGAAAGCCATCGAGGCGGAAACGGGGATCGAACGCGACAGACCGGACCTCTCGGGCGAGGACGCCGTCCGTCTCTGGCGGGAGTACGAACGCGGCGACGAGCGCGCCCTCGAGACGCTCGTCTCCTACAACCGCGACGACACGGAGAACCTGAAACTGCTCGCCGACCACGCCACGGACCGCCTCGACGGCGACGTGTTCGTCGCCGAGAAGTAGGTTCGGGGCGTCGCGTCCACTCGCTTTCGCCGGCCGTCTGTAATCTAAAGAGACTTAACGGGTCCGTCCGCATGGGCCAGACATGGACGGCCCCTCCAACCGAACCGTTCGCGCGCTCTTCGCCGTCGTATTGGTCCTCGCGGCGGGAGCGGTCGCGAGCAGTTACGCGACGGCCGAGCCGAACGTCGCGCGTGCCCACGGGTCGCTCGACGACGCCGGGACGAGCGGTCCCGGTGACACCGGGGTCGCGTCGCCCGACGAGCGACCGACGGAGTACGGACCGTCGGGTCCGAACGGGTCCTACCCGACGGATATCGGCGAGGACTGGGCCGAGGGCGCGGCCGACGAGACGGAGGGGCGCGTGCTCGTCGACCCAGAGGAACGCGACCCGGAGAACCTGACTGTCGTCGGGACCCAGGGGTTCTACGCCTCGGACGAGCGGGCGGAGCTGGTCGCGTTCGACCGCTCCGGCGACGTGGCCTACTACGACGACAGCTACCGGGTGTACTTCGACGTCGACCCCGTCGAGGGGACGGACTACACCGTCGAGTACCTCGCCGCGGAGCACCGCGACGGTGCGGACTGCGCGAACGTCTCGACCGAACGCTGCACGTACAACGTCTTCACCCGCGTCAACCTCACGACCGGCGAAGAGCACGAGGTGTACGGCGAGGTCACGACCCGGATCTACTCGGCGCGGTGGCACGATGTCGACCGGATCAACGACACGCACGTCGCCGTCGCCGACATCCTCCGGGACAGCGTCCGCGTCGTGAACACGACGACCGACGAGACGGTCTGGGAGTGGAACGCCTCCAGCCACTTCGACGCCGACGTGGGCGGTGCAGCGGGCGACTGGACGCACATCAACGACGTGGCGGTGACGCCGGACGGGCGGTTCGTGGTCAGCGTCCGGAACATGGACCAGGTGGTCTTCGTCGAACCCGGCGAGGGCGTCGACGAGAACTGGACGCTCGGCGCCGAGGACGACTACGACGTCCTCTACGAGCAGCACAACCCCGACTACGTCCCGCCGTCGCAGGGCGGGCCCGCGCTCAGCGTCGCCGACTCGGAGAACAGTCGGGTGCTGGAGTACCAGCGCGTCGACCCGGAGACGGGGAGCGCCACGACCGCAGCGGACGGCGAGTGGCGGCGCTCGTGGGGCTGGCAGGACAGCCGCGTCCAGTGGCCCCGTGACGCCGACCGGCTCCCGGGCGGCAACACGCTCGTCGTCGACACCCACGGCGACCGGATCGCCGAAGTCGCGCCCGACGGGAGCGTGGCCTGGTCGGTCACGGTCGGGATGCCGTACGACGCGGAACGGCTCGGAACCGGCGACGAGAGCACCGGCGGGGAGAGCATGCGCGCGATCCGCGAGGCCAGGGGCACGACGGACGACGCGGGAACCCGCTCGGGCATCGACCTTCCGTTCGTCAGGTCGACCGACGACGACCCCGGCGTCGGCGCGGTCCCGCCCGCCGGAACGATAACCCACCCCGATCGGAGTATCGTGGAGGCAGTCTGGGTAGTCCTGAAAGGACTGACTCCCACCCTCGTCGTCAACGGCCTGCTCTACGCCGCCCCGTCGTGGGTCCGGTTCACCGACCTCGCCTTCGGCGCGCTCGCGCTTCTCACGACACTCGCCTGGGCCGGGACCGAACTCGCATGGTCCGGATACAGCCCGCTCTCCCGACTTTACAGCGCGGTCCGTCGCTCGTAGCTCCGACGGATCGTCGCTGATCTCCGATGGTGTCCCGACGACAGTATACCGTCCGCACCACTCTCCGACCGGGAGTCGACCCTCGTCGGTGCTGACGGGGTGCGTGAACGGGAAAGCCGCCGTCTCGCGGTGTGTTACACTTCGGTCACGCGTTCGTAGGCGTCGTCGAGCGCTTGGGCGTCCTCTTCGAGGAGGGCGACGACGACGTACTCGGCGTACTCGGAGACGTAGTCGACGAGCCGTGCGATGCGGTTCGAGTCAATGGCCTCGATCGAGTCGAGCAGGAGGAACGGGCAGGTCTCGTAGACGTCGTGCGTGAGGTAGCCGGCCAGCGCGAAGATGAGGCCGGTCACCTCGCGCTCGGACTCGGAGAGGTGGTCGATGGAGTCCTCGTAGGTCGTGCCGTCGTCGGTGCTGCGGACGACGTGGAGGTCGAAGACGGACTTCTCGACGCGGCGTCGACCCTCCTTGACGCGCTCCTGTTTCCGCTCGATCCAGATCCGCTCGAGGTTCTCGTAGCCGAGGATCGAGAGGACCGACTCCATGTGGTCGTTGAACTGCTCGACGGCTTCGGTCTCGATGCGGTCGATCCGCGTCCGCAGGTCCTCGATCTCCCCTTGGAGCTCCTCGCGTTCCGCCTTGAGTTCGTCGCGACGGTCGAGTTCGGACTCGATGTGTTCGATCTCCTCCGAGACGCTCTCGTAATCGTCCTGCAGTCGACTGATCTCGAACTCGAGTTCGTTGGCCTCGCGGTGAAGGTCGAGCAGGTCGCTCTGGGTCTCGTCCTGAAGCTCCTCGACCTCCGACTCGAGGTCGTCGATGCGTTCCTCGAGGCGGTCGCGCTCGGCCTCCAGGTCGTCGACGCGCTCGCGACGGCGTTCGAGTTCCGACTCGGCTCGACTCAGGCGGTCCCGGAGCTGGGAGCGCTGGCGCTTCTGCTCCTGATAGGTCGCCTTCTCGGTCTTCAGGTCGTCGATCTCCGACTGGAGGTCCTGGCGCTCGGAGAGTTTCTCCTGACGGAGGTCGCGGATACGGTCGAGCGTCGTCTCCACGTCTGACTGGTCGACTTCGCTTCCGCAGGTCCAACAGACGACCTGGTCGTCGACGAGCCGGTCGGTCACCTGCTCGGCGTCGTCCCCGCCGCGCAGTGCGGCGACGACGTCCGAACTCGTCCCGTCCAGCATCTCCTCGTTGAACTGGATGACCTTCTGGAGTTCGTTGACCGTCGAGTCGAGCGCCTGTCGCTGGTCGCGGAGCCGTTCGATGTGGTCCTCGACCTCGGTGACGTCGCCCGAAACCGCCGACGGGAGCTCCGTCAGCTCCGCCTCGACGGTCTCGATCTCGGACTCCAGCGCGCTGATGCTGTCGCGCTCGCTCTCCAGGTTGTACCGCGTGTCTTCGAGGTCCGACCGGGCGTCCCTGAACTCCTCCAGCGACTCCTCCAGTTCGGCCTTCTGGTCGCGCGTGGTCCCGACGTCCTGGTCGGCGTCCTCGATCTGCTCTTTCTTCTCCTCGAGCGCCTCGCGCTTCTCCTCGATCTCGTCTTCGAGCTCGGTGCGGCGCTCCTCGAGGTCCGGCAGGGTGTGCCGGAGCGACTGCAGGTCGTCGAGTCGCTGCTCGAGCTCGTCGCGTTCGGCCTGGAGGTCCTCGATCTCCTCCTCGATGGCGGCGGTGTCCACCGGACGCATGATGAGGTCGCGCAGGTTCTCCGTCCGCTCGACGGCGCGGCGCGCCTCGTTGGACTCGAGCAGGAAGACGAACAGGTCCGCGATCTCGGAGTTTTCGAGATAGGGGTCGCCGCCCGTGACGACCGTCCCGTTCTTGCGCTCGAGGGTCCGCCTGTAGGTCTCGTCGCCGACGGTCAGTTCCACGTGTCCCTCGTCCGCGTCGCCTTTCAGCGACACGTCGTCACTGCCCAGCCCGGCCATGACCGACTGTAACAGCGACGTCCGATTCGTCGCGTTGCGTCCCGTCAAGATCGTCACACCGGCGTCGAACGAAACCGACGTCCTGTCGATCCCGCCGATCTTCTCCACCGAAATGTCTACCGACTTCGAGATACTATCGGTCGCTCCCATGGCTACCTGTGGTGGTCACCAGTTTATAAAGGTATTGCAATTTCTTTCGAGTGATTGGCCGTTTACGGAGCTAATTCTGGACGGTTCACGACGGAGAGCGCCGCTGGCTGCCCGTTCGTTCGATTACACGCATATACGTGTAATCGTTACTCTTCTTCGCGACACCGGCAACCGCCCCGTTCGATGAGGTCGATCGGGTCCTCCTGTCGCCCGCACTCCTGGCAGACGACCTGTACGTCGGCGAGGACGTCGACGGGACCGATCTCCAGTCGGTCCGTCGAACGGAGGTTCTCGACGTTGCGTCGGGTGACCGCATTCAGTCGACTGGTGAGTCGCTGGATCGTCTCGACGGACTTCTCGCGCTGGTTCCGGTCGTCGCCCGATTCGTACTCCGCGTCGCGGTAGTCCCGCAGATACGTGTGGATGGCGTAGTGGCTCACGAAGTCGTCCTGGAGGTCGTCGGCGTCGATCTCTTCCCGTTCGAGCCTGTTGCGTGCCTGCGTCCGCGCCCCCTCCGTCACGTCGTCCTCGGTCAGCAACTCGTAGATGTTCTCCAGTTCTCCCTGTAGCGTCACCACGCCGGCCTCGTCCATCGCGCTCTCGAGGACCCGGCGGTTGAAGTAGTGTGCCAGGTCTCTGAGGCTCTGGCGCTCCCGCCCCTCACCCGTCCACCGCCGCTCCAGCTCCTGACCCAGGTCGCCCAGGTCGTACTTCCGGACGACGCGCTCGACCTTGTTGTCCGGACGCTCGTCCTGTCGATTCGTCATGTACCGTTCGATACCACGGACTCGCTGATAGGTCTTCCGCTCGTCTCTGCCGTTCGATCCGGGCGTGAACGCGTGTCTGCAGCCGACTGCCGCCTTCGATACCGCCACCCGAACGATAAGTCTGATATGTGTGTTCCGTCGAAATCCCGTCGTAGATTCACGAGTGCAGCCGACAGAGCGGTTCTGAAATCGATACGGCCGAGTATTCTGCTCGTCCTGGAATCGGTCCGCTGGTCGAGTGAAACTACTACTCGCTTTCGACGGACAAAACAGCGCGTCCGGACCGCTTTCACTGCCTGGTCCAGCGAAAGTACATATTAGTATTCAAATAGTTTCGCGTTATAGTCTGAATTCGAATATTATCGGGTCGATGTTTTTCACGCAGTGGCCGAGTCGGGTTTCAGTCGCGCGAGGCGCGTGGCGTTGGCGGTGACTGCAGTGGTCATGCCGACGTCGCCCGCCAGCACGACGAACCAGAGCGGGACGACGACGAAGGGCAGCGGGATGGCGACGGCCAGTGTCGCCTTGACGAGGAGGCTTCCCCAGACGTTCTGTCGAATGACGCCGTTGCCGGTGTGGGCGAGCCGGTGGAGGTACGGGAGTTTCGAGAGGTCGTCGCCCATCAGCGCCACGTCGGCCGTCTCGATGGCCGTGTCGGTTCCGGCGGCGCCCATGGCGATGCCCACCGTCGCCGTCGCGAGCGCGGGCGCGTCGTTGATGCCGTCGCCCACCATCGCCACGTCCTCGTACTCCCCGACCAGGGTCTCGACGCGTGCGACCTTCTCGTCGGGGAGCAGGTCCGCCGCGTAGTCGTCGACGCCCACCTGTTCGGCGACCGCGCGCGCAGTCCCCTCGTTGTCACCGGTGAGCATCACGAGGTGTTCGACGCCCTGTTCGCGGAGGCGCTCGACGGTCCGACGGGCTTCGGGTCGCACCTCGTCCGCGATGGCGATCAGTCCCTCGAGTTCGTCAGCCGTCCCGACGAGGACGACCGTCTTCCCCTCGAACTGGAGCCGGGGGATCGTCTCCCGGAGGTCGACGCAGTCGTCGCGGTCCTCGCAGAGGGTACTGGCGTCATCGACCACGACGCCGCCGTCGGTCGTCAGGTGGACGTGGTCGAGGTCGAACCCGAGGTCGTCGAACAGTCCCAGTTTGCCGGCGTAGTGCGTGCGACCGTCGAGGTCGGCGCGGACGCCCTTGCCGGTGATGCTCTCGAAGTCGGTCACCTCGCGGTCGGACACGTCCCGCTCGTCGGCGTGCGCGACGATGGCGTCGCCGATGGGGTGTTCGCTCCTGCGCTCGATGCTGCGGGCGCACTGGAGCACGTCGGTGTCGCTGTTGCCGTTGACGCCGACCACGTCTGTGACGGAGAGTTCGCCCGTCGTGAGCGTGCCCGTCTTGTCGAAGGCGACGGCGTCGACCTCGCCCATCGCCTCGAGGTGGTTGCCGCCCTTGATCAGGACACCGTTTTTCGCGGCGCCGGTCACGCCCGAGACGACCGTGACCGGCGTCGAGATGACGAACGCACACGGGCAGGCGATGACGAGCAGCGAGATGCCGCGAATGAACCACGTCGCCCAGCCGCCGCCGGAGACGACCGGTGCGACGAACGTCGCGAGCAGCGCCGCCGCGACGACCGCGGGCGTGTAGTAGTCGGCGAAGCGCTCGACGAACTGCTCGCGCTCGGTCCTGTTCGCCTGGGCGTCCTCGACGAGTTCGACGATGCGGTCGATCGTCGAGTCGCCGGCGACGGCGGTCGTCTCGACCGCGAGGAAGCCCTGTTCGTTGATCGTCCCCGCGAACACCTTGTCGCCGACCGCCTTGTCGACGGGGACGCTCTCGCCGGTGATCGGCGCCTCGTTGACCGCGCTCGCGCCCTCGGTCACCGTGCCGTCCATCGGGACCTTCTCGCCGGGTTCGACGAGCACCGTCTCGCCGACGAGCACGTCTTCCACGGGCACTTCGACTCGGTCGCCGTCGCGGCTCTCGGGTCGCGTTCGCTCCCCGCTCGCTCGTTCGGAGGCCTCGCTCCCGTCCGTCGCTTCGGCCTCCCGCCGGACGGTCGCGGTATCCGGCGACAGCGCGAGCAACTCCTCGAGCGACTGGCGCGCCCGGTCGACCGAGTACCGCTCCAGCAGTTCGGCCACGTTGAACAGGAGCGCAAGCGAGGCCGCCTCGACGTAGAAGTGCAGGTCGGGGACGACCAGGGAGATGCCCGTCGCGCTGACGATGGCGACCGACATCAGGAAGTCGATGTCGAGACTGAGGTTCTTCGCCGAGTAGTAGCCGTTCCGGGCGATCACTTGGCCGCCCGAGAGCACCGCGACCAGATAGAGCGCGTCCGAGAGCAGCAGTTCCCGCCCCGCGGCCGCGACGACCGGCCCGTTCAGTCCCGAGAGGCCGAACTGAACGAGGAGACCGACGAAGAGGAAGACACCGCTGACGGCGGTTTTTTTCGCCCGGGCGGTCTCCCAGACGCTCTCGGTCTCGACACTGTCGGTACCTTCCCCCTCGCCCTCCGCGTCGACGACGTCGTACCCCGCGCTCTCGATGGCCCCGACGAGGTCGGCACGGGAGACGCGGTCCTCGTCGTACGATAGCTTCGCCGTTCCGGTCGTCGGACGGAGGTCCGTCTCCGCGACACCCGGCAGGTCCGCGAGCGCACTCCCGACCTTGTCCGCGCAGGACGAACAGTCCATGTCCGGGACGGAGAGCGATACTCGGACCTCCCCGGCGCTCGCTCGGACCGTCGACTCCTCGGCGGCCGCTCGGACCGTCGACTCCCCGTCGACGCGCTCGGCGCCACCGGACCGATCCGGGCTGTCGTCTGCCATTGCGCGACGATAGGCGACGACGGTGTATTAACTCTACTGCTACAAAACGGGGGTTTATTGTTCCGTATTATTAAATATTCCGCAGAGATTTATTAATACGGGCCGACTACGGCTCCGGTTCGGTGGACTCGTCGGTTTCGGCGTCCCACGGGTCGCCGTCGCCGGGGGTGGGAGCGCGCAGGTCGAGGGGGCGGATCCAGACGTACCACGCCGCGAGGACGATGCTACCGTACCCGACCGGCCAGACGGCAGACCCGAGCAGCGGGAACCCGGCGGACTCGACGAGTCCGGCCAGTTGTCCCGTCAGAGCGACCCCGACGAGCAGTGCGAGCGCCGTGGCGACGTCTGCGCGGTCCATCGCTCGACCCTTAGACGCCGACGGGTGTAAGCGGATCGATGCCCGTCTCGGCCGGACACGGTGGAGCCCCGTACATCCAAAGCGACTTACTCGGTGGCACCGATGCTCCGGGCATGACCGCCGCGCGCGAAGTCGAGTTAGAGGGTCACATCATCGACTCGGGAATGATGGGCGCCGCCTTCGGTATCATCATGGACCTCGGTGGCTCGTTCGACGTCGAGGAGTTCCGCATCGGCCGCCACGAGAACGAGGAGTCCTATGCTCGCCTGCTCGTCGAGGCCGAAGACGAGGAGACGCTCCAGTCCATCGTCCACGAACTCCACCAGAACGGCGCGAACCCGTCCGACCCCAAGGACGCCACGCTCCAGCGCGCTCCGAAGGACAAGGTCGTCCCCCACGACTTCTACTCGACGACGAACCACCCGACCGAGGTCCGCATCGACGGCGAGTGGGTCGCGGTCGAGGACATCGAGATGGACTGCGCCGTGCTCGTAGAAGGGGTAGGAGACGACGACGCCGACCCGCAGGCGTACACGGCCGTTCTCAGCGGCGTCGAGGAAGGCGACTTCGTCGTCACCGGCGAGACGGGCATCAGAGTGAACCCGCCGGAGCGGCCCCGCGACCGCGAGGGCGCCTTCGGGTTCATGCGGGGCGGCGTCTCGTCGGAACGCCCGTCGGAGTCGACGATCCGACAGGTCGGCGACGCCATCGAGGAGACCAAACGCGAGGGCGGAACAGTGCTCGCGGTCTGTGGCCCGGCGCTCATCCACTCCGGCGCTCGCGAAGACATGGCTCGCCTCGTCCGCGAGGGGTTCGTCGACATGCTCTCCATCGGGAACGGGTTCGCCGTCCACGACCTCGAACGCGACCTCTACGGCACCTCGCTGGGGATGGACACGGAGTCGCTCGACCACCCGCGGAAGGGCCACAAACACCACATCTACACCATTTCCGAGGTCATCCGCGAGGGCGGCATCGAGGACGCCGTCGAGAGCGGCACCGTCGAGTCGGGCGTGATGTACGAGTGCGTCGAGAACGACGTGCCGTTCGTCGTCGCCGGGTCCATCCGCGACGACGGTCCGCTGCCCGACACGATCACAGACTCCACCGAGGCCCAGAACGCCATCCGCGAGCAGGCCCACGAGGCGGATCTAGTGCTCATGCTCTCGACGCTGTTGCACTCCGTAGCTGTCGGGAACTGCCTCCCCTCGACCACCCGAACGGTCTGCGTCGACATCAACCCGGCGACGGTAACCCAACTGCTCGACCGCGGGAGCGACCAGGCTGTCGGGATGGTCACCGACATCGGCACGTTCGTCCCGATCCTGGCAGACCATCTGCTGGACGCGGAGTGAGAACCCCTTCGCGACCGAACCGTCCGTGACTGCGGAAGAGGGCCGCTCCGTGAACGCGTCAGACCGACCGTGGATTGAAAAGACGCCTGTCCTAAATGGGGATATGGCGACCGATACCGCATCGCAAACTGTCGTCAAGCGAGAGTCACTGTCGGCGCTCCACCTGGCCGGCATCGCACTGGCCGTCGTCTCGGGCTTGCTCCACCTCTTCCTCGGTGTGAACTTCATCGAGAGTCCGATAGGCTGGTCGTTCCTGGTCGCCGGTATCGGTTTCGTCGCGGGCTCGGCGGCGGTCGCCGCGAACTACCGGCGACCGCTCGTCTACCTGCTGGGCATCCCGTTCACGCTGGGGCAGGTCGTCGCATGGTACGTCATCAACGCACCCGACTTCTCCGCGGTCGGCTTCATCGACAAGGGGGCACAGGTCGCGCTGGTCGCGCTGTTGGTGGTCCTCTACCGGCGAGAGTCCTGACCGACCCTCCGCCTCCCGGTCGGCTCGCGCTCGTCTCCGACACTGGTGGCCCGGCGGGGTTCGGTTCGTATCAAAAACCTATCCTTTACCGCTCGGGTACCTCGGTCGGTCCGCTCTCTATGGGAATCACTCGTGAAAACCAGGGTAAAAAACACCGTCAGCACCAGCTTTGACGAGGTTTCGTCGGTCGCCCGGTGGATGCTAGCCCAATACCTACAGCATCTGCAACGAGCATCCGCGCGCCTGCGGCGCGCGGTTCACGCGGCGAGCGCGTAGCGCGAGCCGCGCTTTTTCACCCATGTTTTTGTCGAGGGGGTCGCAGTCGGCGACCCCCTCGGGAAAAAGATGGTTCCTAGACGCCCTCGACGGTCTCGCGGAAGGCGGTCACGGACTCGTGTGCGGACCCGATCTGGTCGCTCACGTCGCGGGTCGCGAGCGTGTCGAGCTGGTCGGCGAGGCTCTCCAGCCGCTCCCCGGCGTCATCGGTGGTTTCGTCGACCGATTCGAGCGTCTCGCTCGCAGTCGCCAGATTCTCACGTGTCCATGTAGAGATTCTCGACTCCCCTCAAAAGTTCTTGCGGTGAACGGCTTCGGTACGGTCCTCAATCGTCTCCGGACCATTCCGGTTCGGTCCCCGTCTCGGCGTGGGTGTGAAACACGAAAAAACCACAGACGAAACTCGCGACCGCGACGGAAAACCACAGCGCCACGAGCGTGTCGACGACCGGCCGAACCCGGTCGAGCGACGCCTGCGGGACGTACGGAACCGTCCCGTGGACGGCCCACGTCAGCGACTGGAGGAGCCCCATCAGCCGGAATCGACTCGCCTGTGCCCAGATCCACACGAGGAGCGAGCCAACCGCCAGCGCGTGCCAGAACTCCCAGTCGGACGCGAGCGAGCGGTCTGTGGACATAAGACGGTTGAGTTCACGTGTGGCTTCGCGGATCTGCCGGATGTGTCTTGTGGTGACACGGTCGGTCTGCCGGCGGTCGGGGAGCGACACCGCTCACCGGTCGTCGTTCGAGCGACGAAAGCGGAGACCGCGGTTACTCGACGAGCGGGACGCAGCGCACCGGTCGGTCCGCCCCGAGCAGGAGGTTCTGGCCGGTGGAGCCGAAGACCACCTTGCCGACCGGCGTCCGCTTGCGGATGCCGACGACGAACTCGTCGGCGTCCACCTCGTCGGCGAACGTGAGCAGGTCCTCGACGGGTTCGTTCCCGCGGACGAGCTGGTGGGTCTCGACGGCGACCCGGCGGTCGGCGAGCGCGTCGGCGACGGCCTCGATCGCCTCCTCGCCGTTGCGGATCGCTTCGCCGGTCGTGTCGTCGCCGCCGAGGAGCGAGTTGACGACGTAGACCGTGTCGTCCTCGTCGACGACAGTCGCGAGGTACTCGGCCAGCGGTTCGCTCGACTCCACCGCGTCCGTCCCGACGACGAGCGTTGTCATGGGTAGCCGTTGGGAGAGCAGACGCATAAAGCCCCGCGACAAGCGGCGACTGGAGCCCTCTAAGCCGCACTCGCTATCGCCCGCCACGGGACAGGAGCCGCGTTTGACGTCGGCTCACGACGAACGGCTCACGGGTAGACGGCGACTGCCTGCGGGCGTGGGGCTGCCTCGGTCCCGAGACCTGGTCGCGGCGCGACCGTTTTAGTGGGACCACTCCGTACCGGAGTGCGTGACAGACCTCCGCTACCTTCCGGACGCCGACGACGTGACCGAGTTCGAGGCGACCGTCAGCGAAGCCGCGCCGGAGTACGTCGTCCTCGACGGGACGTACTTCTACCCCGAGGGCGGCGGGCAGCCAGCCGACCGGGGCCGCCTGGAGTGGGACGGCGGCCGAGCGCGGGTCGTCGACGTGCGGAAAGACCACGGCGACGTGCGACACTCGCTCGAGGACGTCGAGGGAGAGTTGCCGGAATCGGGCGCGACCGTCTCCGGTCGCATCGACGGTGAGCGTCGCGAGCGACTCCGGCGGATGCACACCGCCCAGCACGTCGTCTCGCGCGTCGCGCTGGAGGCGTTTGACGCGGCGACAGCGGGCAACCAGATCCACGAGGACCGCTCGCGCCTCGACTTCGAGCCAGCCGACTTCGACGAGGCGGACGTACAGACCATCGAGCGGAAAGCCAACGACGTCGTCGAGCGCGATCTTCCCGTGATGAAGGCCGAACGGCCTCGCGACCGCGTCGAGGACGAGACTCCGGAGGGACGGACGCAACTCGACCTCATCCCCGAGTCGGTCGACCCGCTCCGCGTCGTCGAGATCGAGGACTTCGACTTCTGCCCCTGCGGCGGGACGCACGTCGACCGGACCGCCGAGATCGGACGGATCGAGATCACGGACCGGACCTCGAAGGGCGCGGACGTCGACCGGGTCGAGTTCGAACTGGTCGATGACTGACCCGACCGGTGGACGATGTTCCGCCGCTCAGAACCCGAACGCGCGACGGTACTGGGGCGGACCGGACACCTCGCCGGTCGCGTCGAGCGCGTCGGCGGCGCGGAGACCGAAGTACGGGTCCCTGCGGAACTCCCGGCCGACGATGGCGAGGTCGGCGCGGTCGTTAGCGACGGCTGCCTGTGCCTGTTCCGGCGTGATGATCCCGCCGACCGTCCCGATGGCGACGTCGCTCTCTGTCTGCTCTCGGACGGTTTCGGCCGGCGGGAGCTGGTAGTTGGGGCCCGCCTGTGGTGGGTAGGAGTCGGGCGCGATGGCGCCGCTGGACACGTCGACCAGGTCGGCACCGACCTCGTGGAGTCGGCTGGCCAGCCGCGCGGACTGCTCGGCGGTCCAGGAGTCGCGGTCGTCGTACCAGTCGGTCCCGGAGACCCGGACGAACACCGGTTTGTCGTCGGGCCAGACATCCCGCACGGCCGCGGTGACCTCTCGCGTGAGGCGAGTGCGACCCTCGGAGTCGCCGCCGTAGTCGTCCCAGATGCCGAGGTCGTGCGGTGTGATCCGGCCGCACGCTTCGACGGCGGTGGCCTCGGCCATGACGAGCCCGGCCCCGCCGACGGCGCGGGACCCGAGGTGAACGTGGTGCTACTCGGTGGCGACCCCGTCGCGACTCTCGCAGGAGTACTGGTACATCGGCGAGACCATCACGCGGTTCGGTATCGTCGTGTCGCGGAGTTCCAGTGGCGAGAACAGGCCTGTCATCGGGTCGGGTTACGACTGTCCACTGAAGTATCGTGCGGCGAACGCCGGGTTTTCCGCTTTCGTCCTCGCTGTCAGGTCGACTGACACCGCCGACGGCCAGAGATACTAAGCCGGTGGCCTCGTTCAGAGGGGACGAATGGACGCACTCTACGTCGGTGACCACAAGCTACAGGCCAACCAGTACTTCGTCGGCGCGGACACCTTCCAGGTGTTCCACCGGGAGGTGACCGACTACGAACCGCTGAAGGACGCGCTCTCGGACCGCGAGGGGGTCGACGTCGACTACCTCGACGGACTGGAGACGATGACCGAGTTTCCGCGGTCGGTCGAGGAACTGGCCGAGTACGACGCGCTCATCGTCAGCGACCTCTCTCGCGGGACGCTCGAACCGCACTTCCACCCCGACACCATTCCCGGCCCGAACCTCCTCCGGATCATCAGGGAGTTCGTCGAGGACGGCGGCGCACTGCTCTACTGCGGCGGCTGGATGACCTTCTAGGGGTACCAAGGTGTCGGGAACTGGCAGGGGACGCCCGTGGAGGACGTGCTCCCCGTCGAGATCGAACCGGTCTACGACGACCGCGTCGAGCGACCGGAGGGTGGGACGGTCACGCTCACCGACGCGGACCACTACGTGACCGACCACCTCGACGCAGGGTCGTTCCCCGAGGTCTACGGCTACAACGAGGTGGCCGGACTGCGCGATGACGCGACCGAACTGATGACGGTGGATGGGAACCCGCTATTGGCTGTCGACGCGTTCGGCGACGGGCGGACGGTGGTCTACGCGTCTGACCCCGGTCCGAAGTGGGGCTACGGCGTCATGGACTGGGACGGCTACGACGAGTTCTTCGTGCGAGCGCTGGAGTGGGCGACCGGGTCGGCGTCCGAGTGAAAAATAGCGGTGCGGCGTCGGCTGGTTCGGGACCGGGCGGCGCCGTCAGGTCGACGCCCTATCGAGGTGCCAGCCGGGGTCACGACCGGTCTGTTCGATGCGGTCGGACCGGCAGGCCGGGCGAACGTCTGGTCTGGCATCCGCGCTTCAAGGGACGTAGACAGCACCGTTGCACTCAACGCAGGCGTCCGCGACGACGGTGACAC
>PXSD01000079.1:6008-17601 GCA_003023165.1 Halobacteriales archaeon QS_9_67_15 | reverse complement strand
GAGTTCGACGCTGCCGTCTCCGGAGACGGTGACAGTGTAGCCGCTGTAGTCGAACTCGACCGCTCCCGACGCGACCTCCTCGGGCAACAGGTCGTCGACGTACGTATCGAGGGCCTCCGGGTCGATCGTCCACGCGAGCGGGTCGAGGTCCATCGGGCTGACCCCGGATTCGTCTGCGACCGCGTAGATGACCGATTCGCTCGGGGAGAGGGATTCGTCGTATGTCTGCGGCGACGTCGGAACAGTCGGTGCGTTGTTCACACTATCTCAATGTCTCGAACGCATATAAATATACCGCCGAGCTATTCGATAAATAACATAGATGTTCACAAACACTAAAAATTCGAATCAACGAGCCAAATATAGTGAGATTTTCCACTACCACTATTGTCAGTTATATAGGCATCGTCGTAAGATTAGAAAAATCCCGGATAGTACGGGTAGGCGTTAGAATATCGAAATCCGAGTATTATATGTGTGGAGTTTCGATACACTCTTGGTGGACGGGCGGGTAATCGGGCTGTGACGGCGTACGAACTCGACGACGTCGACAGGCAGTTGCTCAACTTGCTCCAGGAGAACGCGCGCTACACGGCCATCGAACTGGCGGAGGAGCTGGGGGTCTCGGACAACACCGTCCACAACCGGATGGAGCGGCTGGAGTCGGAGGGCATCATCACCGGGTACACGACGGCAGTCGACTACGACCGGACGGGACTGGAACTGTACTTCCACTTCAGTTGCACGGCGCGGATCAGCAAGCGCGGCGACGTGGCCAAACAGGCCATGGAGATCCCGGCCGTCGTCGAGGTAACGGAACTGATGACCGGGCACGAGAACCTCCACATCAAAGCGCTGGGCGGCGTCGACGAGGACATCACGCGTATCGCCGAGCGCCTCGACGACCTCCCGATGGAGATCAACGACGAAAACCTGGTCCGGTCCGAACGCAGCAGACTGCTCGACTACGTGGCGGTCGTGGAGTTTGTCGACGAGGAGGAGTAGGCGGCGGTCGAGGCGTCCTGTAGTCGAGGGAAGCCGACGTGACGGAGACCGAGCACGGCTTCGAGCTCGCCGCCTGCAACGGCGCGTCGACGGTGACCGTGTCGCTCCGGGACGATAGCATCGTGTTCACCGACGACGGCGACCTGCCGGACGGACAGGCGAGCGACGCCTTCTTCGACTACGGCGGCGCGGTCCCGGACTTCGCCGCCGGGATGACGCTCCCGAACCTGCGGATATTGGCCCGCACGCTCGGCTGGGACGCGACGATAGACACCGAGTACGACGGCGGCGCTCGCATTGTCGTCTCCGGGGTCACGGTCAGCCGCCCGTCCGCGTGAGTTGCGACTCGCGGGTAGCGATACGACCGCTTCGACGCGATAAGAGTGTTGCTCCCTGCGGGTATCCGGTGGACGGACGAGCGGTCAGGCGACGGTGAATCCCTTGTCTCGAAGGAAGTCTTCGACGCGACCCGTATGGTTTCCCTGGAGTTCGATGGCGCCGTCCTCGACGGTCCCACCACACGCGAACTTCGACTTCAGGTCGGATGACAGCGTGTCCATGTCGACGTCCTTCGGGTCGAATCCCTCGATGATCGTTACTTCCTTCCCGTATCTGCGCTCGTCGATGCGGACGCTGATCTCCTGGGAATCCTTCGCGACGTCCTCGCAGACGCAGAGCTCCTCAGGGAGTCCACAGGTCGAGCAGACCTCAGACATGCTCGTCCGTACCGCGGGTGGTAGTTGACGGGCTATGGCTGAGGTCGTACGGCGTACTCGCCTTGGTCAGCGAGCAGACTTCCGACATTACGCATCGGTCTACGAAATCGACCTATTAAACACTGTCGGGACTTCCCACGATGGCCGCCGCTTCGCCGGGTGCCGAGTTCCGGTGTCGGGGGGTCACGCACCCCGCCAGCCGACGATGTCGTCGACCAGCGAGACCGCCTCGTCGGCCTCCTCGCGGGTCACCCGCCCCGCGTACCGGGCGCGCTCGCGGATCGTCGCGACCTGCGCGGCGCGTTCGTCCGCCCCGATCGACGCGAGATACTGTCGTGGCGTCTCCCCCGGTCTGCGCGGACGGTGGCGCTCTGCGAGGACGGACTCCAGCCGCTCGAACGCCCGCTCGGCGTCTGTCTCGGGGTCTTTCGTCGGCTGGTAGCGCAACCAGACCGCGCGGTAGGCGCGACCGGTGAGTCCGGTCCGGCGGAGCCCGACGACGAGTCCGAGCACGACGATCGCCCCGAGCGTCGCCTCCTCGCGGGTCGGCGGGCGACGGTCGAACGGTCCCGAGGAGTCCCCGCCACTGCCGTCACTCGCGCCGCTCCCGTTCGCCGGTGCGGTGATGACCGACGGGTTCTCCGGGTCCCCGTCCGACACGGGCGTCCCGCCGGGACGCGTGATCCGGTCGGGAATCGTCTGCTGTCCGGGCGCTTCCTGTGCGGGCTGGTCTTCCCGGGGCGTCAGCGGTGCGGGCGTCGCGGTAGGACTCGGCGTCCACTCGGGCCCACCGGTGTCGTTCACGTCCACGTCGGTGCGGTTGTTCTCCCGCGCCTCGGAGAGTTGCTCCTGTTCGGCGGCTCGGCGCAAGTCGGCGGGCGTCGGGTCGAAGCGAACCCAGCCGACCTCGGGGAAGTACGCCTCCACCCACGCGTGGGCGTTGTAGCCGCGGACGACCCACTCGTCTTCGGCGACGCGCTCGCCGGACGTGTAGCCGACGGCCATCCGCGCCGGGATGTCCTGGCTCCGGAGCATGACGACCATCGCCGTCGCGAAGTAGGTGCAGTAGCCCGCGTCCATCTCGAAGAGGAACTCGTCGGCCACGTTCCCCCGCGGCCGCTGGACGTCCAGCGAGTACTCCTTGTTGTTTTCGAGCCAGCGCTCGACGACGCGAGCGGTGTCGTACGGCGTCTCCGCGTTGGCGGTGATCCGTTCGGTCCGCTCGGCGACGCGGTCGGGCGTGCTCGATGGAAGCCGCGTGTGGCGGTCCTCGACCTCCGAGGGGTAGTCGGTGCCCGCCTCGCGCAGCTCCTCGGCGCTCGCCACCGGGACGCTACTCGTCACGGAGAACGCCTCGCCGCTCGAGACGGTCCCGTCGACCTCCAGGCCGTCGAGGTCGGTGACCTGTGCGCGGTCGCTGACGCTCGCGCCCACCGAGACTGGCTTCCACGCCGCCGGCAGGACGCGCAGGTCCTCGACAGCGGTGTACGTCTGACTGACGGTCCGGCTCCGGCCGGGCGGGTCGTCTAGCTGCCCGTCGTAAGAGCGTCTGCTCCCGGTTCGGACCCAGCCGTCGCCGGTGTAGCGGTCGAAGGCCCCCACCTGCCAGTAGTCGCTGCTGTCGCTCCGGACGCGGAACCGGACGTCGGGCGACAGCGAGAGGTTGCCGGCGATCCCGACCTGATTGTCGGCGTTGACGAGGTTCGCCTCGACGGTGTCGGCGCTGCCGCCCAGCCCGCCGGTCTGGAAGCTCGACCACGTGTCGGCGGTCCGGGATGGCCCGGCGGGGACCACCGGTGCGAACGCCGAAAGGACGATGAGCAGCGCGAGCAACACCGCGAGCGGTTCGGCGGCCGCGATCGAGTCGCCGCGTCGGTCCATGTCGCCGACCGCGACGGCGACGATCCCGCCGACGACGCCCAGAAGCGTCGTCACGTTCGAGGCGTCGGTCGTCAACACGAGGAAGCCGAGCGCCCCGCCGCCGGCCAGCACGCTCGCGACGTAGCGCCGTCGCATTCCCAGGTACCACGTCAGGAACAGCGGCCCGGGCGAGACGCCCAGCACCCACAGATCGACGTTTGTCACCTGCAGCAGCGACCGACCGGTCATCAGCGCGATGGCGTCGGTCACGAGCGGGGCGACCGGCGGCTGTCGCGGCAGGCTCAGGACGTACAGTGTCAGGCCCACTGCAAGCAGTCCGACGGCCGTCACCGCCGCCCAGCGGAGCCGCAGCGAACTCGATAGCGTCGTCGCCGCCGCCAGCGTGACGGCGGCCACGACCAGGAACAGGGCGGGCTCGCCGGTCACGTCGATGAAGTGGTAGAAAACGGAGCCGTAGGCGGAGACGAGGAGCGCGATGCCACCGAGCGCGACCGCCCGGACGGCGTCGACGTCGCCCAGTCCGAGCGGGAGGTCGGGAGCGCGGGTGCTCGTGCTCACGACTCGACCCCTCCGTGGACGAGCGGGTTCTCGCGGCTGACGGCGATCTCGTCGAACGTGCGGTCGTCGGTGCCGAACGAGACTGTGACGCCGTCGCCGTCGCCGCGGACCACGATGTCGGCGTCCTCGGTCGCGCCGTCGGGGAGCGTGTACGACCCCAATGGCGGCGAGGAATCGGTGTCGGTCACGGCCAGCGCACCGAGCAGCCGCCGGCGGTGCTCCTCGCCGCGCCCCATCTGCACGGTCTGCTCGGGGACGCGCAGTTCGACGCCCAGACCCGCGTCGAGGGCCATGACGACGACGCTCGCCGCGGCGGCGGCCATCTCGTCCACCGTGCTGGCGGCGGCCGTCGCCGCCACGACGACCTCGTCGTCGGCGACGCGCTCGTCGGCGAACTCGGCGACGTAGATGTCGTCCTGGGCCTTGGCGGTCGACTTCCAGTGGACGTTCCGCAGCGGGTCGCCGGGGACGTACTCGCGGAGCGTGTCGAACTCCTGGCGTTCGACTTCCGAGCGGTCGAGGACGTGCCGGAGGATCACCTCTCGGCCCGCGACCTGGTACACCGGCGGGTAGACGAGCACGCGCGCCGTCGACCCGACCCGATAGGTCGCCTCGACGAGCCCGAGGAGGTCGCTCACTCGGACGTCGAGCGGTCCAACCGTGTGCCGACCCCGGTCGACGCAGGTCAGCGAGTAGGTGAACGTCGTCGGCAGCGTCGCTTCGGTTGCCGCGCCCTCGGTGGCGAGCCCGTCCGGGACGCGCTCCTCGATTTCGGCGACGCCGCTGCCGTCGACGTCGACGGTCACCTCGCGCGTGTCGCCCGGGAAGGCCGCGGGCACGTGGTCGCGTTCCGCGGTCGGCACGTCCGCTCGGCGGAGCTGGACGGCGGCGGCGACCAGTGCGAGCAGGGCCGGTGCGGCGATGGCGTTGAGCGCCCGCGCCCCGTAGGTGAGCGCGAGTATCTCGGCGAGCACGACGATCCCGAGGACGGCGTAGCCACGGCGTGTCAGGTGCATCACTCGACGCGGACTGATTCGAGGGCGTTCTCGACGACGGCCCGCGGCGTCGTCTCGTCGGTGCTCGTGCGGACGCGGTGCGGGAAGACGACCTGCGCCTCGGTCTGTACGTCGTCCGGGATGACGTAGTCCCGTCCCTCCAGCACGGCACGGCCCTGTGCGGCCCGTAACACGGCGAGGCCGCCGCGCGGACTCACGCCCAGTTCCGCGTGCCGGCGGGTGAACTGCGCGAGGCGCGTGACGTACTCGCGGACCGACTCCTCGGCGGTGACCACGGCGGTGGTCTCGCGAGCGGCCCGGAGGTCCTCCAGCGTCGCCACGGAGTCGAGGTCGTCGATGGGGTGGTGGTCGACGACTCGGTCAAGCATCTCCGTCTCCTGGTCGGTGTCAGGGTAGCCCAGGTGGAGTTTCTTCATGAACCGGTCGAGTTCGGCCATCGGGAGCTCGTAGGTGCGGTCGCGTTCGACGGTGTTCTGGGTCGCGATGACCGTGAACGGCTCCGGGAGGTCGTGGGACTCGCCGTCGACGGTGACCTGCGTCTCCTCCATCGCTTCCAGCAGGGCGGACTGGGTCTTGGGCGGCGCGCGGTTGATCTCGTCGCCGAGGACGACGTTGGCGAACACCGGGCCGGGCCGGAACTCGAACACCTCGGTCTTCTGGTTGAAGACGTTGACGCCCGTCACGTCCGACGGGAGGAGGTCCGGCGTGAACTGGACGCGCTTGAACGACCCCTCGAACGACTCGGCGATGGCGCGGGCGAGCATCGTCTTCCCGACGCCGGGAACGTCCTCGAGGAGGATGTGCCCCCGTCCGAGCAGGGCGGTGAGGATGTGTTCGACCTCTCTGTGGTGGCCGACGATGACCGTCTCGACGTTGTCGACGACTCGCGAGACGACCGCCTGTGTGTCGTCGACGTCTTCGACCGTACTCTCCTGGTGACCGGAGACTGGTGTGTCTGTGTCTGTCATGTGTGGCTACGCTTCCGACACGCCGCAAGGCCCAGAAGCGGTCGGTGGGACGGGCTGTTCGTCAGCCAGCCCCGGAGTCAGGAGACGCTGATTGAGTCCCTCCGACTCCCGACACGGAAGCCACCTGAGAAACCCCCTAATTAAAAATTCGGGGGCGTGGGGCTTTCGGGCCGGGAGCGCGAAACTCGGGAGTCCCACTGGCAAGCCCACGAGTTTATTCGTGGGCAGCTGACCACTCCTTACAGTCCGGGCAGACGAGCCCGTCATCCTGGCGCCACCGCCGCTCGGACCGCTCGCCACAGGCGTCACAGACGCCGCCGTCGCCGTCCCACGCGTACGTCGTCTCCGCCGGCTCGATCCCTCCGGGGTCGACGTACGGACTGTCCCCGTCGTCGCCGACGGCGTCAGCGTCATCGCTCTCGGCGGACCGGTCACCGTCGTCCGTCACTGCGCCGTCGTCCGTTTCGACGGACTGCTCGCGGTCGCTCGGCCCGGGATCGGTGTCGCCGTCGCTCTCGCCGTCCGACGGTTCGTTCTCCGGCCGGCCCCCGTCCGAGTCCGCGGACTCGTCGCCGCCGAGAAAGTCATCGAGCGACCGGTTTCCCATGGCGGTTACTGGTCTTTCGGCCCTCTTATCGGTGACGGGGCGAACCTGCCGATAGCAGTAGTTAAGGGTGTCATACAACCGTTCACATATCCGATGTTCGCTTTCTTGATTCGCTCAGTATAGATGACTCACTCACCGCTCGCTTCGCTCGCGGTTCGTTCGTCACACCACAGAGAGACGCGCTCTCGCGCGTCTCGGACAGCACCTCGATCCGTCCCAAAATGGCGAGCGAAGCGAGCCATTTGCACACGTACATAGCGAATCTACCCATTCAGTTTCAGGCACAGGTATGAATAAAGAAACCGTACTATTAACTACTGTCAGGAGTCCGCTAGCCGACTTTCGACGGCACTGACCGCAGACTCGTCGTCGAGGTCCGTCCACTCGGCGCTGGCTCGCCGGAGTCGCCGCGCCGCGTCGCGGTCGGTCGCGGCGTCGCTCGGTGCTCCCTGCTCGCAGTCGTCGAAGTACTCGCCCGTGACACCGGTCACCTCGGGCGACGTGGCCGGATAGGTCAACGTGCGATCGACCGTGCAAACGCTTTCAAATTCTACTATAGGTCGCCGCCGACTCGTCGACCGAGTCGGTCACTCCGAACAGGTCGTTGACGACGCCGAAGAATTTCCAGTCGAGCCCGGCGACGGTCGACCCGTCCTGCGAGAGCCCGGTCGGCCCCCGAGCGGCCTCCAGGTCCAGCGTCGCCCGCCGGTGCAGGTCCGAGGAGGCCGTCACGACGCGCGCCGGACGTTACTCGGTGGTCGAACCGCCGCCCGGACTGCCGTCGGTCCGCCGTTCTCCCGTCTCGGCGAGTCGGTCGGCGAGCAGGTTCGTGAGCAGGAAGGGCGCGAGGTGGTTCACGGCGACGGTCATCTCCACTCCCTGCTTACTGCCGGGCAGGTCGACGAGGCGGCGCTCGCCCTGCCACGTCCCGGTGTTGGTGACGAGGGCGTCCAGCCGGTCGAACTCGGACAGGACCGCGTCGGCGAGCGCGTGGACGTCGTCCAGTCAGGCGAAGTCGGCGATGTAGAAAGCGTGGCCCCCGTTGGGGAGACCGGCGACGAGTCTCTTGCCCTTCTCGCTGTCCCGACCGTGGACGACGACGGTCGCACCGGTCTCGGCGAGACCGCGCGCGGTCGCTGCCCCGATGTCGTCGGTCGACCCGGTGACGAGCGCGATGTGGCCTTCCCCGAGCACTGTCTCGCCGTCGCCGGTCGCATGGGCTGTCATTGTCGGATGTTCTCCGCGTGGACCGTGAACACTCGCCTCTCGTCGGCGCGGACGCCCGCGCACCGGACCGCTCTCACTGCGTCCAGTGACCGATAGCCGCCGTGGCCCGTCCGTAGCCGGCGTGTATCGCGTCTACGACCGGCTCGGGGAGCCAGTGCGTCCAGCGGACGAACCGGGCGAACCGACCGACCGGGTAGCGCGCCTTCGGGTCCGCCGACTCGGCGGCGCGGATGACCGTCTCGGCCACCGTCCCGGGTGCGACGGCCAGCGGCGTCCCGTCGAGGACCCAGCCGTCGTCGAGGCCGGCGTAGGTCCGCGCGTAGTCGGGCGTCCGCTCGCGGCCGGCCATCCGCCGCCGGGCGCCGTCGGCGAACGCTGTCCGGACCCACGCGGGTTCGACGAGCGCCACGTCGACGCCGCTCCCGCGCAACTCGACGCGGAGCGCGTCGTGGAGCGACTCGACGGCCGCTTTCCCCGCGGCGTAGGCGCCCAGCCCCGGCGAGGCGGCCAGTCCCAGCACGCTGGAGACGGTGACGAGCCGACCGCGACCCCGCTCGCGCATATGAGGGAGTGCGGCCCGAGCGAGTGCGTGCGGCCCGTGGACGAGCACGTCGAACTCCCGGCGAGCGGCGTCGACCGGGACGTCCTCGACGGGACCCGCTTCGGCGTAGCCGGCGTTGTTCACGAGACAGTCGAGGCGGCCGACCTCGGCGACGACGTCGTCGACGACCCGCCGACACTGGCCCTCGTCGGTCACGTCGAGTTCGCGCGTCTCGCAGCGTTCCCGGACCGCCTCGGGCAGCGGCGTCACCACGTCCGTCGCGTAGACGCGCCAGTCGCTGGCGGCGAACGCGAGCGCGACGACCGAGCCGATACCGCCGCCCGCACCGGTGACCAGCGCGACCGGCCGGGTCGCGGGGTCGTCTCGGGCGCTCGTCCCGTCGTTCCGTGACACGGCCGACCGACCGCGCGGCTCGGAGAAAAGCGTTCCGCGTACGGCCGCGGCCGCTCGACCCGCGAGAGTCCGGTGGTCTCCGCTCGCGCTCGGGAGGACGTAACTCGGAGCGATACGAGTTTATAAACCTACAGTATCAGTGAGGCCGATCACCTACCTCGGTGCCGGTCCGAATTTACCATGTGACCGAACTGTCCCCTCCAGCGGCGACGAACAGGGTGCGGCCGACGACGCGGTGGTCCGCCCGGAGGTGGTTTCGGTGACGCTGTCGGCCGTCGACCGCTACCGGCCGGGCCGGCTGACCGATCCGGGCGAGCGCGCGGTGGTCCTCGGTGGGAGCATCGCCGGACTCTGTGCGGCGCGCGTCCTCGCCGACGGGTTCGAGGAGGTGGTCGTCGTCGAGCGCGACCCGCTCCCGGACGCGCCGGTCGAACGCGACGGCGCTCCCCAGACCAGCCACCCCCACGTGCTGCTGGCAGCCGGTCAGGCGACGCTTGCGGACCTCTTCCCGGGCTTCGGCGAGGACCTGGCCGCGGCGGGTGGGCTCGTCGTCGACGTGACGCGACAGCTCGTCGAGTACCAGCGCGGGAGCTTCCTCGCCGACGGTCCCGAGCGGACGCCCTCCTACTGCGCGACCCGGTTGCTCTTCGAGCACGTCGTCCGCCAGCGCCTGTGCGACCGCGAGGCCGTCCGGGTCCGCGACGGCTGCCGGTTCGTCGACTACCGCACCGACGCGACCGGGACGGCCGTCGCCGGCGTCACCGTTCGCGAGGACGGCGCCGTCGAGGACCTCGCCGCGGATCTCGTCGTCGACGCGACCGGACGGACGAGCCGGACGCCGGAGTGGCTGGCCGACAACGGCTACCGCGCGCCGCCGAAGGACCGCGTCGAGATCGACCTGCAGTACGCCTCGCTGCGGGTTGAGCGCCCACCGGACGACAGGCGGATGGTCAGCGTTCCGGCCGACCCGCCGGAGAGCCGCGGCGCCGTGCTGATCCCCGTCGAGAACGGGCAGTGGGACGTGCTCCTCGCGGAGGTCCACGGGGAGAGTCCGCCGGCCGACTGCGAGGACGTGCTCGCGTTCGCCGACAGTCTCCCCGTCGATCTCGTGGGCGACCTGCTGCGGAGTCAGCGGTGGGTCTCCGACGGGGTCGCCCGGTATCGCTTCCCGGCGAGCCTGCGCCGCCGCTACGAGGCCCTCTCGGAGTTTCCCGACGGCCTCGTCGTCACCGGCGACGCCGTCTCGAGCTTCAACCCCGCGTACGGTCAGGGGATGTCCGTCGCCGCGCTGGACGCGCTGGTCCTCCACCACGCGCTGGCCGACGGCGGCCTCGACGGCCTCGGGCGCCAGTTCTTCGACCGACTCGAACCGGTGCTGGACACGCCCTGGCGGCTGGCCACCGGCGCCGACTACCAGTACCCTCAGACCGAGGGGGAGCCGTCGCTGCCCGCGAAGCTGTTCGACTGGTATTTCGACCGCCTGCTCCGGGCGGCTAGCGACGACGGCGTCCTCTCGGCGGTCTACGGCGAGGTTCTCGGCCTCGAACGGTCACCCGCCGCCCCGTTCCGCCCGGGTATCCTCGCCCGGGTGTTCCTCCCGGTCGGTGGCGACGCCCCCGACCCGGACTCCGCGCGGCGGACAGCCGTCCCCTCAGGCGACGAGTCGGTGCCCGACACCGATGCGGAACCGACCGTCGAACGCGAACGAACACAGCGGCCGCCCGAGGTCTAACCCCCGCAGGCGCTCGGCCAGCGGGTGGTGCCCCAGCGAGTACGACCCGCCGAACGGTCGTCCCCCGAGGGCTCCGCCGAGCGTGTTGGCCTGGCGCCGGAGGCCGTTCCCGTCCGCGTAACTCCTCGTCTCGACGGTCCCCCGACCCTGCGTCCGGGCGGACGCTTCGAGCGTAAGCACGTGTCCCCGGTCGTCGCCGAGCGCCGTCCGCCGCCGGTCGCCGCGGTCGGTGATCGCGATGTCCGCGACGGTCTTCGGGTAGCCCCAGACCTCGTCGCCGAGCGCACGCGCCGACTCGGTCGTCACTGGGAGCGCCGCGACGTAGCCGCCGAATCCGTCGCGGAGCGCGGCGACCCTCGAGACCGGGGAGTCGGTTGCGGGCGCGACGGCGACCGCGACGCAGACCTCCTCGTAGGGGTCCATCGCGCCGTCGCCGATCCGCCGGTAGTCGACGGAGAGCAACGTCACGGCCGCACGGCCAGGGGCGACGCGGAGCGGCGCGAGTCTGTCGGGGACCCACTCGTCTGCCCGCTCGGCGTCGGCGGTCACCACCAGTCCGGTTGCCTCGGCGTCGGTCTCAAGGGGCACCGTGACTTCGTGACCGGTCGAGAGCGTGTGGCGGCTTTCGGATGACTCGGGCACGTCTGTGGGGCGGGTCCAGTTCATAGAAAGAATATCGGTCGCCGTGTATCGGTTCTCAGATTCGCTTCCGACCGCGCTGCTACTCGTGATAGACCGCACAACAGAGTGAAAGCCCCGACCCGCTCGACTCGGGGGGCTCGCTACGCTCCTCGCTCGCTCCGCTCGCTGTGGTGCTTGCGTCGCCCGCCTTTGCCGAGCGGGTCGCCCCTTTTATTCCCACCCGCACAGACTGATCGGCCGAGCGATGCGGGTGGGAATGAAAGGGGCGGCCGTCTCGACGAACCCC
>PXSD01000079.1:0-5868 GCA_003023165.1 Halobacteriales archaeon QS_9_67_15 | reverse complement strand
CGGCTCGTAGGGCTCTTCGAGGTACTCCACGTCGGAGTCCGACAGCGAGACCTCCAGCGCCTCGACGGCGTCTTCGAGGTGTTCGATGCTCGAGGTGCCGACGATAGGGGCGTCGACGTTGTCGTTCTGGAACTGCCAGGCCAGCGCGACCTGCGCCATCGTGACACCCTTCTCGTCGGCGAGCTCCCGCACTCGCCCGTTGATATCCGCGCTTCCCGGCCCCTCGTGATACGGCGTCCCGTAGTCGATCTCGTGCTCGCCCCGTGCGGTCTCGGTGAACTCCTCGTGCGGTCGCGTCAGGTACCCCGCCGCGAGCGGCGACCACGGGATCACGCCGATGTTCTCCTGGTTGCAGAGCGGGTACATCTCCCGTTCCTCCTCGCGGTAGGTCAGGTGATTCAGGTTCTGCATCGTCTCGAAGCGGGCCAGTCCCTCGCGGTCGCTGACGTGCAGCGCCCTCTGGAACTGGTGGGTCCACATCGACGACGCGCCGATGTGGCGGACTTTGCCGCGGCGGACGGCGTCGTCGAGCGCGCGCAGCGTCGTCTCGATGGGCGTGTCGTAGTCCCACCGGTGGATCTGGTAGAGGTCGACGGTGTCCATGCCCAGCCGGTCGAGCGAGTTGTCCAGCTCCTGCTCGATGGCTTTCCGGGAGAGGCCCTGCTTGTTCGGGTCCTCGCTCATCTCTCCGTAGACCTTGGTGGCGACGACCTGCTCGTCGCGGTCGTACTCGCTCAGTACGTCGCCCAGGATCTCCTCGCTCTCGCCCGTCGAGTAGACGTTCGCCGTGTCGAAGAAGTTGACGCCCAGTTCGATGGCTCGCTCGACGAGTTCGCGGCCTTCGTCCTCGTCCAGCATCCAGTCGTCGCCGCTCCCAAAGCTCATACAGCCGAGGCAGACCTTCGAGACCTCGATGCCCGTGGAGCCGAGTGTCGTGTACTCCATACGCGAACGAGCGTTCGGACGCAGGTAAAACGACCGCTCGCGGAAGTTCGGTCGAACGGCCGCGCCTATGACGACTGGCGGCGGATCTGCGGACGGTAACGGGGCTCTGTGGTAACGACCCGCACTTTGACAATCGTTGACGTGATCGATCGCTGTCAGTTCCGTGGTGTAGCGGCGGTTCCCGGCACAGCCATTTCTGTTCCGGGAGAACCGACAGGAGTGGGAGCGGCCCACCGAAGGGCGGTCGACTTCGGGAGACGCCGCGTCGGGTTTATATTCGCCTGTTGCGTACCACGTCTCGTGAGCACGCGAACGAGTGCGCTGGACGCCGTCGTCTTCGGGGTGGATGTCCAGAGCGGCGACGTGCGCGGGGATGTCTCGTACGCGCTGGTCGCGTTCGACGGCGAGCACGTCGACCGCGACGTGGTCTCCCGGCGGAAGCTCCGCCGGCTGATACACGACGAGCAGCCCGCCATCGTCGCCACCGACAACATGTACGAACTCGCGGAGAACAAGGACGCCCTCGTCCACTTCCTGGGCGAACTTCCCGACGAGACGACGCTGGTGCAGGTCACGGGGGCCGAACGGCCCGAGCCGCTCTCTCGGGTCGCCAACCGCCACGACGTGCCTTACGGCAAGGACCCGACGAAGGAAGCCGAGGCCGCCGCTCGACTGGCCGCGAAGAACGTCGGCCAGGTCGTCTCGGCGTTCACCGACGAGACCGAGGTGAAGGTCCCGCATTCACGGCTCCGTCAAACGGCGCACCCGCGAGGTCGAGTCCGAACTGGACGACGCCGGACTGGACCACGAGCGCGACGTGACCGAGAAGTACGGCGGGTTCTCCAACGCCGTCTTCACCGTCGAGGGCCGCCCGCAGGACATCCCGGTCTCGAACGTCCGGGCCGGCGACGTGCGCGTGGAGGTCGAGCGCGTCCGCCGCGACGGCATCGAGTTCCGCCCGCTCGCCAAGCGCCGCGACCACGTCGTCGTCGGCGTCGACCCCGGCACCACCACCGCCGTCGCCATCGTCGGCCTCGACGGCGAGGTGCTGGACGTCCTCAGCACGCGCACAGCCGACAACGCCGAGGTGACCGAGTGGGTCGTCGAACGCGGTCGCCCCGTCATCGTCGCCGCCGACGTGACGCCGATGCCCGAGACCGTCGAGAAACTCCGCCGGTCGTTCGACGCCGCCGGCTGGACGCCCGACCGGGACCTCCCCGTCGACGTCAAGCAACACCGCACCCGCGAGGAGGGCTACGACAACGACCACGAACGCGACGCCATGGCCGCCGCTTTCGGCGCGTTCGACACCCACAAAGACCAGTTCGACCGCATCGCAGCGAAGGTCCCGCCCGGCCAGGAGGTCGGCCCGGTCGTCGCCCGCGTCGTCGCCGGCGAGGAGAGCGTCGAGACCGTCCTCGAAGACCTCCGGGACGACGGCGGCGGCGACACCGAGGAGTCCACGCAACCGGACAACGAGCAGTCGCCCGAGCAGAAACGGATCTCGCAGCTCGAATCCCAGGTCGCCCAGTTACAGTCCCACGTCGAGAGTCTGGAGGAGACCGTCGCCGAGAAGGACGCCGAGATCGACGACTACGAGCGCAAGCTCAGCGAGGCCCGCAGCGAGACCCGCGTCGAGGCCCGCAAGGACCGCGAGGTCACCCGACTGGAGCGAGAGAACCGCCGACTCAACGGCGAGATCGACGAGAAAGACGAGCGAATCGACGAACTGGAGGATAAACTCGAACGGCTGAAAGCGCTCTGGAAGCTCGACCACTCGAACTTCTCGGACGTCGCCGAAACGAAACAGGGGCTCGTCCCGGTGAAGGTCGTCGAGCAGTTCACCAGCGACGCCATCGACGACGCCAGCGAGCGCTTCGGACTCGCCGAGGACGACGTGATCCTGTTCCGCGACGCCTCCGGCGCCGGCGCCTCGACCGCCGACAAGATCGTCGACGTCGACCCGAAGATCGTCCTCCGCAACGGCGGCCTCTCCGACGTCGCCGACGAGATCCTGTTCAAACACGACGTGCCCGTCGCGTCCGCCGACACGGTGACCGTCCAGGAGGTCGACGAACTGGCGGTCGCCCGCGAGCGAGAGATCGAGGCCGCTATCGGGGACTGGGAGGACCGCGCCGAGGAGCGCGAGCGCGAGCAGAACGCGCAGATGGTCGACCGCCTCATCAGCGAACACCGCGCCGGCGACCGCGGCGAGAGCGACTGACCGCTCGGTCGCCCGCTCGCCGTCCGGTCTCTCGGGTCGACCACTCGCATCTCTGTCGTCCCGGAACGCGCTATCACCTGTCACTCATGCGGTCGCGTCCGTGGCCCTGGTCCAGCGTCGCGGTCTCCGTCACGCACCGGCTCGTTCTCCCGCCCGGCTGGCTCTGGCCGAACGCGCCTTACTATCTCGCCGTCGCGCTGGGCGTCGTCGCAGCGGACGCGGGCTACCGCGGGTTCGGTCCGGCGGCCGGCGCGCTCGCCACGAGCGCCCCCGAGCCGGCGCTCGCGCTCCGGAGCGAGTACCGGGCGTTCCACACCGGCTGTTTCCGGCGAGCCGGAGGCTCTGGGCGTGCCTGATCGCACCGCCGAACGAGACGCGATTCATCGTCGCGTAACTGCTCACGTCGGTCGCGTTCGTCGTCGTCCTCTGCGGCGTCGGCTACGCCGTCGGCGGGGAGCGCGAGCGGTCGTCGGTGACCGCGGCAGCTAAGGCGGCTGTCTTAAACTATGCCGCCCATGCCGAAAGAGGCGAGGACGTTCGTGACGAGTCCGTAGAGGACGAGGCCGAGCCCGGCGACGACGAGGCCGATGCCGGCGGCGATCAGCGGGTCGACCCACGCGAGGAGTCCGATCCCGCCGAGGATCACGAGGATGCCACCGATACCGGCCGCGCCGAGTTTGTCCATCATGTCTCCCCCTGCCGTCGGCCGGGACTTAACCGTTTCAGTACGACGCTACCCGTTTCAGTACGAACCCTCGACCGGGGCGTCCTCGGTCGGATCGGCCGACCGAGTCATGCGGATTATTGTAGCGATTTACCGGTACGCGCCGACCCCCAGGCGCAATCCGGAAATAATCTACAATAATCCGTATCAGTACTCGTAGTCTGTCTCGACGCTCTGGGCCGCCCGGACGAGCTCCGTGACGGCGTCGCGATGGTTCAGTAGTCGCATCTCCGACCCTTCGAACTCGAAAGTCCCGCCCATGACCGCCTCGGTGACCTCGACCTCGTCCTCCAGCAATTCGACCCACGCCTCGTAGGGGCCGCGCAGCCCGAAGTCGTACTCCGCGTCGGGGTCGCTCCCGCGTGCGGCCACGTAGGCACCGTCTGTAACGACAACGGTGAGCGTGAGCGGGTTTCCGTCGTAACGGTCGTCTGGCAGGATGTCGAACCGGAAGGTGGCGTCGAACCCCGCGGCGGCCTCGACGAACGCCTTCCGGTCGTTGAGTCGCGCCTGTAACTGGTCGGCCCACGCCTCGGCCTCCCCGGGCAACGTCGGTGTCATCTTGTGTGGTGTGGCTCGCTCGCCGACTTCGGTGTTTCGGGTCTCGCCGTCCGTGTGGTGTCTGGTCGGCCGTCCCCCCGAACTCCCCTCGGAGGACCGATTCCACCCTCGTATTGACGACTCCGTCTGTCGGTCTGGCCCGGTCGCGTGGACAGACTGCAGTTGGACGACCGCCACGCTGGTTCACCCATGTATACTGCCGGAAAGAACTACTTCATGCAATATGCACTCGAAGATTCGTCTTCAGTGACCCCTCTGGCGGTCTGTACGCGTTCGTGATGCTCGCTGGCTCACAAGGTGTTTGATTTCAGGACCGGAGATTATGAATTTCCTGCTCAGTGCGTATGCATATCGATCATTCGGTTTCGGGTAGTTGGACCAAGATACTCCGCGCGACGTATTCGAAACCGAGATGCTCGGTTTCATTTCCTTGTTCACGATCAAGGGACCACAGGAACATGCTCTCGGGTACCAACAACAGTCTTCTTTGGAGTATTCTAAGCACTATTTGTAGGGATCAGAATACTGCACTGGGGTACCTGTGGACGCTGATCGCCGCAAGGAGTGATGTCGTTATTTCCCGGTTCAACTACACAACCGTCACTGGACGCGCTGTGCTACGACATATCCCAAGATAAGAACAGCTAACACGGCTCCAAAGATACTGAGGAACGGCACTTCATATAAATTGCAACCATCCGTCACGATTAATATCGCTCCGTATATCGCTTCGATACCGAACGAGCCCGTGGCTTTAGGAGAACATTTCATCACTGTTCTTCCAGCATTGAAAATCACGAACCCGGCCGGGATCAGCACAACACCGAGGAAAAATAGGCCCGATGCTATTTCTCGTCTTGCGAGCAACCCATGGAGTGTTTTAGTGTTCATATATATGCTGAGAGGATTTTTGCAGTCTTTTTCTTGACTAGTTCGTTGGTCCCGTCACAAAGCCGTCTAGACTTTACCCCTAGTTGTCTCAACTGAGAGTTCACAGTTGATTATTGTTTTGATTGATCCTAGAATAGCTCGGCAAGGAACGCCTGGTAGTGGTCTGGATCAGCGTACTTCACCAGACGGAGGTTAAGGATAGCCTCTAATCCCGTTGCTGTCCAGCGCATCTACTGACTCTTACATCGCTTGCAAACCCCACCAACAAATTGCTACAAACACATACTGCACTGAGCGAATCAAGAGAGCGAAGAACGGGTATGTGAACCATGTATGACACTCTCTGTTGTACGTACTGACAGGGACGAGCGATGAAAGCCCTCGACCCGCTCGCTCTCGTATTTTAGGCCAGAGATGGGATTGAACGGTGAAAGCCCTCGACCCGGTCGCGCGGCTCCCTTCGGTCGCCGCTCGCCAGTCGTGGCGCTCCCTTCGGTCGCGCCACGCACGTCTCGCCCTTTCA
>PXSD01000078.1 GCA_003023165.1 Halobacteriales archaeon QS_9_67_15 | reverse complement strand
AAAATCTCCGATTTTCGGCGACAGCGAACCGCCCGAGTCGAACGGCTCGGGGCTTTCACGCTGTCTCGAAATATCGCTCTCATTCTGGCGGCTTATCTGAACACTACCAAAAAGCCCGCCGTCGCGGGGCTTCGCCCCGCTCTGGCGGTGAATCGCGCTCATTCCGTTCGCGCGGATGCGCGTCCGTTCGTGTTCGTGCTGGCGCGACAGACCCACGCGACAGTCTCCACACAAGACACTCCGCGAACGCGTCTGATCTGCCTGCATGAATCGCCAGTTCCTCGCCGCTACCGCCCTCTCAACTTCGTTTTCTGGCTGTGCGACTCGCGACCCGGAGACACCACCGGCTGCCGGCGGGGCCGAGGGCACTTCTTCGACGAAATCCGAGATTCCGACAACCGCGTCAGCGCAGACCTCATCGCCCGCTCCGACCGCGACCGACGACTGCCAGTGGCCGGACATGTGCGAGGGTTCGCAGATCGTCGTTGTGGAAGTAAACTGGGAGTTCTCGGGCGACGTGACGCTCGAAGCCGACTGCCGCGGCGAGGCGTTCACCGTCGAGTCCGGCGAATCGCTCCTCGTCGAGCGAGAGCGGGACGCTGAGTCCTGTCGAATGCGTCTGTTCGTCGCCGGTGAAGCGGCCTACGACGAGGACGTCCCGGGATACAAACGCGTGACACTGACGGTGGGACCGGACGGCGAGGTCGATGTCGAAGCGGTCGTACACTGACCGACTCTGGACCACGCTTAAGTCCGCACGACACCCAGTTCGGGGGAATGCCATCTAGACGGTCCGTGATCGCTACCCTCCTCGGTGGGACCATCGGTGGTGCGACACTGACGGACGCCCGGAGCTACCTCGACCGGTTCGCACCCCTGTCCGGCGAAGTGTGGGGTGGCGCGACCGCCGACACGCCCGACCGCGTCGCGACCCCGTACGGCCGGGCGACAGTTCGCTACGACGACGCAGGTATCCCGACGGTAGCGGGCGCGAACGAGCAGTCGCTCTACTTCGCCGTCGGGTACGTTCACGCGGCCGACCGGCTGTTCGAGATGGACCTGATCCGGCGGCGGATGCGGGGAACGCTCTCGGCGGCCGTCGGCGAGCGCACCGTCGAGTCCGACCGCTTCCACAGGCAGATGGACTTCCTCGGGGCGGCCGAGGCGAGCTGGCGAGCGGTGCGGGACACGCCGACCGGTGACGCGATGCGAGCGTACGCCGCCGGCGTCGAGGCCCACCGGACCAGCGAGGCGCTCCCGCTCGAATTCCGACTGCTCGACTACGAGCCCACGGCGTGGACGCCCGTCGACTCGATGCTCGTGGAAAAACAGATCAGCTGGGGGCTGACCGGGAGTTTCCGGACGCTCCGCCGGACAGTGGCTGCCGAGACGCTCGGGGAGTCCGCCGCCGCGACCCTGTTTCCCGACCGGATGGACCACGACGTGCCGATCCTCCGGGGAGGCGGACAGCGCGAGTCCGGGGGGAACGATTCCGCAGACGCGCCGGCGCTCGCGAGTAGCGACGACTCGACCGGCGGCGGGCCGGTCGGCAGCGACACCGGCAGCAGCGACCTCGCACCGCTCGGGTCGTGGCTCGACGACTTCGAGACGGACCCGGGCGTCGGCTCGAACAGCTGGCTCGTCTCGGGCGAACACACCGATAGCGGACGGCCGCTCCTCGCGAACGACCCGCACCTGACGCTGATGGCCCCACCGGTCTGGTACCAGATGCACCAGCGCCACCCGGGCACGCGCGTGGCCGGCGTGACGTTCCCCGGCGTTCCGTTCGTCGTCATCGGCGAGAACAGCGCCGGCGCGTGGGGCTTCACGAACGTCGGCGCGGACGTCCTCGACGTCTACACGTACGAGACGCGCGACGACGAGTACAAGTACGGCGACGAGTGGCGTTCGTTCGACACCGAGGAACAGTTCATCGAGGTGTCGGACGGCGACGACCGGACGGTGACGGTCCGGAAGACGGTCCACGGGCCGGTCCTCGAACGCGAGGGGCAACGCGTCGGCGTCGCGTGGACCGGACTGCAGGCCTCACGAACCGCGGTCGCCGTCCACGAACTCGACCGGAGCGATGGCCGCGAGGACGCCCTCGAGACGCTCCGGAAGTTCGATACGCCGACGCAGAACGTCGTTTACGCCGACCGGGACGGGAACACGGCCTACACGATGACTGGCCTGATCCCCGTCCGTGAGGGCGATGGCGAGTCGGTCCGGGGCGACCGAGTCTTCGACGGGTCCGCCCGCGAGGGCGAGTGGCCCGGCTACGAACCGTACGGCGAGCCCGACAGAGAAACGGGGTGGATTCCCTTCGACGAGAAACCGGGGGTTCGCGACCCGTCGTACGTGGGGACGGCGAACCAGCGGGTCGTCGACGACCCGGAGTACTACCTCAGCGAGGCCTACTCCGCGCCGTTTCGGGCGCGACGCATCGACGACCTGCTCGACGAGCGGGCGGCTGCAGACGAGCCGTTCGACTTCGAGTTCCTGCGACGCGTCCAGCGAGACGTGCTCGACGAACGAGCGCGGTCGTTCGTCCCCGTGATCCTGGACGCCCGCGACGCGATGGGCGACCGCGCTCGGAGGGTGGCCGACCGACTCGACGGCTGGGACTACCGGATGGACCGCGACTCGCGGGCGGCGCTGGTGTTCGCGCGGTTCGTCGCCCACTACCGACGCGCCGTCTTCGACCCGGTGTTCGACGCAGTCGGCCTGGACGACAGCTACTACCCGAACGACTGGGTATTATTGGGGCTCGGCCCGGACAGTCCGTGGTTCACGGACCCACCGGTCGACGGCGTGGCCGAACGGGATCGACCGGCGGTCGTCGCCGCGGCGATGGGAGCCACGGCGAGCGGGATCGACGAGGAGGGCTACGAAACGTACGGCGACTACAACCGGACTGCGTTCGACCACCCCTTCGGACTGGCGTTCCTGAACTACCCCCGACTGCCGACGGACGGTTCGCCCCACACCGTCCGGAACTTCCGCAAGGAGTCGGCGGTCGGGAGCAGTTTCCGGTTGCTCGCACGGTTCGACGGCGAGCCGTCGGTCGGGATCCTGCCCGGCGGCAACGACGGCGAGTACTTCTCAGACCACTACAGCGACCAGCTCCGGGCGTGGGCCGACGCGGAGTACCGACCGCTCCGTCCGACGACCAGCGGCGAGCCGGCGGTCCGATTCGAGCCGTCGGACTCCGCGGACACTGGGGGAGTGAGCAGTGAGTGATTCGACGTGGAGCCGGGTTGTCGACGCACAGACGACACCGAGTTCGCGATGGGCGCTGACCGTCGTCGCGACGGCGGTGGGTGTCGGGCTCGCGACGGTCCACTGGGTCGGCCTCCTCGCCGGCGGCGCACTGGTCGGCCTCTGCTGGCCGTCGCTCCGTCGGGCGGTCGCCGCCGGGTTCGGGTTCAGCGTCGTCGTCCTCGCCGTCTTCGCGGTCCGGTTCGTGCTCTCGGGGACCCTGGACCAGTACCTCGCGATGGGACCCTTGCTGGCTGTGAGCGTCGCCGTCCCGCTCGTCGCGGGACCGCTCGGTGCGACCGCCCGCGGGCTGGTACCGGACGCCCCGTCGGACGACGAGTGAGCGGTCGCGCTGTCGGCTGAGAATCAGTCCGCGAGTTCATCCACGGCATCGACGAGTTCGTCGCAGTGCGTCGTGTCGACCCTCGTCTGCCGGGTCGCTCGCGGAGACCTACTCGCCTAATCCGTCGATCAAGCTCTCCAGCGTGCCGATGTGTTCCTCGAACTTCTCGCGGCCGAGGTCGGTGAGTTCGTAGGTCGTCTGGGGTTTCCGGTCGACGAACTGCTTCTCGACGGCGACGCAGTCGGCGTCCTCCATCCGCTGGATGTGGCTGGCGAGGTTCCCCTCGGTGACGTCCAGTTCCTCCGTGAGGTCGGGGAAGCTCGTCTCGCCGTGCCGGTAGAGGTAGGCGAATATCTGCAACCGAGTCGGCTGGTGGACGAGTTTGTCGAAGTCCATGGGTCAGGCCCGCGTCAGGGACACGTAGGCGGCTGTCGCGTACAGCACGAAGAGAATACCGAAGAGACCGACGCCGACGTACCGGAGGCCCTCGACGTGAGGGATCCACGAGGCGTAGACCAGTACCCACGCGCCGCCGACGTAGAAGACCAGCCGGTCCCGGCGTCGGACCCTGTAGCTCGTGAGGACGGCCCCGGTCACCAGCAGCGCGAGCCCCGGCGTCGCGATGACGAGGCCGAAGTAAAGAAGCGCGCGGTCGAGCCCGGGGACCTGCCTCGCCACGTCGCCGGCGACGCCCGCGACGCCGAACAGAAACACGGCGAGCGAGCCGTAGAGGATGCGCCAGCTGGGCGCCCCGTCGGGCGGGTCCCGCTCCGGGAGTCGGTCGGACACGTACCACAGCGTCGCGACAGCGACGACGCAGAAGCCGCCCCAAACTGCGGTGTAGGCCGTCGTGCCGAGCGTCTCGTAGAAGAAGAACGTCGCCTGCACGAGCAGCGCGGCGACCCCGATCAACAGGCCGGCGACCAGCCACAGGCGCGCCCGACCCGGATACTGCTCGGCCAGTCCCATCGCGCCCTTGATCTCCGAGAGCTGACGCTGGAGGTCCTCCGGGTCGACCTCGTCGGTCGCGTCACTCATCGTCACCGCTCCACTGCGCGGCCGCCGCGCATCCGACTGCTGTACTGCCGCCGAGAGGCGACGACTGCCTCGTATTCGGTCGAATCGCGTGGACGTCGGGGTCTCGTTCGGTCATGTGTAATCGGGGTGTTGCCGCGTTGTTGTCGGAGGGCCGGTAAGTCGATTCCGGAAGCGTCGGCGGGGACCACCGCCGGTCGGCGGCGACGCGGTCAGCCGAGCTCGGCCGACCGGAACCGGACGTAGCCGACGAGAGGGGCGAAGACCGCCCACCCCACCATGACGAGGACGTTGAACCACGGCTTGTAGGCGAGAGCGTCGCTCGTCCCCTCGAACTGCGCGAACACCTCGTACTGGGACGGTGCGCCGGCCCAGACGAGTTCGGGGAGGGTGTTGAAGTACGCGCCGGCGGGCGAGAGCGCGCCGATCAGGGCGCGGGTCGAGTCCGACAGCGACATGCCGGGGAGCGACGCGACCGCGTCGAGGATGTGCGACGAGAAGAACACCGTCGCGCCGCGGTCGGCCTCCTCGCGGACGATCCGGCGGACCAGTTTGACGCCGTTGGGGTCGAGTCCCGCGGAGGGTTCGTCCAACACTATCAGGTCCGGCTCACCGACGAGCGCGACGGCCAGCGCCATCCGCCGGTGCATCCCGGTCGAGTAGTCGTCCGCCGGGCGCCGGGCGTCGTCGGGGTCGAGTCCGACCCGTTCGAGCAGCGCGTCCGGGTCGTCGTCGGCGCCTTTCGTCTCGACCGCGACCGAGACGTGCTCGCGGGCGCTCAGATTCGGCACACCGTCGAATCCCTCCGGGAGGAGCCCGATCCGCTCGCGGACGCTCCGGGCGTGTTCGGTCACGTCGGTCCCGAGCACTCGGA
>PXSD01000077.1:947-16235 GCA_003023165.1 Halobacteriales archaeon QS_9_67_15 | reverse complement strand
TGCAGTTCGAGGACGGCCTCGGTCATGCTCGGAACGACGAAGCGCTCGACGGTGCCGTGCCGGACGTTCCCCATGACGACGTACGACCACTCGCGGTCGCTGCGCTGGATGGCGTCGGTCAGCCGTTTCTGCCCCGAGACGTTCGACTTATCCGACTCGCCGCGCCACTCCTCGATCACGACCTCGGCCCCGACGTCCGGGGCCGTCTCTTCGCGGATCGACTCGATCTCCGCCCGGACCTCGTCCCCGCTTTCGCCGGCGTCCTCCTGGGCGTGGTAGATGAACAGGTCGTCACCGGCCTCCCGCGCGCGCTCGGCGGCGTACTCGAGTATCTGCTCGCGCCCCTCCTCCCCGTAAGCGACGAAGATCGTTCCCATGACCGACCGGTTGCGCCGCTCAACCTTCAGTTCGTCGCCCCGTCGTTCCCCGCTCGGCTCTCCGAGACGCTCCCGTCAGTCGCGTCTCGCTGCTCGCGGGTCGCTCCGCTCCCCGCTCACGTCTCCGAGACGCTCCCATCAGTCGCGTCTCGCTGCTCGCGCGTCGCGCCGCTCGCTTTTCGAGGTCGCTCACTGCGTTCGCGACCGCGCTAGCTACCGACTTCTCGTCGTCACTTCACAGCCGTCGCTCCCACCTTTTTCCGCTCGGGGTCGCTCACTCCGTTCGCCACCCGCTCGCGCAAAAACGTGGGGGAAAAAGCCGCTCGCTCCCGCCGGTCGCTCGCGGTCGACCGCGTTACCGGCTTCTCGTCGTCACTTCACAGCCGTCCTCGGTCACGATGACGGTGTGTTCCTTCTGACTGACCATCCGGCCGTCCTCCTCCTTGAGGACGGGGTAGCCGTGGACGATGTCCTGGCGCTGAAGACGGCGCAGCGCCATCTCGGGGCGGCGAACGTCCAGCCAGCGGGCGGCGAACGGAAGCGTCCGGAACTCCTCGGTGATCTGCTCTAAGGCCTGACGGGCGGTCCGGTCGCGGACCGACCCTTCCCGTTCGAGCGCGAATATCTCCTCGTGGCTGCCCTCCTGGACCTTCCCGCCGCCGTCGGTGGCGAACGGCTCGACGGCGACCACGTCTCCGACTTCGAGTTCGGTGCTCTGCTCGACGGCCCGGTTGGGGATGTTCGGCGTCGTGTGCTGCTCCCAGCGGCCCAGCCCGTGCCCGGTGAGGTTCACGACCGGGTTGTAGCCGTACCCCTCGATGGCGTCCTCGATGGCCGCACCGATCTCGCCGGTCTCGACGCCGGGTTCGACGACATCGAGGGCGGCGTCCAGCGCTTCGGCGGCGGCCTCGGTGAGTTCGGCCTCGCCGGCGAGGTCGACGGTGACGGCGGTGTCCGCCAGCCAGCCGTCGATGTGGACGCCGAGATCGAGTTTGACGAGGTCCTCACCGATAGTGCGGTCGTCGTCGGAGCCGGCTGCGCCGTGGGCGGCCTCCTCGTCGACGCTGACGTTCACCGGGAACGCGGGTTCGCCGCCGAGCTCGCGGATGCGGTCCTCGGCCCACTCGCTGATCTCGAGGTACCCCGTTCCGACCTCGACGCGCTCTGCGGCTTCGTCGCGCACCTGTGCGAGGATCTCGCCGGCCTCTCGGCAGTTCTCGTACTGCTCGGACTCGAAGTCCACGTCGCTCATGGAGGCTGATTTGCGCCGGGCGCTGAAAGTGTTTCCGTGTCACCGAACGGCGGCCGCCACCGGCGTTCACGCCACCGACCGCGCCGTCTGCATCGCCGGACTGTTGTAGGCCTCGCCGGCCGCCCCGTCGGAATCGAGCACGATGACGCCGGCGTCGCCGGGAACCGCGTCGTCGAACTCGTCGATCGCGAGCGTCGCCGCGGTCTCGGCGTCGGCACCCCGTTCGAGCAGTTCGACGGCGTGGCGGGCCAGTCCCTCGCGTGCGATGTCCTCGCCGGCACCGGTCGCGCTCGCACCGCCCGCGCCCGAGGCGTAGAACCCGGCTCCGACCTGTGGGACGTCGCCGACGCGACCGGACAGCGCGGCCCAGCGCCCGCCCGTCGAGGTGGCGGCCGCGACAGTGTCGCCGTCGCAGGCGACCGCGCCGACGGTGTCGTGGTCGTGCGGGTCCGCCGTCGCTCCGGCGAGTGTGTCCGCACTCTCGTCGGCGTCCGCGTCCTCGTCGCCGAAGTGGTCGCGGACCCACTGGAGGTGGGCCGCGAGGTCGCCGGTCGGCGGATCGGTCTCGGCCCAGCGCTCGCGCGTGCGGTCGGCCCAGAGGTCGATCTCCGTCTCGACGCCGACGACCTCCGCAAAGGCGACGGCCCGCTCGCCCGCGAGCATGACGTGGGGCGTCTCCGTCATGACCGCGCGGGCTACGTCGACGGCGTGGCAGACGCCGGGCATCGCGCTCGCAGCGCCGACGCCGTCGTCGCTGGTCATCAGTCCCGCGTCGGTTCGGACGACGCCGTCGCTCTGGACCGCGCCGCCGACCCCGGCGTTGAACGCCGGGTCGACTTCGAGGACGCGCACCGCCGCACAGACCGCCGCGACCGGGTCGTCCTCGTCGGTTCCGCAGGCGACGGCCTCGCCCCGCCCCGCCGTGGGCGATGATCTGCATACCCGTCCCTGTCCGCGCCGAGGGCATAAGTTCGGTGCCACGCCGTGACTTGCGTGGATCGTCGACACGGCACTCGGGCATCGTCGAAATCTGTTCGACGATTCCGAACAAATTCGGGTGAGAGCGCCGGTCCTGGCGGAAATAATCGTTCAGGTAAAACGGCAGTCCTTTAGTCCCGAATCAAGAAAGGCGCGGTATGGGATACGAGTACGACAAGGTCGAGGTGCCGTCTGAGGGAACGCGGATCGAAGTGGTCGACGAGGACGCCGACGAGCTTGACGTGCCGGAGAAACCGATCATCCCGATCATTCACGGCGACGGGATCGGGACGGACGTCGGTCCGGCCGCACAGCGGATCCTCGAGGCCGCCGCGAACGCCACAGGTCGGGAGATCTCGTGGATGCGCGTCTACGCCGGGGAGTCCGGCCGCGAGAAGTACGACGAAAACCTCCCCGATGACACCGTCAACGCCATCGACGAGCACCGCGTCGCCGTCAAGGGCCCGCTGACGACGCCCGTCGGCGCCGGCTTCCGCTCGCTGAACGTCGCGCTGCGCCAGACGCTGGACTTCTACGCGAACGTCCGACCGACCTACTACCTCGACGGCGTTCCGTCGCCGATGAAGTCGCCCGAGGAGATGGACATGGTCACCTTCCGTGAGAACACGGAGGACGTCTACGCCGGCATCGAGTGGGAGCAGGGCACCGAGGAGGTCGAGCAGGTCAAGGAGTTCGTCGAGGAGGACATGGGCTTCGACGAGACGATGCACGACGGTCCCATCGGCATCGGCATCAAGCCGATCACCGAGTTCGGGTCAAAGCGCCTCGTCCGCAAGGCCATCGACTACGCCATCGAGCACGACCGCGACAAAGTCACCCTCATCCACAAGGGCAACATCATGAAGTTCACCGAGGGCCAGTTCGGCGAGTGGGGCATGGAAGTCGCCGAGGAGGAGTACCCCGACGAGGAGGTCTTCGCCGCGCCCGACTCCCTCTGGGAGACCGAAGACGAAGTCGACATCCCGGAGGACGCCGTCATGGTCGAGGAGCGCCTCGCCGACGCGATGCTCCAGTGGATACAGCTCCGCACCGACGAGTTCTCCGTCATGGCGATGCCGAACCTCAACGGCGACTACCTCTCCGACGCCGCCGGCGCACAGATCGGCGGCCTCGGCATCGCGCCCGGCGCGAACTTCGGTGACGCCCGCGTGCTCGCCGAGCCGGTCCACGGCTCCGCGCCCAAGCGCGCCGGCCAGAACATGGCCAACCCGACCGCGATGACCCTCTCCGGCCGCCTCATGTTCGACTACATGGGCTGGAAGGACGCCGCCGACCTCGTCCGCGACGCCGTCGAGGAGACCATCTCCGCCGGCAAGGTCACTTACGACCTCGAGCGACAGCTCGACGACGCCGAGAAGCTCGGCACCAACGAGTACGCCGACGAGATCATCGCGAGCATCGAAGAGTTGGCGTAGAGACCGTCTCTCGCTTTCGCGATTAAATCGCAAAAACGGAGAGAAAATGGCCTAACGGCCGCATCGGCGCCCACTTCGTTTTTCGTCGTTTCCGTGACTCTGCCCGACAGGTCACTCGCCGCCCCAGGTGTAGTGCTGCGTGACGTGCAGCGTCGAGTCCGGGACGACGACGTCGACGCCTGGCGCGTCCGAGATGTCGGCGGCCGACAGCCGACAGCGTCGGGCGGACGCAGATTTGACCGGCGATACCGTCTGTGACGCAAAAAAGTACCGCCACACCGGCGAGTCGGCCAGTCGGCGAGACCCGTGCCGGTGGCGACAGCGCCGGAGCGACCGGGTGACCCGGTCGTTCATGCCGGACCAGCCCCAAGCGAGCGGCGTGTCCGTCATCGCCCCCTCCCGCTCGCGTCGACCGGCCGTCGGACGACTCGGACGTCGAGGTGAGTCGGCGGCGTGAGAGCGGCGCTGGACGTCGAAGCCGGCCCGGCGGCCGTCGGCACGCTCGTCGGGGTCGCCGGCCTCCTCTTCCTGCTCGAACCGCTCGTCGGGCCGGTCCCGGTCGGCGACCTGCGGGTGCGACCGGTCGCCCTCTCGGCGGTCGTCCTCGCGCTCGGTTTCGGACTCGGTGCCGTCGTCTTCTATCGACGCGGGCGGCGTCTGTTCGCGTTCGCGCACGGGGTCTTCGGAATCGCGTGGGCCGGGGTCGTTCTCGGCACTGCGACCGGGAGCAGCGCCCTCCTCGTCGGCGGCGTCGTCCTGGTGAGCGCCGGCTGTGGCTTCCTCGTCGGCCAGTCCCGCGAGCGGTAGCGCGGCGGTAGCCCCGGAGCGCCGCCGAAAATCGAAACCGAGTACAGGAGTGTCGGCAGTTCGTCGGAGTATGCGACGTGCCCAGGTGCTGAGACTCCTGCTGGTGGGGCTCGTCTGTCTCTCGAGCTGTTCGACGCTCGGTGGGGGGACCACCGCGACCGTCGACAGCGTCGACATCGACCCGGCGTTCGGGGCCGGCTCGATAGACATCTGAGGGTAGTTCGGACCGTTCGGCACCCGAACGCACCGGCCACGCTCCAGTGGTTTTATTCGTCCGACAGTACCACGGACGGGATATGACAGAACACGAGTGGCTCTCGCTCGACGAGGATGAGGCGGTCGTCTGGGCGGGGGAACCACGCATCTGGCGGATCGCGGACACCGTCGCTCGCGCGGTCGTGGTGACGGTCGTCGCCGCCGCCGTGGCAGTCTACGTCAGTCTGGAAGTCGACCCGGCCGTCTGGGGCCTCCCACAGTACACGACCACGCTGGTGTGGGGGGCCGCTGTCGTGGTCGCTCTCCTCCAGGTCACGTCGGTGACGGTCGCGTACCTGAAGGTGAACAGGACTGACTACGTGCTGACAAACAGGCGGATCTACCGGAAGACGGGGGTTCTCTCCGAAACGGTGACGAACGTCGGCGTCGACCGCGTCCAGAACACGACGCTCCACAAGGACGTGCGGGGGAACCTCTTCGACTACGGGACGGTCGCGGTCTCGACGGCCGGGAGCGGCGGCTCCGACCTCGTCGTCGCCGACCTCGACGACCCCGAGACGTTCCGCGACCGACTGCAGGAGCAGGTCCGCGCCGGCGGTGCGAGCGACGGCGAGTCACCACCGGCATCGGTTGCGGACGGGCTCGACGACCGGACGGTCGACGCGCTCCTGAGCGAGGCCAGAGGGCTCCGCGCCGTCGCCGAACGCATGGAGGAGAACGTATGAGCGGCGACCGTAGACCGACCGGCGGCGGAGCCGACGGTGCTGGCGGGAGCGACGCCGACACCGCTCCCGACGGGGCTGACGCCACTGTCGTCGACCGCGCCACGGAGGCGACCGACTACGACGTCTCGGAGTGGCTCTCGCTGGAGCCGGACGAGGAGGTGGTGTGGGTCGGCGAGCCGACGACGCTCCGGCTGGTCGGCACCGTCGTGACGGGGATTCTTTTGATCCCGTTTCTGGTCGGGATTCTCGTCCTCCTCGCCGTACCGTTCTCGTATCTCGGTATCAAACACACCGACTACGTGGTCACGAACCGGTCGCTGTACGTCAAACAGGGGGTCCTGTCGACGAACATCGAGAGCGTCGACCTCGACCGCATCCAGAACACGGAGTTCACCCAGTCGTTCTGGGGCAAACAGCTCGGGTTCGGGACCATCGAGGTCAGCACCGCCGGGAGCGCAGGCGCGGACATCTCGTTCAGCGACATCGAGGACGCGCGCGCCGTGCGTGAGCAGGTCTCGACAGTACAGCGGGAGTTCGGTGGCGGACGCGGTGGCCGCGACGGCACCGGCGGCGGCGGCGAGCGCGCCGGCCGCGCCCGACGGGCCGCCAGCGCCGACAAGTTAGACGAGCTGGTCTCGGAGCTCCGCGCGACCCGTGAGGCGCTGGAGCGGGTGGAAGCCCGGGGTCGGCGCGTACCGGTAAATCGCTACAATAATCCGTATGACCGGTCGCCTCGCTCGCGGGCACTGTCGTCGGTCGTGAGACACTGCCTCCGTTCCTGCCGGCCGCTCACGCGGTCACGTCTCGGGGTCGCCGGAGAGGGTCGCAGCGACCTCTTCGACGGGAGTGTCGCAGTCCGAACAGGTGGACTTCTCGACGGCGACGTAGACGTTCTCACAGGCGGGACACTCGAACAGAGTCGTGTTCGGGGACGCGTGCGGACCGGTGTTGCCCGCGCGCGTGTGCCCCGACAGTCCCTCGTCTGTCCCCGCGCCCGTCGCCCGCTCGCACGCGTCGTTTAACACTGACCGCAACCGCGTCGTCAGTGCCATCGTCGTCCCCCCGCCACCGGATCGGCTTCGCCACACGGTACGGGCTGGACGTGACTCCGGAAGGAACTCGTCATGTACACCTGATATTGGACGAGGATACCCTGACCGTTGCCCCTAATTGTTTACCCCGTGACCGCCGAACGCCGGAATATCGCGGTCGAGAGCCGCTCAGAGAGCGGTCCGGGGAGCCCGTCAATTGCAAGCAGTCGACGGGCGTGGCGTTCGAGCCACGTCCGGCATCGGTCCGATCAGACGTCGGTGAACCAGTCGTCGTAGCCGTCGAGGCGGCCTTCGACGAGGTCGAAGAACTGCGACTGGACGTCCTCGGTGACCGGGCCTTTCGTCCCCTCGCCGACCACGTTATCGTCGACGCTGCGGATGGGCGTGACCTCCGCGGCGGTGCCGGTGAAAAAGAGCTCGTCGGCGGTGTAGAGTTCGCCGCGCGAGACGGTCGCGTCGTCGTGGACGGTGTAGCCCATGTCCTCGGCGAGTTCGATAGCGGTGCGGCGCGTGATCCCGTCGAGGATCGACTCCGCGAGGCCGGGCGTGTAGATCTCGTCGTCGCGGACGAGGAAGAGGTTCTCGCCGGGGCCCTCGGCGACGTTGCCCTCCTTGGGAGGCGTGTTTGCGCCACGAGGAAACCATCACGTCGACGCCGTTCTCCAGCGCGTCCTCGCCGAGGTAGGCACCCCAGGGCCACGCACCGATGGCCACGCGGGTCGGGCAGTCGCCGGGGCTCACGCCCAGCGAGTTGTAGCCGTAGAAGGCGATCGGGCGGATGTAGCAGGATTCGAGCTCCTCGCGACGGACCAGTTCGACGGTCGCCTCGGTGAGCGCTTCGGGCTCGAAGGGGATCTCGAGGTCGTACGGTTTACCGGACTGGTAGAACCGTTCGAGGTGCTCCTCCCAGCGGAAGAGAGCGGGGCCGTCGACCGTGTCGTAACAGCGCACGCCCTCGAAGACCCCCGACCCGTAGTGGAGACCGTGGGTGAGAACGTGGATCTGTGCGTCGTCGAACTCGACGAACTCGCCGTCCATCCAGAGTTCGTCGACACCTTGGAACATCTCTGGGCGCTCGCTCATTGGTCGTACCCCTCGATGACGACCGCCGGCGATTTATACGTTGTCGGTCGTCCGGTGTCGCGCTCGCGGTGCATACCGAACCTTGTCACCCCGCTGGTAAGAGTGTTGACGGTCCGTGGGTCGGTGTGACACCGGACGGTCCGGGCCGTGTCGAGACGGCGTTCGCGGCTCAGACCGCATCGAGCAGCGCGTCGAAGTGGCGCTTGCCCTCGCGGACGTACCCGAACTCGTCGTCGAACCGGAGCACCTCGTGGGTGCAAGTCCCGCTCCAGTCCGTCTCGACGAGCGCACGAGCGATGGGAGCGAAGTCGACGCACCCCAGTCCGACCGGGAGGTGTTCGTCCTCCTCCTCGACCCGCGTGTCGTTGAGATGGACGTGCGCGACGCGGTCGCCGTACTCGCGGAGGAACTCGGCCTGGTCAGCGCCGGCGTAGCCGGAGACGGAGGCGTGGCCCGTGTCCAGGCACATCGCGGCGTCGGTCGCGTCGAACAGCGCCGGGAAGTCGGCCACGTCGACGAAATCGCCCTTGAGATTCTCGGCGCAAACCGTGAATCCCCGGTCTCGGCCGTACTCGTGGAGGCGCTGGATAGACTCGTAGATACCGTCCACGACGCGGGACTCCTCCCAGTGGAACGGACGGGCGAGCGACCGCGCGTGGACGATTCCCTTGTCTGCACCGAACGCACGCGCCGTGTCGATGGCGGACTCGATCGCTCGTACTGCCCCCTCGCGAGCGTGCTCGTGTGGCGACCCGATGTCGACGGTGTAGGGGAGGTGGACCACGAGGTCGAGGTCGTGTTCGTCGGCGGCCGCTCGCGCCGCCTCGGGGTCGACCGACCCCGGCGAGAACCGGACTTCCATGTTCAGTTCCAGGTAGTCGAACCCCGCGTCCGCGGCGACCTCGAACGCCGGTCGGTACGGACCGGGGTGTTCGACCATGAATCCCTGCCTGATCGACATACCGGGACCGCGAGCGGGCGCGTCAAAAAGGTCGGGCACGGTCCGCTCGCCCCGGTCGAATCGCGGACGGTCGCCGCCCCTCGGTCCGAGACGCGGCCGACTGCGCCGCTACCGGAGACGGTCGATGATGGCCGCGCCCTCAACGTAGACCAGTCCCTCGCGGTCGGCGTAGTTGCGGGCGGCGGCGGGCGAGAGCGCGCCGCCGGTGTCGTCGTCGAGCATCTCGCAGACGACCATCGCGGGCGGGCGGTCCGCCGCACCGGCGAGTGCGAGCGCGAGTTCGGTGTGGCCCTCGCGGTCGGCGAGCAGGTCCGGTGCGGCCCGGAGGACGTGGACGTGACCGGGCGCGCGGAACTCGCTCGCGAAGTCGGTGCCGGCGGGGTCGGCCGCGGCGGCGGCGAGTTCGGTGATCGTCAGCGCGCGGTCCTCGTCGGTGATCCCGGTGTAGGTGTCGCGGTGGTTCACCGTCAGCGAGAACGACGAGCGGTCGTCGTAGCCGAGTTCGTGGGCGGCGGCGGCCGGGTGGTCGAGCACGTCCCGGACGTAGGGGAGGTCGAACGTCGCGGCGACGCTGTCCCCGAGCGCGACGCAGACGAGACCGCCGGCGTCGTTGCGCATCTGCCGGACGGCCGCGGGCGTGACGGCACCTGCGGGGTAGATCAGGTCGGTCTCGCCCTCGCGGTCGGCGGCGTCGTGGACGAGGACCGGGTCGCCGCGCCGGAGCGCGTCGGTCGCGCGTTCGACGCTGGCCGCCGCGGTCGATGCGTCGCCGGTCATGCTATCGCTGTTCGGAGACATGGATGGTGAGTGCGGAACCGTCTTCGAGGGCGAGTTCGTCGCGGAGCGTCTTCCTGTTCTTCATCGCCTCGGCGTACGTGGCCGGCGGCAAACCGCCCGTCGTCCGGAATATCGAGACGTTCTCCTGGCTGACTGACGGCGAAGATGCGGTCAAGGCCGACAGCGACGCCGGATAGCAGTACGCCGGCCCGTACGTCCGTTCGTCGTCCTCCCACCCCTCGACGGTGATCGGCTCGAAGGAAGTGAGATGCCCGCGTTCGCGGGCGCTCTCGTCGGTCAGTTCGACGTTGAGCGTCCCGAGGAACGGCTCGTAGCCGAGCTTCTCCTCGAACTGGCGCATGTAGCCCGGGAGCGAGATGTAGTGGCGACCTTCGCCCATCCCGCTGGTGATCGAGCCGTGGAGTTCGACGCTCGCGTCGCGCTCAAAGATGCGTCGGTAGTCGGTGTACTCGCGCTGGAGTACGCGCTGTCCGGTGGCGGTCACCGTCACCCACTGCCCGTCGCTGACGATTTCGCGCTCGACGAGGTCGGCCTCCTCCAGCCGCTGAAGCCGTCGCGAGGCCGTCTGCGTCGACGCGTCGAGTCGCTCGGCCAGTGCCGAGCACGATACCTTCTGGTCGCCGTCGAGCCCGCCCTGCAGCGCCAGCGCCTTCAACGTCGCCAGCTCGGCGTGCCCGGCCGACGACGCCGTGACTCCTGTCATGCTCCTCACTAACAGCTACCGGCCGATAAGTATATCGAATGTGGAACGCATCTCAGAAGTGGAACAGTGCGTGAGTTGTGCGAAGTTCTCGTCGGTCGCGCGGCGAGTGTACGAAGTTCGGAGCCGTGCGTTATAACGGCGTCGGCTTGGCTGTCGACCGGTGTTTCGGCAGTTGAGGGCTCTACAGGAGAGTTTCCGGCCATTTTAGCCGTTCCAGTCGTCGACTCCGCTACGGCTGCCTCGACCGCTCGCCGGCTCCACCAGTCATCGCGCGTCGAACGATTCGAGCGTCGGGGCGTTGCAGTACGGGCAGTCGGGCTCGTCTAACTCCGCGGGATAGGCGAACTGCCGGCCGCAGTCTCGACAGCGGTATCGGTTCGCTCCGCGCTCCCCGGACGACAGCGCGTCGGAGAGTGTGTTAAGTACTCCCATGTCAGGGGCTACGCGACCGGGGTTTGATAAGCGACTCGCCGAGCCGTCGAACCGGCCGGTATCGGCGTCCGAGAGCGGTGTACGGCCGCTCTCCCGGACCAAGTGGCCGTTCGGTGGGTCGGCGGTATCCGACGGGTGTGCTGGTGAAGTTATGTCAACGCGGGCCGAACGACAGTCGATGACTGAGTTCGTCCTGTACGGTGGCAAGGGTGGCGTCGGCAAGACGACGGTCGCGGCCGCGACGGGACTTCGACTCGCCGAGGACGGCCACGAGACGCTCGTCGTCTCGACGGACCCCGCCCACTCGCTGGCCGACGCGGTCGAGACGAAGATCAGTGGGGAACCCATGGCGGTCCGCGAGAACCTCTGGGGCGTCGAGGCAGACCCACAGACGGGGGTCGACCGCTATCGGTCGCTGTTCGAGGCGCTCGCCGAGGAACTCGCCGACGCCGGGCTCCGAATGGACGAGGCGGAGATCGCGGACCTGTTCACCTCCGGGGTGATGCCGGGGAGCGACGAACTGGCCGCGCTGGAGGGGCTGGCGACGTACCTCGACGCCCACCGGTGGGACCGGGTCGTCTTCGACACCGCACCGACCGGCCACACGCTCAGGCTGCTCGACCTCCCGTCGGTGATGGACCGCGGGCTGGCGACGGCGCTGGACCTGCGGGACCAGGTCCGCCGGAAGGTCGACGCCGCCCGGACGATGATGTTCGGTCCGATGGGGACGAAACGCCGCGACGGTCCCGACGAGTTCGCCGAGACGCGCGAGCGGATGGAGCGCGTCGGTCGGGTGTTGTGCGACCCCGAGCGCACGGCGTTCCGCGTCGTCACCGTCCCCGAGACGATGGCCGTCCGCGAAAGCGAGCGCTTGGTCGCGCAACTGCGAGCGTTCGACGTACCGGTGACGACGCTCGTCGTCAACAAGGTGATCGACGACGCGGGCGACTGCGACCGCTGTCGGGGGAAGCAGGCCGTCCAGGAGGAGTCGATGGCGAGACTCCGGGACGCGCTCCCCGGGCTGGAGACGTGGACGGTCCCGGATAGCTCGGGAGAGGTGACCAGACTGGATGCGCTCGAACGAGTCGGGACGCACCTCCCGGTCGGGAGTTAGACGAGACGGAGCGGTTCAGCAAGCGGTAGCGCGGAGCCTCCGCCCTCAAGGAGTGACCACGGACCGCAAGGCTCGAGAGAGCGAGTAGGGCGGGGTAGTTTACTCGCTCACTTCCGCGTAGGGGTCCCGTGCCCAGAACTCGCTGTCCTTCCGGAGCTTCGGCACCCAGGTGTCCTCGGTCTTCGAGAGGAGGGTGACGTGCGAGACGGGCACGTCGTTGAGGTAGTCGTGTTCCGGCATGTGTTCCATCACGTCCTCGGTGAACTCGCGGACCTCCTCGTGTTCGGGCATCGAGTCGCGGTCGAGCCGTCCGCGCGAGTGGCCGACGTGCATGTACGCCTTCAGTTCGATGAAGTCCGGATCCGCTCGCTGGAACATCGAGGCGTACCACTCGGGGTGGTGCATGTTGTTGCCCTTGACGAGCGTCGTCCGGAGGACCGTCCGCGTTTCGTCTTTCTCGGCGAGCACGTCCAGCGTGTCGATCAGCCGCTCCCAGGCGTTGTCCTCGACGGGCTTCACGGTGTCGTCGAACGTCCAGCGGTCGGGCGCGTCGACGCTGACGTACAACTGCGTGGGGTCACACTCCGCCAACACGTCGGGTTTCGTCCCGTTGGAGACGAGGAACGTCGTGATGTCACGGTCGCGGAACTCCTCGATGAGTTCCGGGAGGTACGGATAGAGGGAGGGTTCGCCGTCGAGCGAGATGGCGACGTGTCGCGGCTCCATCGCCTCCTCGAAGCGCTCGCGGGGCACTTCCTCGTTGCCGCCGAACCCGGAGAGGAGCTTCTTCTGGAGTTTCAGCGAGGCGTCGGCGACGGCGCTGGGGTCGTCCCACTCCACGTCGCCGAGTTCGTAGGCGTGGCCCGCGTGGTCGCGCCAGCAGAAGACACAGCGCTCGTTGCACTTGACGACCGGCGTCATCTGAATACAGCGATGGGACTCGATCCCGTAGAACGCGTACTTGTAGCATTTGCCCTCTCCGCGCAGCGAGTTCGCCGTCCACCCGCAGGTCTGGGCGGCGGTGTGGTTCTCGCTGTGGTAGTCCGGGTCGTCTACCTGTTTGGGACCGTCCGACTCGCTCATTGAGAGAGGACAGGACGGGGATTCGTATACATCTGTTCCTCCGGTCGTGGGACCAGCGCGGGCCGTCGACTACTCCCCGTCGCCGTGTCCTCTGGCGGCGATCGTCTCGGCGACGCCGCGGTAGTCGTCTTCGGAGCGGAAACAGCGGTTCTCGCCGTCGCCCGTCGCGTAGGTCCCGGGTTCCTCGGCGTCACACCGGGAGCCGAAGGTCTCGCGGAGGCGCTCGGCGGCCTCGCGGTCGTCGCCGGCTTTCCTTCGGTCGACCGCCTCGTCGACGGCCGCCTGTGCCCCGCCGGGGAGCGACCGGTCGCCGAGCAGTTCGTCGACGGCGTCGTCGATCGCCTCGGCGTTGACCGGCAGTCCCGCCAGCGACCTCGCCGACGCCGCCCGGTCGGCGGGCGTCCTCTGCTCGCACGTCGAGTTGCTCGACGGGACCCACCTCGCCACGTTCGAACACGACCACCCCGAGGACTTCATCCCGGTAGACGGCTGAGCGTCCGAATTCGTCCGGTACACGGCGCGCTCCGACGGCTACGCTGGCCCTGCGACCGCACCGTCTGATGTTCGAATACGGACATATATGCTATATAGACTACATATGAGTATGTGTCGTACGCTCACAAGCTGTTCCGACAGTTCAAATCTATATGGGTATTTCTTGGAATGTACCACTCATATAAACCCGTTTAGTACGGTCCCGACTCTATTGAGTTGATGACGCAGGACTCTGAGCGTCTGGCAAACGACGTAACACGTAGAAAATTCATACTTGCGTCTGGTGCAGCGGGAGCGGTCGCGCTCGCCGGGTGTACGAGCGATGAGGAAGGGGACGGCAACAGTGGTGGCGACGGCAGCGACGGCAGTGATGGCAGTGACGGTAGTGACGGTAGTGACGGAAGCGATGGCAGTGGCGGTAGTGACGGGGACGACGGAATGGACGGTGGCAGCGAAACAGACACCACGAGCGGCGGTAGCGACCAGCTCTCCGGCGAGATCATCGTCAAGGGGAGCAGCACGGTCTTCCCGATCTCGGACCGGATGGCGGAAGAGTTCATGAACGAACACCCCGAAGTCAACGTCACCGTCGACTCCACGGGGAGCGGTGGCGGCTTCGAGAACTGGTTCTGTCCCGGCGATTCGGACCTTAATGGTGCGTCGCGCCCGATCAAGGACAGCGAGACCGAGATGTGTTCGAGCAACGGAGTCGAACCGGTCGAGTTCGAGATCGCGGGCGACGCGCTGACGATGGCGGTCAACAACGACGCCGACTGGGTCGACAGCATAACTTTCGACGAACTGTCTCAGATCTGGCGCGAAGACGGTGCTCAGATGTGGTCGGACGTGCGCGACGAGTGGCCCGACGAGGAGTTCGCCCTGTACGGTCCGGCCGAAACCTCCGGTACCTACGACTGGTTCAACGCGAACGTCGTCGGTGAGGACTACAATCACACCGCCCAGCACCAGCCCACGGAGGAGGACGAGCAGATCGTTCAGGGTATCCGCGACAACCCGCACGCGATGGGCTACTTCGGCTACGCCTACTACAAATCCAACTCCGACCAGGTGAAGGCTGTCAAGATCGCAGCGGAGGAGGGCGACGAACCCTCCGAACCGAGCCTCGCGAACGCCAAGGACGGCTCCTACCCGATGGCGCGACCGCTGTTCATCTACGCCGCGAAGTCCTCGCTCGAACGTGAGAACTTCTACCAGTTCATGAACTTCTATCTCACGCAAGCCGAGACCGAGATCGTCCAGGAGATCGGCTACGTCCCGTCGAGCGTCGACATGCGCGATTCGAACCTCGAAAAGCTTGACGAGGCCGCCGGTCGGTAATCGAGATATCGCAATGGCTGGACCAGGAGAGACGAGATGAGTACCGAGACACCGGACCCCGAGATCACGTCCCGGCCGTCGGGGCGCGCCGCACGCGAGCGACTGTACCGATATATCCTCGCTCTCTGTGCCGGCGTCTCGATACTGGTGACCGTCAGCATCGTCGCTCTGCTCGCGCGGGACGCGATCGACTTCTTCAGGCTCGTCGATCCGGCGTCGTTCTTTTTCGGAACGGAGTTCCTGTTGAGCCGCGGGCAGTTCGGCGTGCTCCCGCTGTTGAGCGGGACACTGCTGGTGACCGTCATCTCCGCGCTGTTCGCACTACCGACCGGCGTGCTCGCTGCGGTCTATCTGAGCGAGTACGCCAGCGACCGCGCCCGGTCAGTACTGAAGCCCGGACTCGAGATCCTGGCGGGGATCCCGACAGTCGTTTACGGT
>PXSD01000077.1:0-815 GCA_003023165.1 Halobacteriales archaeon QS_9_67_15 | reverse complement strand
CGACTTCTCCGAGCCGCTGTCGAACCTCTGGCAGGGCAACCAGCCGATGACCGCTGCGATGGTTCAGATCAACAGCGCGGACAACGTCAGCGGCCCGGGCTTCAAGAGCATGTTCGCGATCGGCCTGACGCTGTTCGCGATCACCTTCCTCATGAACCTCGCGAGCAATCGCGTCGCGGCCCACTACAGGGAGGAGTACGACTGATGACGACCGTAGAAACGGCCGCTGACCGCCGAAGTGAACGAGCACTGACCGACGAGGTGACCGTCTGATGGCGACCGGAGACGCGACCGACAACAGGGACGGTGCGAGCGGCAGTTGGTACGCAGGGAGCAGGCAGGTGTCCCAGCAGCGCGGTCTGGCGTTCAAGTACCTCTCGCTGGGCGCGACGGCGCTCGGTATCGTCTCGGTGTTCGTCCTGCTCGTATTCGTGGCAAACGACGCGTTTCGGCCGCTCTCGGCCGATCTCGGGTGGGTTCTCGTCTACCTCGGGACGGTCCTCGTCCCCCTGGGCGGGCTGGCGCTCTACTACTACACGCTCGACGAGCCCGCGGGCGAGGTCGCCTACATCGCGTCGGGCCTCCCCGTCGTCTGTAGTCTCGTCGCCGGCGGGTTCCTCGTGGTGTTCATCGAACTGCTCACCGTCAGGGAGTGGTTCGCGCTGGTCGCCGCGACGGCGGTTGCTGTCGGTGCTATCGCGCTTCACGCGCGGGTACGACCGGACACCGCGCTCGAACGACTGGCCGTGATGATCCTCGCACCGGTCGTCGCGATTTTCGGCCTGCCCCCGGCGGAACTGATCACCCTCTTCAAC
>PXSD01000076.1:8342-17270 GCA_003023165.1 Halobacteriales archaeon QS_9_67_15 | reverse complement strand
TTCCCGTCGCTTCTGGATCCCTGGTAGAGATCTCCTCAGTTCGGTCACTACTCGACCGCAACCGAGTAGAACTCGCCAGCGGGTCCCGGACTGTGAGAGCGTCCGGTGGCTGTCAGCCGTCAGATACGTTCCCCGGGACGAACTCATCTATTTAAGCCGGTGAAGACCCAACGACCGGTGAATGGACAGCGCCACCGGGAGTTCCAGTGCAGCATCTCAGTCGGAGTCCTACGAGATCGTCGTCGTCGGGGGTGGCGTTGCGGGATGTTTCGCGGCCGCGACGGCCGCGGACCAGGGGGCCGACGTCGTACAGATAGAGCGGAAATCGGAGGCGAAGGCGGGCCACATCGCCTGTGGCGACGCGATGAAGAGCCCGACGGACCCGGACCTGTACCCCGGGCCGATCGACATGACCGCCATCGCGGCCACCGACGATGTCCTGATAGACGGGAACATCGACCAGATCGAGTGGTGGGACGAGGATATCGGCGTGAAGAAAGTCCTGCCGTACGACAGCGGGAGCAACGTCGTCGACAGGTACGAGTTCGGGCGCGAACTGCTCCGGCAGACGGCGACGCTGGGAGTCGATCAGGAGTTCAACACCGTGGTCAACGGCGTCGTCCAGGGCGAGCAGGTCGAGGGCGTCGAGGCCGTCAGAGACGGCCGGCCCGTGACCTATCACGCCGACCTCGTGATCGACGCTGGCGGGTCGCTCTCGACCGTCATGGCGGCCGTCGATTTCGACGAACTCGCCGCTGCGCCCGAGACGACTTTCGAGGAACCGCAGTACCGGCAGTTCGGGTCTGCCTACAGGGAGGTTCTCGTGACCCCGGAAGACGTCCCGTACGACAACGCGCTCGTCGGCAAGCCCCTCGAAGAGCTTGGGTACGTCTGGTACTTCCCGCGAACCGCCAGGGAGATCAACGTGGGACTCGGGTTCCAGATGAGCGAGGAACCGGTCGAACTCGTCGACCGCTTGCGAGAGGACATCCGGGACAGACCGGAGTATCAGGGAGCGGAGCACGCCGAGGTCGACGGCACTGCGGACAAACTCGGCGCGGCGCTCGGACTCAGGCGGCCGCTCGACTCGATGGTCGCGCCCGGATACATCACGGTCGGCTGTAACGCGGGGGCCACGCATCCCATCTCGGGGAAGGGAATCCGCGGCGCGGCCGTCACCGGATTCTCGGCGGGAAAACACGGCGCGAGGGCGGTCCGCGAGGACGAGGACGGGTTCGTCTCGGAAGCGGACCTCTGGCCCCACAACTACTTCGTCTACGTAGAGCACGGTCTCGGGACGACGATCGCCTCGAAGGACCCTTACAACGTCGCCGCGGCGAACGCGGGGATGGAGAACGTCAGAGCGGCCGTCGCGCTCCTCCCGGAGACGGAGATCGCAGATGTCGTCTCGTCGGCGGAGGACTCGTTCGGGATCACGAACGCCGTCGACCTCGCGAGCGGCGTCCTCCGGAACGCGGTCGACCTCTACAGAAACGACGTCTTCGAGCAACTCGACACGTCGAAGCGAGCGGTCCTCGCGACGCTCGGAGACTTCGTGCAGACCCGGATCTACGCCGACAGGCTCGAGCGACACTACGCGAACTACCCGGAGACCCGCGAGGAGTTCTTCGAGTGGCGCGATACGCGAGACGCGCTGGACGCCGCACTTGACGAGCAGATCGGTATCCCCGCGCGAGACAGCAAGTACTGATACTGCCGGCTGTCCGTCTGTCACGAATTTCGCCGCCGCGGGGGCGGCGAATATCTTCACGAAGGTACAGCCGGCAGTATGAGACCGGCTCTCGTCGACAGTCCGCACTGGATTCGGTCCGCGGACGCGGGGCCGGAGCTCCGCGCGGTGTACTACTGAACGACGATTCGAACCGCCGCCGCTCTCCGCGACGGTCGCCGAACGCGGCGGCAGACTACAGCGCGTCGAGAAACCCATCGAACGCGCCGCTCTCGGGGTGGCAGTGGCAGTACGTGCCGAGCGTCCGGTACTCGGTGAGGCCGTCGCGGCCGTCCTCGATACCGTCGCCGCGTTCGACCGCGAAGGCGAAACTGGCGTCCGAGGCGACGTCTGCGGTCGAGTAGTGGAACTCGTGGCCCCTGCGGGTCGCCCCGGTCGCGGCCGTGAGCGTGTCGTCGGTGGCTCGCAATTCGACGTGGTCGAGCGCCTGGTAGCGGTCGTGCATCTGTACGTCTGCGGGGAGTACGCCGGCCATCTCGTGAGTGTCGCCGTCGGCCGTCGTCAGCGACTGCGAGAGCGCCATCAGGCCGCCGCACTCTCCAAAGACGGGGAGGCCGCCGGTCGCGCGGTCGGCCAGCGTGTCGAGCGCCGGGCTCTCGGCGAGGGCCGAGCCGTGGTTCTCGGGATAGCCGCCGGGCAGATACACGCCCTCGCAGTCCGGGAGGTCGTCGCCCGCCGTCGGTTCGAAGGCGACGACCTCGGCCCCCGCACGGAGTCGTTCGAGCGTCGCCGGGTAGACGAAACAGAACGCCTCGTCCCGGGCGATGGCCACGCGAGGGCGGTCGGAATCGGCAGACCCTCCCGTTGCCTGGGTCGCCCGCCCACCCCATCCGGCCACGTCGGGTGCTGGTGGCGTCCGCGCGACAGCGTGCAGGCGGTCCGTATCGAGGTGTTCGGCCGCGGCGTCAAGTGCGGTCGGGTCGAGCGGTGATTCGCTCCCCATGTGGAGGCCGAGATGTCGGTCCGGAATTTCGAGGTCGTCGCGCGGCGGGATTCGGCCGAAGTCGGTGAGGTCGTCGGGGAGCGCGTCGCGGATACCCTCGGTGTGGCGACCGCCGTGGGCGCGCTGGGCGAGCACGCCCGCGACGTCGATGTCGCGCCCGGCGGTGTCGGCGTATTCGCGGAACCCCAGCGCGGTGGCGGCGACGCTCTCCATCCCGGCGCTGGCGTCGACGACGAGGACGACCGGGAGGTCGAGCGACTCGGCGACCATCGCCGTACTCGACCCGTCGCCGTCGTAGAGACCCATGACGCCCTCGACGACGCAGATGTCGCCCTCGCCGCGGTGGTAGTTGCGTCGGATGCCGCCCTCGCCTTGCAGCCAGCGGTCGAGCGTCCGGGAGGGTCGGCCGGCGACCTGTTCGTGGTGGCTCGGGTCGATGAAGTCCGGCCCCGCCTTGGCTGGCTGGACGGCCAGCCCGTCGTTTTCGAGCGCTCTGATGACCGCCAGCGTCGCGACGGTCTTGCCCACACCGGAACTCGTCCCGCCGATGACGAACCCCTTCATGGAGACTCCGTCGTCTCGTGCGAGGCCTCCGCCCGGACGACCAGCACCGAGAGGTCCGAAAACGGCGTCTCCTCGGGGCCGGACCCAGCGGCTTCCGTCGCCAGTTCGCCGAGCGACGTCCGGGTGACCGCCTCGTCCTCGTGGGTGAGTCGTTCGTAGATCAGTGCAGTGAGCGACTCGGACGCACCGGCCTCGAGCAAGTCGGCGGCGATGTCGCCCGGCATCACGTCGTAGGGTCGCGGGAGGACCAGCAAGTGTCGCTCGCCCACGTCGGCGCGGAGACGCTCGCGGTCGGCGGCCAGGTCGCCGCGCTTGTGCAGCGTCACGAACGTCGACTCCTCCATGGGCGTGCGTGCGCGACTGGCGGCCATCTGGAGCGAGGAGATACCCGGGACCAGCCGGACCGGGCGGTCGACGGCCGCCTCGACGCGGCCGAGGAACTGGTAGCCGGAGAAGTTGGGGTCGCCCATCAGAACCGCGGTCCCGGCCGCCCCGTCCGCGACGGACTCCGCGAACGCCGCCAGGGTCTCCGCCTCGTCGTCGTACCCGCAGGCGAACAGTTCGGCGTCGATCCGGTCCGCGACGAAGTCTACGACGGTCTCGAAGCCGACCACCGCGTCGGCCTCGCGGATCGCCCGCTCGCCGCGTGGCGTGAGATAGTCGAGGTTGCCCGGGCCGATGCCGACGGCAAACAGCTGCGGATCGTCGGCGGGTCGTTCGGGTGCCCCGGCCGCGACCGCTTCGGGCGGCAGTTCGTCGGCGGCAGGAGTTGGAGTGTCTGTCACGCGTTGTGGCGTTCCACGGCAAGCGGCGGGTTTACTGTTCCGGACGAGAGCGACGGGACGGGCCGACACGCGGTGACGGCGACCCCGGACCGCTGGACGGGAACTGTTTTGACCCGCCGAATTGGTCGGACTGCTCGACCATCGTAACGCCGCAGACAGTATTCGGACGTCCGCGACGAGCAGCCTCTATCGAGCGTGCACTCGTGTCGACGGCCACAGCGAGCGGCGAAATGACCGGAAGTGCGGTCGTGTCACAGCCGCTCTGTCAGCGTCTTCGCGGTCTTCGACCCGATGCCGCCGACGCTTTCGAGTTCGTCGCGGGAGGCCGAGCGGACGTTCTCGACGCTCCCGAACCGGCGCAACAGTCGCTTGCGGGTCGCCGGTCCGACCCCGTCGATGTCGTCGAGGACGGTCGACACGTCGTCCCGGAGCGTCTGATGATACTGTACCGCGAAGCGGTGGGCCTCGTCGCGGACGCGCTGGAGGAGGTGCAGGTGTGATGCGTCGTCGTCCCAGTCGTAGACGCTCGTCGGCGTGACCACCAGTTCCTCGTCTTTCGCGAGGGCGATGGCGGGTACGTTCCAGCCGGCGACGGCGAGGGCGTCCCTGGCCGCGTCGAGCTGTCCCTCGCCGCCGTCGATCAGCAACAGGTCGGGGTCGGGCCGCTCGTCGCGGCCCTCGACCGCCCTGTCTGCCCGCCAGCGGACCAGCGAGCGCATGTTCGCGTAGTCGTCGTTCGTGTCGTCGAGTTTCTTCCGCCGGTAATCCGCCTTCTCGGGGTCGCTGTCGACGAACGTCACGTCGCTCCCGACCGCGGATCTCCCCTGCGCGTGGCTCACGTCGAAGCCCTCGATCCGGCCGACGCGCGAGTCGAGCCCGAGCGCCTCGGCCAGCGCGCGGCCCTCGTCGTCGCGCCGCTCCCGCCTGCGGGCGTTCTTGAGCGCCAGGTCTACCAGCGTCGACTCGCGGCCGGCCCCGGGCACTCGCAGACTGACTCCCTCCCGTTCGAGCCAGTCCGCGAGGTCGGGGTCGTCGGGGTGGTCCGAGCAGAGGACTGCGTCGGGGAACTCCCGCTCGGCGTAGTACTGGGCGACGAAGGCGGCGAGGACTGCACCCGACCGCTCGCCCTCGGGCGCCTCGAGGGTGTGGCGGTCGCGGTCGACGAGTTTGCCGTCCTCGCTGTGGAGACGGGCGACGGTCGCCGTCTCGCCCTCGACCGCGACGCCGAGGACGTCGATCACGCGTTCGCGCTCGGGGTCTTCGTGTCGCCCGTCGCTCGCCACTGCGCCGCCGCTCTCGCCGTGGAGCGCTTCGACGGCGTCGAGTCGGTCGCGGAGGTTGGCCGCGCGCTCGAACTGCTGGTCGCCCGCCGCCGCCTCCATGTCGCGGCGGATCGGGTCCGCGAGCGCGCCCGTCTCACCCTCGAAGAAGCGTTCGACCAATTCGACGTCGGCGAGGTAGTCCTCGCCGTCGATGCCGGTCTCGGCGACGCACGGCCCGGAGCAGGTGACCTCGATCCGGGGGAACTCGTGGTCGGTGAGCTGGACGAGCGGGTAGGACTTGTCGTCTTTCAGCCGGACGTTGTAGCGCGGCCGGTGGCGCTTGATGAGGTTGGCCTCGAGCAGGAGCGCCTGCGTTTCCGTGTCCGTGACGGCCACGTCCACGGACTCGGCCTCGGCGACCATCCGCCGGATCCGCTCGCTCCTGGGGTCCGTGTAGGAGCGCACGCGGTCACGTAAGTCGACCGCTTTCCCGACGTAGAGGACGCGCTCGTATGAGTCGTCGGTCCCGGCGGTGTCGCCGGCAGGGGCGGTGTCGTCGACCGCGCCCGCGTCGGCGTCGACGGCGCCATCGCCGTCACTGGCGGTCGGGGCGGTCCGGCCGCGCGGCTCGCGGGCGAGGAACTGGTAGACGCCCGGCTCCGCTGGCAGGTCGGCAGCTCGGTCCCGGACGGCGTCGGGATCCATCGCCCCAAGGTAACGACTCAGCGAATTTGAACCCTGTGTCCGCGCGGTGTCGGCGACGGTCGACCCGACGGCCCGATGGTCCACGTGTTCGATACGGTCAGGACCGCCGGAAAGCTCGGCTTACCGTTCCTGGACGTCCGGTCCCGCTCCCTGCCCGCCCGCCGGCTCCGAGGCACCCTCCTCCTCAACGTGGACGTCTGCGTCGACCAAATTCGACCCGGATCCGCCGGTGATCCCGTCGCTCCTGACCGCACCGGACTCCGAACCGAGCGGGTCCGACTTCGCGGCTCCCGTCTCGGTCACCCCGCTGTCGGCGCGTTCGGCCGCGTCCGCTCCGGTCGTCGTACCGGTGCCGAACAGCGTCACTTCCAGGTCCGCAACCGCCCCGTCGACCGTCGCACCGTCAGCGGGGACGCGGATGTCGGCGTCGTCGCCGGCGACGCCGACCACGAGGACGCGGTCGCGGGTCAGCAGGTAGACGGCGAAGACGAAGACGGCGAAGAGGACGAGCAGGGCTCCGATCGTCCGGGCGAACTCGTCGATGCGTGCGGTCAGGTCGAGGAACTGCTGGAGCAGGCCGAGCAGGCCGCCCATCCCGAGCTGGCCGGTCGCGCCGGTCCGCTGGAAGGCGTCGGTCGGGACGAACGAGTCGAAGTCGAGGAAGACGCCGACTCCGAGCAGGACGAGGCCGTAGAGGAGCGTCCGGCTCCCCTGCCAGAGGAGGTTCCGCTCGCCCTCGTGGCCGGCGCGGACGTCCGCGACGCTGGGGAGGTCGACGCCGTGGTAGTTCTCGCCGTCGCTCCCCGGCGTGAACGCCAGCAGGCGGTGGGACGTCACGACGACGCGGTTGCCGTCGTCGAGTTCGACGCGCTGCCTGATCGACTCGCCGTCGAAGAGGAGGTCCTCGACGGACCCGGCCCACGCCCGATCCTCGCCGCCGCGAACGCGGTCGAGCAGGCCGTCGAGCACGGACATGTGTCGTTGCTGGCGCGCCGCCGCTCTTGAATCTGTGCCCCCGGTCCTCAATCGTGAAACTGGCTCCGGGAAAGCCGAGGTTGTCGGTCGATAGCCTCCAGATAACTAATGCGAGCGAGATTTCGATGCACGGGCATGCGTGGGAGGGTTCGGAACCTGCCGTCTGAAGCGGTGACTGCCGGGCGGTGGCTGATGGTCGTCGCGCTCACTGGCGTCGGGGTGGGTGCACTGGAGCTCTGGCTTGCGCTCGTCGGCGGCGTCCCGCCGCTCTCTCGGCCGGTGGCCGTGGGTGTGGTCGTCCTCATGGCGGGGATGCAGGTGGTGCACTTCCTGACCGACCTCGCCGTCAACGGGGTCGAAGTCGGGTTTCCGCTCGGAGCGACGCTGGTAGTCAGCGTCACCGAAGCGGTGCTCTGGAGCGGGCCTTCGCCGTCGCGCTCTCGGTCCAACACACAGTCGAGACGAACGCACTCCGGAAGCAGCCGCTCGGGTTCCGCCTCTTCGACCCCGCGACGGTTGGGTTCAGCCTCGTCACCGCCGCCGGCGCGACCGCGTGGCTGTCGCTGAACGCCCCTGTCCCTTGGACCGAACCGTTCGCCGATTCCGTCGCGAGTCTCGGGTTCGACGCGGGAGCAGTCGGCGTCGCGGCGCTCGGGGTCGCACTCCTCGCGGAACGCGTGCTCATCGTCCGGATGGGCCGGAGCGAGCGCGCTCGGTCGACGATTCGTCGATACCGCGACCGCATCCTCCGAAGCCGGACCAGGTGACCACCGGTCGCGCCCGCCTGGACTCGGCAGTGAGACACCGGTCCGACGGGGACGCAGACGACGAGCCTCCCGAGGACCGCCGGGTACAAGCCCGCCGGGGCCCCACGGGCGTGTATGAGCGACGACAGCGTCAGGTGCTGGCTGGTCGACCGCCGGACCCCCGACGAGAACCTCGTCACGCTGGTGTACGCGACCCCCGACGGCGAGCGACAGGTCACGAAACAGCTCTCCTTCCAGCTCCTCTCGCGAAAGCCGACGACGGCCGCCATCGACGTCGAGCCGGACCGACTGGAGGCGACGCCCGCCGCCGACGACCGCGAGCGCTACGCCACGCAGGCGCGAGCGATGGCCGAGCAACACGACCCCGACGACGAGGTGTAGGCGCTGCGTCACGTGTCCGGGAGGTATCAAGACCTATATCGGAGGGCACAAAACGAGCGCCCATGCCAGCCATCGAGCTCGACGGCCTGACCAAGCGCTTCGGAGACGTGACCGCGCTACGGGGGGTCAACATGACCGTCGAGGACGGGGACGTGTTCGGATTTCTGGGACCGAACGGCGCGGGCAAGACAACGACTATCGACATCATCCTCGACTTCGTCCGGCCGACGGCGGGGTCGGCCACGGTCCTCGGGATGGACGCTCGCGAGGACTCCGAAGCGATCCGCGAGCGACTCGGCGTCCTCCCCGAAGGGTTCGACCTCTACGACCGACTGACCGGCCGCCAGCACCTCGAGTTCGTCGCCGAGGCCAGGGGCGCCGACCTCGACGTGACCGAGACGCTCGACCGCGTCGGCCTCGAACTCGAGGACGCCGAGCGCAAGACCGGCGGCTACTCCCGCGGGATGAAACAGCGCCTCGCCCTCGGGATGGCCCTCGTCGGCGACCCCGACCTGCTGATCCTCGACGAACCGTCGTCGGGACTGGACCCCAACGGCGCGCGCCTGATGCGCCAGATCGTCCGCGAGGAGAACGAGCGCGGCGCGACCGTCTTCTTCTCCTCGCACATCCTCGGACAGGTCGAGGCCGTCTGCGACGAGGTCGCCATCCTGCAGGACGGCCAGATCGTCGCCGAGGACAGCGTCGAGGGACTCCGCGCGGCGACCGACACCGGCACGCGGCTAGTCGTCAGCGTCGCGAGCGCCGACCTCGAAGCGGCCGCCGCCGCCGCTCGCGG
>PXSD01000076.1:7095-8210 GCA_003023165.1 Halobacteriales archaeon QS_9_67_15 | reverse complement strand
ATCCGCTCGAAGGGGCTGTGGGTCCTCTCGTTCGTCTTCACGGCCCTGTTCCTGATCCCGGCGGGACAGGCGCTGTTCTTCGGCGGGAACATCAGGCAGGACGTGGCGGAGGTGGGGATGCAGCTGTTCATCTCCCGGTTCTACCTGAACATCGTCACGCTCCTGGTACCGATCGTCGTCATCTTCGCCGCCTACTCGGCGGTCTCCGAGGAGCGCGTCAGCGGGTCGCTGAAGGTACTCCTCTCGCTGCCGTTCTCTCGGCGAGACGTGATCATCGGCAAGGTCGTCGGTCGGAGCGCCGTCGTCGGCGTCCCGCTGCTGATCGCGCTCGGGCTCACGGGGCTGTTCTTCGCCCTCTCGCAGTTCCAGTTCAAACTCGACGTGTTCGCGTGGTTCACCGTCCTGACGTTCGCGTTCACGCTGGTGATGGTCGCGTTCGTCGTGAGCATCTCCGGAGCGATGTCGACGAACCTCCGGTCGCTCGCCGTCGCGGGGCTCGTCTACTTCTACCTCTCCTTTGGCTGGAACTCGCTCGCCAACAGCGTCGGCGACCTGCTCGCCGACTACGTCGGTATCACCGGCTCGCTCCGCTGGCAGATCGTCCTGCTCGTCAAGCTCCTCAGCCCGACGCAGGCCTACAAAACGCTGACAAACTCCGTACTCGGCGAGGGAGAGGGCGCGGCGCTGACCGCCCGCTACGGCATGTTCCAGCAGAGCCCGGAAGCGATGGGGACGATCTGTTCGGACGTGCTCGCCGGCGACCCGAAGATCCAGCAGACGGTGTTCGGCAACCGCACCGTCTGTGAGAGCGCCGGGTCGGGGATCCCTGTTTACTTCTCGGACCCCGCTGTCTTCGTGAGCCTGTTCCTCTGGATCGGACTCGCCGCCGCGATCAGCTACTACACGTTCGACCGCGTCGACCTCTGACCGCGGTTCGCGTTCGGGTCGGATTCGATTTTCGTTCTCACTGGTCGGCTATCTCTGTTGAGACGGTGCTCGACAGCTGGTGACGAACGCCCTCGACCCGCTCGCTACTATTGATTTCCTCCACACACAACGGAATCCACCGAAAGCCCTCGGCACGCTCGCTCACGGGTCGCTTCCTCGCGGCTTCG
>PXSD01000076.1:0-6913 GCA_003023165.1 Halobacteriales archaeon QS_9_67_15 | reverse complement strand
CTCCCTGCGGTCGCTCATCCCTCGCACGGCTACGATCGCGCGCACAAGAGCGCGCTCAAGCGCGCGCCATGATGGAGTTCTACTCCGCGGTCTCGACACCGTACTCTCTCAGTTTCGTCTCGAACTCGTCGACGCCGTCGAGGGTCGGCACGCCGTGTTCGTCGGCCGCGTCCTGCTTGGTCTGACCGGTATTGTCACCGAGCACCAGATAGTCCGTGTTGCTCGACACGCTACTGGTCGCCGACCCGCCCGTGCGTTCGACGAGGTCCTGCGCCTCGCTCCGCGTGTAGCCGTCGAGCGAGCCCGTGAAGACGAAAGTCACCCCGGCCAGTGCGCCGCCGGTCGACGTCTCGGCCTTCTGCGGGTCGACGTGTGTGAGCAGGCGGTCGAGCACGTCCGCGTTGGCCTCGCTGTCGAAGAACTCCCGGATCTCGCGGGCGACCGTCGGCCCGATGTCGTCGACGGCCTGGAGTTCGCCCTCGTCGGCTACCCTGACTGTCTCGAAGGTACCGAAGTGGCGAGCCAGCGAGGCGGCGACCGTCGCGCCGACCTCGGGGATGCCGAGGGCCGTGAGGAAGTCTGCGAGCGGGGGCTCGCGGGCGTCGTCGAGTTCGGCGACGAGGTTCTCGGCGCTGGTCTCGCCCCAGCCCTCCAGGTCGGTGAGGTCGTCGACGGTCAGCTCGTAGAGGTCGGCCACGTCCGAGACGAGGTCAGCATCGAGCAGTTGCTGGACGCGCTCCTCGCCTATTCCATCGACGTCGAGTCCCTTGCGGGAGGCGTAGTGCTGGACCGAGCGCTCGCGCTGGGCGCGACAGCCGAGGCCGCCGGTGCAGAAGGCCATCGGGCCGTCACGTTCGACAGGGCTGCCACAGACCGGACACTCCTCGGGGAACTCGAAGTGGCCGTCGCCGTCGGGGTCGGTGACCGCCGCGACCTCCGGGATCACGTCGCCGGCGCGGCGGACGCGCACCTCGTCGCCGACGCCGACGCCGAGTCGTTCGATCTCGGCGGGGTTGTGCAGGGAGGCGCGCGAGACGGTGACGCCGCCGACCTGGACGGGGTCCATGAGCGCGACCGGCGTGAGTCGCCCGGTGCGCCCGACCTGGACGACCACGTCCCGGACCGTCGTGTGTTCGCTCCGAGCGGGGAACTTGTAGGCGAACGCCCAGCGGGGCGCTCGCGCGGTCGCCCCGAGTTCGTCGCAGGCGTCGATGTCGTCGACTGAGACGACGACGCCGTCGGTTTCGTAGTCGAGGTCGTCCCGCTCTTCGAGGCGCGCGTCGCGGTAGTCGATGGCCGCCTCGATGTCATCGACGACAGTCGTCTTCTCGCAGACGCGCAGTCCCCACTCTGGAAACGTCTCGTGCATCTCCCGGCGGGTGTCGAAGTCGGTCCCGGCGAGCACGTCGAAGAAGAATACCGAGAGCGGTCGCTCGGCGGTGACCGAGGGGTCGAGTTGCCGGAGCGTGCCGGCGGCGGCGTTGCGCGGGTTGGCGAACGGGTCGTCGCCGCGCTCGACGAGTTCGCGGTTGTACGCCTGGAACGCGGGTTTGGGCATGTATATCTCGCCCCGCACCGCGAGGAAGTCCGGGTAGTTGCCCCGCAGGCGCTGGGGAACGGTCGGGATCGTTCGGACGTTCGCCGTCACGTCGTCGCCGACCTCGCCGTCGCCCCGCGTCGCCGCGCGCTGGAAGACGCCGTCCTCGTAGACGACCTCGACCGAGAGGCCGTCGAACTTCGGCTCGCAGTAGTACTCGATATCGCCGTCGTAGTCGGTGTCGTCGAGTCCATCGCGGACGCGCCGGTCGAACTCGCGGACCTCGTCGGCGTCGCCGCCCTGGTCGACCGAGCCCATGGTGGCGACGTGCTCTACGTCCGGCAGTTCGTCCCGCGGTGCGCCCCCGACGCGCTGGGTCGGACTGTCCGCGGTCTGGATGTCGAACGTCTCCTCGAGGTCGCGCAGGCGGGAGAACAGCGCGTCGTACACGCGGTCGTCGACCACCGGGTCGTTCTCGACGTAGTAGCGGTGGTCGTGATAGCGGATCGCCTCGCGGAGGGCGGCGGCCTGCTCGCGGGCCGCGTCCTCCGAGAGCGCGTCGACGGGGTCGAACTCCGTCGTCGGGTCCTCGACGTACGGATTGGTCTCGACGGTTTCGGCCGCTTCGTCGGTCATTACCCGTCCCTCGCGGCGGCACCCTCTTTGAAGGATCGGTGCCGGGCGGCCGTTCGGGGCGGCGCGGGTGAGCGGGAGCTATCGGTCAGTCACCTTCCACGTCGTGCTCGAGGACCGGCCCCACTGTTCGATCTCGATCCCGGTCGCGCGCTCTTCGAGGATCCCCATGTTGATCCCCACCTCCTTCGAGGACAGCCCCAGCTCCGTTGCGACGTATTTCGACTTGAGATACGTGGTGCCTTCGACTCGGTCACGGAGATACGAGAGGAGCTGCGACTGCGTGTCGGTCAGCGGCGTCCCCGCGATCGTACCGTCCCGACCATGTTGTGTTGCCATAGCCGATGCTCGGCGTCGGATGGGCATTGTTATGCGTCTATTTCCCTGACGAACAGAGCGCCTGCGCTGTGTTCCGGACCTACGACTACCTGGCCGTCGGCGCCGTCGCACACGACTTCAAGAAGGCGTCTCGGGGCCTGCTCGGATCTCTCGGGTTCGAGAGGAAGGGACGATTCGACGGGACCGATTCATCGACGGCGAGTACGTCGACACGTATCACTACGGACTGCTCCGGGAGGACTGGCGCGAGAGCGGATAGTCGCCAGGGGGGAACTCGGGACCGACTCGCACCCTCTCACCGCCCTTCGTTCGCTAACGCCACTGCCGAGCGGCGTACGCGGGCCACCAGTAGCGTTCCGAGAAAGCGGAGCAGCTACGTGAACGCGGCGTCTCCGAGCAGCGCGTGGCCTCTCGTGCGAGTTCTCCGGTCCCGCTTCGGAGAGCAGCGACGACGTGTTTCGGTCGGGAGAACGGTCAGCGATCGAAATCGGTCGAACGTCTGCTCGCCGAGCTGGGAGCCGTAGCCGTTCGAGAACACGAAGTCGTACTCCTCGGAGACCGCCTCGATGGTCGCGGCCACGTCGATGCCTCGCGTGTTCTCGATGCAGGAGACGGTCTGGGAGCGGTACCCCTTCTCCGCGAACAGGTCGAAGTGTTCGCGCGCCCAGTCGTGGACGTACTCGGTCATCTCCTGGTGGCGCTGGTCGCGGACGCGGTGGCCCTCATCGAGCATGTGCTTCATCTGCTTGCGGTAGGCGAGCATGACCGGGATGGCGGGCGTGGAGTGGGTCTGACCCTTCCGCTCGTAGTAGTCGATAGTGCGCTGGAAACCGCCGTACCACGACGCCGACGCTTTCTCCAGTTCCCGTTCGTAGGCGTCGTCGCTGACGACGCAGACCGCCAGGCCCGGCGGCATGGCGAACGCCTTCTGGGTGGAGGCGAAGATGACGTCGATGTCGTGCTCGTCGATGTCGACGTAGTCACCGCCGAGCGCGGAAACGGCGTCGACGACGAAGTAGGTGTCCGGGTACTCCGCGACGATGTCGCCGATCTCCTCGATGGGGTTGCGAACGCCGGTCGAGGACTCGTTCATCACCGTGGCGACGACGTCGTGGTGTTTGTCCGTCGATTCGAGGTGGTCGCGGATGTCCTCGGGCTTGATGGCTTCCCCCCAGTCGTACTCGAGGCGGTCGACGTCCTTCCCGAGTCGTTCGGCGACGTTGGCGTGGCGTTCGCTGAAGCTCCCGCAGGTCGGGACGAGGATGTTCTCGTCGACGAGGTTGAGCGTCGAGGACTCCCAGAACTCGGTCCCCGAGGCCGTGAGGACGACGACCTCGTTGTCGGTGTCGAGGAACGTCTTCGTGTCCTCGACGATGGTCGTGTAGAGGTCGGTCATCCGGTCCATGCGGTGGCCGAACATCGGCTGGGCCATCTCCTCGATGACGTCCTCGCGAACTCGGGTCGGGCCGGGGATGTACAGCGTCTTGTCGTCGTAGTCGCCTGTGTATTCCTGTTTCTCGGGCACGGAAACCACCGGTCGGTATCGAGACGGTCGGTGCGAGGTGGTATGGTAGTTTTGATGGCGAAGCGACACCGTCGACCCAGTCGACACAGTCGGTCTCCGCCCGTCTCGGCCGGGTGCGGCTGCTCACTCATCACGCCACGGCGGCGAGAGATGGACGTGGAACAGTTTTCCGCAGTCGGACTCGCCACAGACCGGGCACTCATTGGTGTCGTCGACCGCTGCCGTCTCGTCTGGCGCGTCCCGACCGGCCGCGCTACCGTCGGCGGCCACCGTCGCCGCGACGACGCGGCTCCCGGCGTGACCGAGTTCGTAGCCGCCGCCGGTCTCCGCGGACTCGGGCTGGCCCACAGCGGTCGCCTCACCGCCGGAGTCGCTGTCCGCAGCGAGGGCACCAGTTTCCCCGTCGACAGTTGGGGTAGTATCGGGCTCTTCGACGGTTGGGGTGTCCGGCGTCTCGCCAGACGCAGTGTCACCGAAAGCGGTGTCGCCGGTCGAGGCGTCGACGGTGTCGTTGCCGGAGGCCAGGTCGTCAATGAACTCCTCGCCGGCGTCCCGGAAGTCGGTCGCGCCGGCCTCGTCGGCCGCTCCCGCGACGCCGTCGCGCTCGGCGGCGGTGAACTCCGTCCCGCAGTGCATACAGTAGGTCGCCCGGGCGCCGACCGGCTCGTCGCGGGACGGACAGGACGGATCGTGCTGGTCGGACGGCATCGACCGTATCTCACACTGTGCGGTGAAAAGAGTGCTCCAGCCGGGAGCGCGACCGCGACGGATCGGTCTCTGACTGTCGCGGCGGAGTCGCCGGCCCGTCAGGACAGGTCGATGTTCGCGGAGTCGTCGGCGCGGTCGAAGGTGACCTCGAGGATGCCGTTGTTGTACGAGGCCGACGCGGAGTGTTCGTCGACGCTGGACGGAAGGCGGACTCGCTCGTGGTACTCGCGGGTATCGCCGGCGGCGTCGAGGGTCAGCACCTCGCCGTCACACCGGAGATCGATGTCGCCTTTGTCGATGCCGGGGATGTCCGCGACGACCCTGAGCTGGTCGTCTTTCTCGTAGACGTCGAGGTGGACGTCCGCCGAACCGGGGTCCGACGCGCCGGGCCCCGACCCGGTCTGGGCGCGTGCGTCGTCCATCACGTCGTTCATCATCCGCTCTATCTCCCGGAAGAACTCGTCGAATGGGTCGTCGCGGTCGTCGCGTCGCATGGGGGACGCTATGTGGATCGATGGCAAAAGCTTTCGGCTCGCGGAAGGGGTGCGAGGTCGCAACTAGCGAGGGACCTTCGATCCTTCGTACCATGCAACGGGCGGCGAAGCCGCCCGTGAGCAGACAACGAGAGCGACCGCGAACGGCGAGCGGCCTGCGAGTGTGTGCGTGGTGAGAGCCACGAGTGGCGCGGTCCGAGCGCAGAGTATTTGCCTGTGGTGGTCGATTCGTGGGACGTGCGTCTCGTCCAGATCACGATCCCGGCGGGCAAGCGCCAGACGGTCACGGACACGCTCGACGACGAGGAGGTCGATTACGTTCTCACGGATGAGACCAGCGGTCGGGAGTATGCCGCGGTCGCGTACGTCCCGCTTCCGACGAACGCCGTCGAACCGGTGCTCGACACGCTCCGTACAGCGGGTATCGACGAGAGCACGTACACAATCGTTCTGGACGCCGAGACGATCGTCTCCGAGGACTTCGATGAGCTCGAAGAGCGCTACACGGAGGCGAAGAGCAACGAACGGATCGCCCGCGAGGAACTGGAAACGTCCGCGGAGGACCTCCTCATGCCGATGCGGCCGTATCTCATCATGACGGTCGTCAGCGCCGTCATCGCGACGGCGGGACTGCTGCTCGACTCGCCGGCGGTCGTCGTCGGGTCGATGGTCATCGCGCCGCTGATCGGTCCGGCGATGGCCGCGAGCGTCGGGACGGTCATCGTGGACCACGAGCTGTTCGCGGAGGGCGTCAAGTTTCAGGTGATCGGCGTCGTCGTCTCCGTTCTGGCCGCGGCCGTCTTCGCGTGGGTCACCAAGACCGTTCAGCTGATACCACCGTTCACCGACGTTACCGCGATTCCGGAGGTGCCCTATCGCTGACCGCTGGCGTCTCGTCCGCGATCGTCGGTGTCATGATCGCCGTCGCGCTCATTCCCCCGGCCGCGACCGTCGGGATCGGGATGGCGTGGGGACTGCCGTTCGTGTCGCTGGGCGCCGGCGTACTCGTGCTGGTGAACCTGTTGTCGATCAACCTCGCCGCGTTGGTCGTCCTGCGCTACAGCGGCTACCGGCCGACCGACTGGTTCCAGCTCGACGAGGCCCGCGGCGCGACCTTCCGACGGGTCGGGATCCTCGTCGTCGCCATCGTCCTGCTGTCGGTGTTCCTCGGCGGAGTCACCTACGACTCGGTCCGCGGCGCCACGACCGAGGAGAAGATCCAGGACGCGACGACGCTGGCGCTCAACGAGTCCGGTTCTGACGCCGAGGTGATCGAATTCGAGGTCAACAGGAGCAGCGGGTTCCTCATCGACCACCCGGTGGGAGTGACCATCACCGTCGGAGTTGAAGGAGAGCCACAGCCGGGGCTCGCCAGCCTGATCGACAGAAAGATCGAACGCGCCATCGACCGCGAAGTCAGGACGCAGGTCCGACTCATCCGCATCGAATCCGTTTAGCGGCTGTCAGTTCGGAAACCGGTCCCGACGCCGTCATCCCCGGTCAGACGCAGGTGTACGGTCGATTTCGGAACCTCAAACAGTTGTTTGAGCTAACGTGACCGCTTTTTGATACCCCGTTGTTGGAGGGAGTGCATGAACTCGCGAATCGCATTCGCCGGCGTGGCCGTCGTTGCGGCGCTGATGGCGACGGCGGGCGCCGCCACGGCGTTCGCATCGG
>PXSD01000075.1 GCA_003023165.1 Halobacteriales archaeon QS_9_67_15 | reverse complement strand
GACTTCCTCGATGTCGGCGTCCTGTGCGTCCTCCTCGACGGTGTACTCGTTGACGCCGACGATGACCCGCTCGCCCGACTCGATCTCCTCCTGGCGGTCGTAGGCCACGTCCTGGATCTCGCGCTGGACCCACCCGCTCTCGATGGCCTCGCGCATCCCGCCGCGGGAGTCGACCTCGTCCAGGATCTCGCGGGCCTCGGCCTCCACCTCGTCGGTGAGCGACTCGACGTAGTAGCTCCCGCCGAGCGGGTCGATGGTGTCCGCCGCGCCCGACTCGTGGGCGAGGATCTGCTGGGTGCGGAGGGCGGTCCGCACGGACTGTTCGGTGGGCAGCGAGAGCGCCTCGTCCTTGCCGTTTGTGTGGAGGCTCTGGGTCCCGCCGAGGACCGCGGCGAGCGCCTGGTAGGCGACGCGGACGACGTTGTTCTCGATCTGCTGGGCGGTCAGCGTCGACCCGGCGGTCTGGGTGTGGAACTTCAGTTGCTTGGAAGCGGGCTCGTCGGCGTCGAATCGCTCCTCCATGATCGAGTGCCACATCCGACGCGCGGCCCGGAACTTCGCCACCTCCTCGAGGATGTTGTTGTAGGAGGCGAAAAAAAAGGAGAGCTGGGGGGCGAACTCGTCGACGTCCAGTCCCGCCGCCTGTGCGGCTTTGACGTATTCGATCCCGTCGCCGAGGGTGAAGGCGATCTCCTGGGCGGCGGTCGACCCGGCCTCGCGGATGTGGTACCCGGAGATGGAGATGGTGTTGAAGTTGGGGAGCTCCGCGGCGCAGAACTCGAAGATGTCGGTGATGATCCGCATCGACGGCTCCGGCGGATAGATGTAGGTGTTGCGGGCGATGTACTCCTTGAGCACGTCGTTCTGGATGGTCCCGCGGAGTTCCTCGCGCGGGACGCCCTGCTGGTCGCCGATGGCGATGTACATGGCGAGCAGGACGCTCGCGGGGGCGTTGATCGTCATCGACGTGCTCACTTCGTCGAGCGGGATGCCGTCGAAGACGGTCTCCATGTCTCGGAGCGAGTCGATGGCGACGCCGGCCTTCCCGACCTCGCCGGCGGCCATGCCGGCGTCGGAGTCGTAGCCCATCTGCGTCGGGAGGTCGAACGCCATCGAGAGGCCGGTCTGGCCCTCGTCCATGAGGTAGTTGAACCGCTCGTTGGTCTCGCTGGCGGTCCCCATGCCGGCGTACTGGCGCATCGTCCACAGTCGACCGCGGTACATCGTCGAGTAGACGCCGCGCGTGTACGGTTCCTCGCCGGGGAATCCGAGGTCGTCGTCGTAGTCGAGGTCCGCTACGTCGGCCGGCGTGTACAGCGGCTGGACTTCCTGGCCGCCGGTGTCGGTCTCGAAGGTCTCCGTGCGCTCGCCGAAGCGGTCGACGGTCGGCCTGCGCGTCTCCGCTTCCCACTCCTCACGGCCCTCCCGGACCGCCGCGAGGTCGTCGGGGTCGAACATACGCCGGACTTTGACGGGCACCCTCTTGTTCTTGGCGCCCGCTCGCAGTCGCCGGTCGAGCGACCCCTTGAGCGGAGCGGTCGGCTACGAACCGCTCTCGTCGGAACCGTCGCTCCCCTCATCGTCCCCGACGGTTCGTCTGGTCACGCCTCGGCGTCGCTCTCGGTCGCTCGATCCGTCTGGCCGCTCGTTCGAGTGGGTCCTCCCCCGAACATGCGTCTCGAACGGAGCTATCGGGGCAGCCCGAGATCGGTATCGGGTGGGTATCCGATACTGTCGAGGCGGTAATGACCGTCGAAACGACCGTTCTGTTCCGATACAACCGCTCGTATCGGCCCGAAAGAGCGAACTCACCTCCGGGACGACGAGTCGGTACGTCGACGGTGCCGTCCACACGTCACTGGTGCACGGTTCGCACGGACCGATCGAGCGCGTCACCCCTGTTCAATGAGGTACCTGAACGCACGGAGGGTGTTGTAGCCGCTCTCGGTGAGCGAGACGCGGGTCGAACGGCCGACCTCCTTGAGGTCGACGTAGCCGTTCTCCGCCAGCGGCCCGAGGACCTGACTGTCGAGCAGTCGATACTCGCTCTTCCGGTTGGCGGCGTCGCGCTCGGCGATGAAGGGCAACTCGGCCTCCTTCCCGAAGTCGATGAGGTCGCGTTTGCGCGCGTCGCCCTCGCGGTCGATGCAGTCCATGACCGCGACGTGCTGGGGTTCGGGACTCTGCATCGGGTAGGTCGGCAACTCGGTTATCTCCCGGATGCCCTCGGCCACGTCCCCGTCGGTCTCGGCCGCGTAGCGCTTCGCGCGGACGTAGTAGGGAGTCGCGCCGGTCGCCATGCAGGCGATCATGCCGCCGATAGCCGTGACCTTCGACCCCGAGGCGAGGTTGACGTACACCTCGTGGTCGGCGAATCGCGTCGAGAGCTCCGCGACCGTCCCGATCGAGTCGTAGAAGTCAAAGATGTCGCACGGGACCGTCTCGGGGTCGATCCCCTCCTCGGCGAACCGCTCGCGAACCGTCTCGACGTACGAGGGGTGGTCGGTCTCGTCCTCGTAGCGCAACAGCACGACGCGGTCGGCGCGCAACCGGACCGCCGGGAGGACGATCCGGTCGTTCTCGTAGCCCACCGGGATCAGATGCACTCGTTCGGCGACATCCATGGTCGTTCCTGTCCGGGCGTCGGGAAAAACATTGTCCCGACACAGTCGACAGAGTCGGGGCGGTGACGATTTAGACTGACGGTGCCGTGAGACGACAGTCGAGCGGGGCCACTGACGGGGATAGTTTCCGTTCCTGATAACGCTACGCTGGGTTTTTGCTGCAGACTCGCAGAGGGGATAGCATGCCGGTCATGGCGAGTAGCGACTTTTCGGTCCACCGAGAGGAGTGCGATCGGTTCGACGACGGGATGGCTCTCTCGAACCTCCCCGACGAGGTCATGTCTATCGACGACCTCGACTGCGAGTGCTGGAGCGAGTTCGACTCGCTGGCAGAGCTCGAGTGACTGGGCTGTCGCCCGTGAACGGGACCGGTCTGCCGATGCGATGACGCCTACCACGCCCACGGCAGTGCGACGGACGACATCGAACGGTTCGTCGAGTGAACCGCTCGAGCGGTGCTCGGCGGCTGTGACGACCGTGTCGACAGTCCGGTCCGCACCGTTCCTGTCAGCAGAGTAGCTATAGTAGAATTTGAAAGACATCGCTCGGACGATCGCACGCAGTCGTGCGATCGACCGTGCAAACGCTTTCAAATTCTACTATATGCCCTCGTCGGAACTCCGGTCGAGTATGCCGACGGACCTCTCCTCTATCGCCGAGTGTGTCAGACCATCGACGACCGCTCGACGGGTGAACCAGTCGGCTCGGGCGTCGACCGGCCCTCACAGGACGGGTCTGGCCCGCTCACAGGGGGTTGATCCGGGATCGAGCCCGGTCTGGCACGCTACCCTCGGCAACGCATAAGCCGGGGGCGGTCGAACTACGACCACTCGCGATGTCTCGCAACAGTATCCCGGACCTCTACGAGAAGTACGAGGCGAACGAGCCGTTGACGATGCTGACCGCGTACGACGCCCCCATTGCGCGACAGGTCGACCGCGGCGGCGTCGACATGATCCTCGTCGGCGACAGCGCCGGCGATAACCACCTCGGCTACGACGACACGCTCCCGGTCACGCTGGAGGAGGCCCTCTCGAACACCAGCGCGGTCGTCCGCGGGACCGAGGAGGCGTTCGTCATCGCGGACCTCCCCTTCCTCACTTACGGCACGTCGATGGAGGAATCGGTCCGGAACGCCGGTCGGTTCCTGAAGGAGGCCGGCGCGGACGCGGTGAAACTCGAGACCGCACCGTACGGCGAGACGACCGTCGAGATCGTCGACCGCCTCACCGAACTCGGCATCCCCGTCCAGGGCCACGTCGGACTCACGCCCCAGCGCAAACACGAGATCGGCGGCGCGTACGTCCAGGGCCGCGATACGGACACCTCCTCGACCGGCGACGCGCTCGTCGAGACAGCCCAGCGACTGGAAGCGGCCGGAGCGTTCTCCGTCGTCCTCGAGACCGTCAGCGAGGGCGTCGCTCGCGAGGTCTCGCGAGCGGTCGACGTACTCACCATCGGCATCGGGTCGGGCCGGTACGTCGACGGACAGGTGCTCGTCATCTCCGACGTACTCGGGCTCGGAGCGGAGCCATACGGCCTCTCGAAGCAGTACGCGAACCTCGATTCGGAGATACGGAGCGCCGTCGAGGACTACGTCGAAGAGGTTGAGTCCGGCGACTTTCCCACGAGGGACAATGCCTTCGACCCAGTTGACGAGGACTGACACTGCGCTCGGGCGTCGGCTCAGTCGCCCGGGAACCGAATCGTCCGCTCGTCGGCGTCGATCTCGACACGTCCACCGACAGGAACGGGAACTGTCGGGTTCGTGTGGCCGAACTCGAGGCCCGAGACGATCGGGACGTCGGGGTTGTACTCCCGGACAGTGTGACGGACCGCCGCTCGCTGGTCGGTCCGGAACTGCTCGCGCTCGTCGTGGTCTGGCCGTACCTCCCGATTTCCGGTCTGCGGTCGCCCGACGAGCACGGCATCGAACCGCTCCAGCAGGCCGCGCTCGCCGACGCAGGTGAGTATCCGCCGCACCGCGTCGTCGTCCGGAAGCTCCTCGGAGGTTTCGAGCGCGAGGACTCCGCCGTCGAGACGCTCCGCGCTCGGGACGGCTCGGTCGGCGGCGAGCAACCACTGGAGTACGGTGAGACAGCCACCCCAGAGCCGTCCGGTGACCGCCTCGTCCGCCCGCTCGTCGGACACGTCCCAGTGCCAGCCGTCTGTGGACTCGTATTCGGGAGTGGTCTCCCGGTAGTCGTCGCGCGCCCAGTCGACCACGTCGTCGGTCCACTCGTCGGCCGGTTCCAACTCGCCAAGCGACTCATCGAAGAGCGCGCGCCGGAGGTATCGCTCGCTGTACTCCGGGAAGTGACCGGGCGTAGCGACCTGGTTGAGCAATTGCCCGCCGTAAAACGAGACGACACCGTGAGTCCACAGATAGCTCGCGAGACAGGTGTTGTCACTCATCCCGAAGAATCGCGTCGAGTGCCTACGCAGCACCTCGCCGTCGAGGTGCTTCAGGACTCGAACCTGGTCGTCCCCTCCGATGGTCGCGAACACGGCGCTGATGTCGGGGTCGCGGAACGCTTCGTGAATGTCCTCGGCTCGCAGTCCGGGGCTCGCTCGAAGCGTCTCCGGGTCCGTTTCGGCCGTCTCAAAGACAACCGGGTCGAGGTCGAAGCGGTCGCGGAGCCGTTCGAGCGCGAGGTCCAGCACGTCAGGGACGACGGCCGCCGCACCGCTGGAGGGCGCGACCACTGCGACTTCGTCGCCCGGTTCGGCGGGCGGTGGCGTGACGAACGTTGCGGGGACGCCGCTGTCGCTCATACGGCGACGGTCGCCCGGGAGTAGATTAGCGTTTGGGTCGGCGTGGGTCGAATTGTCACACGTGCGGGGTCACCGGAGCTGTGTCGAGTCGGTGGCGAGAAAGCGGACTGTGAGAGCGGCGAGAATCGACGGAACGAGCGTGTCCACGAAACTCAGGAGGGCGACGCCGACGGCGCGGCGGGGTTTCATCGGGGTCGCCGCCTCATACTGCCGGCTGTAACCTCGTGAAGATATTCGCCGCCTCGGGGCGGCGAAATTCTTGACAGACGTACAGCCGGCAGTAT
>PXSD01000074.1 GCA_003023165.1 Halobacteriales archaeon QS_9_67_15 | reverse complement strand
TAGGTCGGCACGGTCTTCTGGACGCGTTCGACGACGCCCTTCTCGGTGAGCGACCGCAGCGCCGACCGCACGTCATCGACCTCGGGGTCGTAACCGGTGTCGCGGAGGTCGTGGAGCGTGGCGACCACGCTCTGCGGTTCCGCGTCGTGGTCGGGGACGACATCGATGACGGCCGCCTGCAGCGGCGGCGCGGTGACGACCTGTTCGTTCACCTCGCCGTCGACGTCGTCGCCGACGAGTTCGTTCGCCTCCGGCGTCGCACAGATGAGGCCGTCCTCGTTGCGGTAGTAGTAGTCTTTCAGCTCGGATTCGAGGTACTGATGGACGTCGCTCCCGCTGTCCATGTCCCACCGGGCCTGCAACTCGGCGTTTTTCGTCGGCTGAAGCGCCACTACGTCCGCGAGTCGCTCGCGGCCCTCGTCCGATACCGTCATTCGTCCGCCGGTAGGGACATGTGCTATTAAGCCGTGTTGCTTGTCGCCGAGCGGCGGCCGTGGCGGGCCGACGGTGTCCGTCGCTGTGGACCCGTGGTTCGGGGCCGTCTCGAACCGTCGGTCAGAGGTCGTCGAGGGTCTCGGCAACGTCGTCCCAGTGGCTGCCCTTCCAGAAGTGCTGGCCGCAGTTGCGACAGCGCCAGACGGTCTCCTCGTGGGTCTCCGGCGCGTAGTCGGGCGTCGGTTCCGTGCGGTCGACCCGTTCGAGGGGGCCGTTACAGGCGCTACAGCGCGCCGGCTCGGCCGCGAGCCCGAGGTCAAACCCCGACCGTCGGAGCGCTCGCAGTTGCGCCGTCACCTCGTGGGTCGAGAGCAGTTGCGACTGGTCCGCCGCCCGAGCGGCCAGTTCGCTGTCGCGGGTGACGAGCACGCGGCCCTCGGTGTGGGCGAGCGCGAGCACCTCGTCGTCGCTCTCGACTCCGCGCTCGGCGGCGTAGGCGGCGTCGTACCCGCACATCAGCAGGTACGTCGCGAGCTTCCCGAGCATCGTGTCGAGGAGCAGCGCCGTCTCCGCGGACGGTCGCTGTGGGATCGCTTCGTTCCCACCGTCGGTCTCATCGTCGCGGTCCGCACCGTCGCTGACGGTTGTCGTGCCCGGACTGGACTCGTGTGTGTCGGACTCGTCGCCGGTCATTCGAGGAACTCGCGCAGGCCTTCGACGCCTCGCGTATTGAGTACGTCGGTCTCCTCGGCCCAGCCGCGACGGGCCGTATGGACCCCGTATCGGACGAGTCCGTACCGCGTCGGCCGGTGGGCGTCGGTGTTGATCGCCACCGTCGCGCCGCTGTCGACGGCCGCCTTGACCGCGCCGCCGCCCAGGTCGAGCCGTGCCGGGTTGGCGTTTATTTCCAGCGCGGTCCCGGTGTCCGCTGCGACTGTCGCCAGTCGCTCGACATCCACGTCGAGCCCCGACCGTCGGTTGATGTAGCGCCCGGTCGGGTGGCCGATGATATCCACCTCGGGGTGTTCGGCGGCGGCGACAAGTCTGTCGGTTCCGTCGCCGTCCAGGCCCGCGTGGGGAGAGGCGACGACCACGTCCAGTTCGGCCAGCAGGTCGTCGGCCACGGAGACCGACCCGTCGGTGGAAATATTGGCCTCGACGCCGGCGAACACCCCGATGTCGACTGCCTCGGCCACGGTGTGGACCTCGTCTCTCTGCTCGCGAAGTTCCTCGTCCGGGAGCCCGACGCCGCCGACCATGCCGGGACCGGTCGCGTGGTCGGTGACCGCGACGTAGTCGTGGCCGAACGACGCGGCGCCCTCGACCATCTCCGAGACGGTGGCGTCGCCGTCCGACCAGTTCGAGTGGACGTGCAGGTCGCCGCGGACGTCGCCCTCCTCGAGCAGGTCCGGCAGCTCGCCGTCGCTGGCGGCCTCGACCTCGCCCCAGTTCTCGCGGAGTTCCGGGGGCATCCACGGCAGGGCCAGCGCCGCGTACATCCCCTCCTCGGTCTCGCCGGCGACGCGCTCGCCGGCCCGCTGGTCCGCCTCGGGGTCGTCGACGTCGCCGGACTCCGTCCGGCTTTCCGAGGCGCTTCGCGCCTCGCTCACGTCGAAGACGCCGTACTCGTTCATCTTCAGGTCGCGGTCGATGGCGATGTTCCGCACTTTGACGTTGTGGTCCTTGCTCCCGGTGAAGTACTGGAGCGCGCTCCCGAACTCCGCGGGGTCGACGACCCGCAAGTCGACGCGCACCCCGCCCGAGCGGACGCTCGCCTTCTGGTCGCCCGCCTCGATGACCGCGTCCGCGTTCGGCCAGTCGGTGAAGGCGTCGACGACCGGCTCCGGTTCCTCGCTCCCGACCAGCACGTCCACGTCGCCGATGGTCTCCTTCCAGCGCCGGAGCGACCCGGCCAGGTCGATCCGGTCGACGCCAGGTCGGTCTCGCAGGTAGTCCACGACGGCGTCCCCCCGGGGACGAGCCTCCCCGAGCAACTCCCGTTCGGTGGCCTCGCGGGCGAACTCGACGTTCCCGAGGATGTTCTGTTCGGTCTTGGCACCGAACCCGCTGACGTCCCGGATCTCGCCGGCTTCGGCCGCCGCCTGCAGGTCGTCCAGCGTCTCGACCCCGAGCGCCTCGTACAGCGACCCGACGGACTTCGGACCGACGCCCTCGACGCGGGTCAGCGCCGCCATGTCGACCGGCAGCTCGGTCCGCAGCTCGTCCAGTTCGTCGATGGACCCGGTCTCGAAGTACTCGACCACCTTCGACGAGATGGCGTCGCCGACGCCCTCGATCTCCCCGACCGCATCCTCCCCGTCCGCCGCCAGCGCGGCCGCGTCGCCGGTGTACTCGCGGACGTTTTCGGCCGCTCGGCGGTATGCTCGTGGTTTGTACTCCACGTCTCGTGCCTCCAGCAGGTCGGCGAACTCCTCCAGCCGACTGGCGACCTCGTCGTTCGCGCTCACGGCGACCTCGACGAGCGGTGTGACCCCTGGCTGTCCTCGTCGTGACCCAGCGCCTGCTTGAGGAAGTTCATCCAGCGTTTCTTGTCGGCGGTCTGCTGGGCCCGGATCTCGGCTTCGAGGTTCGTCGGCCCGAGGCTTTCGAGGGCGTTGAGCGCGCGGTCGATGCCGATGATCGCCTCTGCGAGCCGTTCGCCCTCCTCGCGCGAGACGTCGCCCGCTTCGATCTGCTCTTTCCGCTCGCGGCGCTCCCGCCGGAGGTTCTTCTTCGCCCGCTCGACGCGTTCGCGCTCGCCCTGCGGGACGGTATCTCGGCGCTTGGTCTCGAAGACGAACTCGCGCAGGTCGACCGGCTCCCCCTGGACGTCGATGCGGTCGGGGATGGTCGCGCCCACGGTCGCGCCCTCCCGACCGATCCGTTCCAGGAGCTGTTTGCGCTCGTATTCTTTCACGGTCACGACTCAGGTCTCGACAGTCAAAAACCTACGCGATGGCACTCTCTCGAGCCGTTCGCGCCGGACCGGGCCGGGTAGCTCGGCCCGTTCTTGAAGGGTAGGCCCTATATGGGTGGGTGCCCTATAGAGCTGTAGCATCGTCGTCAGCGGACGGCCGGCGATTACACAAACATGAGCCGCGTATACAGACTCCACTCGACATTGGAACTGCCCCTGGAGGACGTGTACGACTTCTTCGACGACCCGGATCTCCCAGAGAACGTCGAAGACGTCGATATCACACGCCGGAACAACACGCTCATCATCAGCGCGGTCTCCGCGGACGAGAGCATCAGTAAGTACACGCCTACTGCCCAGCTCAAAGCCAGCGTCACGGAGAACCGCGTCTACGAGGAGATCGAAGAAGAGGACGAAGACGACAGTTCGCCGGTCCACACCACCGACACCGCCGGCGGGCCGCAGTGGGGCACGCTCGAAGAGGAGGAGGAACCGCCCTCCGAGCTCGTCGAGTACGCCTGTTTCAAAGGCGACCGCGAAACCGTCCTCCAGAACAGCACCCTCCAGTACGAGATGTTTCGCGTCCTCTGTGACATCGCACGTGAGGCCGAGAAGGGGACCCTCACCGCTATCATCTGCCCCGACGGCGACCTCGAAGCCGTGCGCATCGTCGACGGCGAGGACTGCCCCGCATCGATCAACGTCGTCGAAGACCCCCGCGACGACGAGGACTCCGACGGCGTCAACTGGCGCGACAACGACTTCATCTCGGACTGACGCGACCGCTTCTCTCCCCGAATTGGCCTTCCACGGACCGTTACTCGGAGTTCTCCAGTTCCGCGTAAAACTCCACCGAAGGCGGCCGGATCGACCGAACGATAGCTCAATACGACAACGAGGTGCTATCCGGGCAGCGCGTCGGGTCCCGCGACCCACTCCACTATGTCCATCGTGACGTACACCTCGATGTAGGCCGCGACGACTATCATGGCGACGAGGACGACCGAGACGACCGCCAACTCGAACAGTTCCACCCGGGTGAGCGGCCGGTCGTCCCACCCGAGGAGGTAGCGGACGACTCGGTGGGGCACCCTGAGTCCGATCGACGCCGCCACGAAGAACGCGGAGAGTTCGAGCACGCCGTGGGGTGCGAGCGCCGCGAGGACGACGACCCACGAACTCTGTCGTACCACGAACGAGACGACCGCGCCCACGAGCGCGCCGTTGACGACGAGTCCGAACACCGAGAGCAGGCCCCCCGTCACCGCTCCGAGTCCGATCAACAGCAACGCACGCAAGTTGTTGAGCAGGAGCGGGACGAACGACAGCTCCGGGAGCGGACTGTCGTTCGGCATCTCCCCCTGGACGTTCTCGACGAGCGCGGACAGTTGCTCGACCGGGACCGACCCGACGACGGCGTAGGCCGCGAACGCGCTGCCGAAAAACAGCACGAGCGACGCCACCAAGTGCCACCGGAACCACCGCGTGTACCGCGCCCGTCGATGCAGCGACCGCACGGTCCCCGAACTGCGCGGTCCCTCCACCTGCTCGTCCGTTCGCGTACCCATTACCGGCGCTTCGGCCCCGTCCTATTTCGGTCCACCGACGGTCGCGACCCGTCTGCGGACGCCGTCGTCCGCCCTCGTGTATCGTCCTCATCCCGCGAAAGACCGCTCCTCCAAAAAGAACTTATCCCGTCGGCTAATGAGATGTAATTACCGATGTCAACACAGTTCCCCGATTACCTGGACGTCGACTACACCGACGGTGAAGGCGAGGACCCCGCGGACTACCCGCACATCAACGACAGGATCGAGAAGGCTATCGAGGTCACCCGACAGGGTCTCGAGGAGTACGAGAACCCGGTCGTCATGTGGACGGGCGGCAAGGACTCGACGCTGACGCTGTACTTCGTCACGGAAGTCGCCGAGAAGTTCGACTTGGAAGTGCCGCCGGTCGTCTTCATCGACCACTACCAGCACTTCGACGAACTGATCGACTTCGTCGAACACTGGGCAGACGAGTGGGACCTGGAGGTCATCTGGGCGCGCAACACCGATGTCGGCGACTACGTCGACGAGCACGGCCTCGAGCCGGGCGACGACATCCCGGTCGACGAGCTCTCCGAGCACAACCGCCACCACGTCCGAGAGATCCTCGAATACGAGGAGGACACCTTCCCGTTCCTGCTGGACACGTACGTCGGCAACCACCTGCTGAAGACGGTGGCGCTCAACGACGCCATCGAGGACCACGACGTCGACGGCATCATCTCCGGTATCCGCTGGGACGAGCAGGAGTCCCGCGCCGACGAGACGTTCTTCTCGCCACGACACGACCCGGACATCTACCCGCCCCACGACC
>PXSD01000073.1 GCA_003023165.1 Halobacteriales archaeon QS_9_67_15 | reverse complement strand
CGGTCACGCCGTCGGCGTCTCGCGTCTTCGGAACCGCCGTGGACGGCAGAGCCTTCGAGATGACTTCCGTTCTCAGTCGGCGACGGCTTCTTCCGAGCCGGTCGCGGCGTTGGGGTCCTGGATCCACAGGTCGCCGAACAGGTCGTCCTGGCTGAGTCGGACCCGACCGCGGTGTGCGAGGAAGAGCAGGCCGAGGAACGTCTCGACGCGCGAGCCGCCAGCGGTCTCGACCTCGCGGTAGAGCACCTCCTCGCGACCCTTGTCGTACTGTTCCCTGAGCGCGTCGTGGACGTCCGCCATGACCGCGTCGATGTCCTCGTCGTGTGCCTTGCCGGTCACGTCCGCGGCGCTCGGTTCGTCGTCCATTCGCAGGTCGTCGCCGACCCGGTAGTCGAGTTCCTGAGTCCCGCGCTGGTACCCCTCGGGCGACTCGCTGGTGTCGTACTCGCGGGACTCCTTCCACCAGTTGTCCCGCTCGGCCTCGCGCAGGTCGCGGACGAGTTCGTCGAGCGTCCGGGGCATCCCGCGAGCCCGCCGGCGTTCGAGCCGTCGGTCCATCTCCGACTCCAGCGCGGCGAACGGGTCCGGCCCGTCGAAACCCTCCTCGGCCATCCCGCCGCCCCGCTCCCAGGGCTCCTCCCACGGCTTTTCGTCCTCGTCGTCGCCGTCGTCGAGCATCGCGTCGCTTTTCATCCGCAGGAGCACGCTCGCGTAGAACAGCGCACGACCGGAGGTCCGCAGGTCGCCGTCGTCGAGCCGGTCGAGGAACTTGTCCGTCACCGCGACGATGTCGATGTCCCACGGGTCGATCTCGCCGTCCTCCGCGAGCCCGACGAGGACCTCGACCGGCTCCGCGTCCCCGTCTTCGTCCGCGGAGTCCGCTCCCGCGGCGTCGGCCCGCTCGTCCTCGTCGACCGACGGGTCGGGCTGGCCGTCGACGGACGGCTCTCCGGTGACCGGCTCGTCGCGCGGGTCGCTTCGCTCCCCGCTCGCGTTTCCGAGTCGCTCCGCGACTCGCGCGTCTCGGAGCCCTCGCTAGTCATCGGCAGGCACCCCTTCGGAACTCAGGTCGATACCGGTCACAGCGCTCACGTTGTCGCCCTGCATCGTCACGCCGATGGCCCGCTCGGACCGTTCGAGCATCGCCGAGCGGTGCGAGACGACGACGAACTGGGCTTTCCCGGCGAGCTCGTCGACCATCTCGCCGACGAGGTCGGCGTTCTTCGCGTCGAGGAACGCGTCGACCTCGTCCAGCGCGTAGAACGGGGCGGGGTTGTGTCGCTGGATCGCGAAGATAAACGCCAGCGCCGTCAGCGACTTCTCGCCGCCGGACATCGCGTTGAGTCGCTGGATCGGCTTGTCGGCCGGCTGGGCTTTCATCGTCAGCCCGCCCTCGAAGGGGTCGTCCTCGTCCTCGAGGTGGAGGTGTCCGCTCCCGTTCGAGAGTCGCTCGAAGATGTCCTGGAACTGCTCGTCGATGGCGTCGAACGACTCCATGAACGTCTCTCGCTTGTTCTGCTCGTAGCGGTCGATCCGGTCGCGGATGCCCTCCGCCTCGTCGACGAGTGTCGCCTTCTTCTCCCGGATGTCGTCGAGCTCCGCTTCGACGCGGTCGTACTCTTCGATCGCGAGCATGTTGACCGGCTCCAGCGCCTCCATCTCCGCCTCGAGACGCTGGATCTCCGACTCCACCTCGTCGTGGTCGGGGATCTCCTCGGGGTCGTAGTCGCCGACCGCCGCCTCGAGTTCGTCGACCTCCCACTCCAGCCGCTCGGCCTCGTCGCGGCGCTCGTCGAGGTCGCTCTCGACCCCATTGACCGTCTCCTTCTTCTCGTCGCGCTCGGCACGGGCCGCCTTGAGGTCGTCTTTCAGCTCCTCGCGCTCGTCTTTCAGGTCCGCCAGTTCCGATTCGAGTTCGGCGACCGCCTCCTCTTTCTCCTCGAGAACCGCCTCTTTCTCCTCGATCGCTGCCTCGAAGCCCTCGATGCGCTCTTTCTGCTCGGCCTTGCGGTTCTGGGTCGACTCGATCGTCTCCTGGAGGTCGTCGATGGCGTCTTCGGCGTACTCCGTCTCGAGTTCGAGTTCGTTCAGCTCGCCGTCGAGGTCGTCGATCTGGTCCTCCAGGTCGTCGATCGCCGCGGTGATCTCGTCGGCGCGACTCGTCAGGTCGGGGAGTTCGGAGCCCGCGACCTCCGTCTCCAGTTCGTCGATGTCGGCCTGCAGGGCCTCGATCTCCGCCGTCTTCGCCTCGATCTCGGCCTCGATTTCGTCCATCTCTTCGGAGACGCCGTCGCGTTCGTCCTCGATCTCCGAGAGCCGCTCGCGGAGGTCCTCGATCTCCGTCTCGACCTCCTCGCGCTCGGTCTCGCGGCGCTCGATGTCCGTCTCGATGTCGCGGACCTGCTCGGTGGCGTCGCTCTCCGTGTCCCGAGCGTCGTCGAGACGCTCCGCCACGTCCCGGAGTTCCTCGCGGACGGACTGGCGCTCGTCCTCGAGGTCGTTGATCGTGGCGGCGATCCGTTCGAGCTGCCCCTCTCCGCCGGAGAAGGAGTAGCGAGTCCCCTTCGAGGAGCCGCCGGTCATCGCGCCGGACTTCTCGACGAGGTCGCCGTCGAGGGTGACCATCCGGAAGTCGCCCATGAACTCGCGAGCGGTGTCCATGTCGTCGACGACGAGCGTGTCGCCGAGGACGTACGAGAAGACGCCGGCGTACTCGCGGTCGAAGTCCACGAGGTTGGCGGCGAAGTCGACGACCCCGTCGTGGCCGGGCAGGCTCGGCAGCGAGCGGTTTTGCATCTGCGTGACCGGCAGGAAGGTAGCTCGCCCCGCCCCGCGCGATTTCAGGTAGTCGATACACTGCTGACCGATGCTGTCGTCGTCGACGACCACGTGCGCGAGGCGACCCCCGGCGGCCGTCTCACAGGCCACCGCGTACTCCGGGTCGACGCCGCCCAGTTGGCCGACCGTCCCGTGGACGCCGTCGATACCCGCGTTCAGGATCGTCGTCACCGCGCGCCCGTACGAGGAGTCGCCGTCCTCTCCGGCCTTCGCTTCGAGCTCGGCGTACTCCTGCTGTTTGGCCGTGAGTTCGTCCTCGACGTCGTCGAGGTCGTCCTGGAGCGCGCGGCGCTCGTCTTTCAGGTCCGCGACCACCTCGGCGATGGTCTCCTGGTTCTTCTTCGCCTTGTCGAGTTCGCCCTGCAGGTCCTCGATCTCGGCGTCGATCTCCGGGACCCGGTCTTCGAGGTCCTCGATCTCCGTCTCGGTCTCGCGCTGTTCGTTCGACCGACGCCGGGCCTCATCGAGCAGGCGGTCCTGTTCGCGCTGGAGCTCGTTCTTCTCGGATTTCAGCTCCTCCAGCGCCGACCGCTTCTCTTCGAGTTCTTCCTTGACTTCCTCGAACTCCTCGCCGACCTCGTCGATGCGGGCCTGCACCTCCTCGAGTTCGCCCTCCTTCTCCTGCACGTCGGCTTTCAACGAGGACTTCGACACCTTCGCCTCGCGGATGTCCGACTCGAGGTCGTCGATGGTCTCCTGTTTCCGGTCTATCTCGACGAACGCCCGGCGGCGCTCGTTCTCCGCGTCCTCGATGGCCGCCTCGGCGGCCTCGATCGTGTCTTCGAGCCGCGAGATGTCGCCCTTGATTTCCTCTATCTCGCGCTTGATGGCGAGCTGTTCGTCCTCGCCCTTGCGCTCGATCTCCGCGTTCAGGTCGTCGAGTTCGTCTTCGAGCCTGAGGACCTTGCCCTGTCGCTCGTCGAGTTCGACCTGTAGCGCTTCGAGTTCGGCCTCGAGGTCCTCGACGGTGTCGGTGGCCGCGGCGAGTTCGTCGCGTTTGTCCTCGAGTTCGGCGGCCTTCCGGTAGCTCTCGTACTCGCCTTTCTCGTCGCGCAGGCCCTGGTACTCGAGGGCGGTCTCCCGTTCCTCGGAGAGCTGGTCGAGTCGCGTCTCCTTCTCCTCGATTCGGAGTTGCGCCTCCTCGATGCGTTCCTCGACGACGTCGAGCTCCTCGAACGCGGACTCCTTCTTCTGGTCGAACTCGGCGACGCCGGCGATCTCGTCGATGATCTCGCGGCGCGAGCCCGCGGTCATGTTGATGATCTCGGTCACGTCGCCCTGCATGACGACGTTGTAGCCTTCGGGCGTGACGCCCGCCTGGGCGAGGAGGTCCTGGATGTCCGAGAGGTTGACCGAGCGACCGTTGATGTAGTAGTAGGAGTAGTAGTTGTCGTCGGTCTCCTTGACGCGCCGTCTGATGGAGATCTCGTCGACGTCGCCGACGTTCTCGGTGCCGGCGGCGGTGACGACCTGCGAGCGCGAGAGCGTGCCGTCGCCGTTGTCGAGGATGACCTCGACGCTGGCCTCGCGTTCGCCGTCGACGTCGGCCTCGCCGTCGGCGTGGCCGGGGTTGTAGATCAGGTCTGTCAGTTTCTCCGCGCGGATACCGGAGGTTCGTGCGAGCCCGAGGGCGAACAGGACGGCGTCGATTATATTGGATTTACCGGAGCCGTTCGGGCCGCTGACGGTAGTGAAGTCTTCGTAGAACGGGATTCGAGTCTTCCGGCCGAAACTCTTGAAGTTGTCAAGGACGAGCTCTTTGATGTGCATGGTCGCTCGCGGTAGAGTCGTGGCCGTCAGGCGACGATGATGTCGCCGGGGCCAGTCTCCGTGCTATCCTCTTGGTCGGTATCCTCGGTTTTAGTCCTATCGGCCTCGACTTCGTCTGGAGATTCCGACGGTTCGGCGACTTCTTCGGGCGCGAAGTCGATATCCTCGTCGACGACGTTTTCGAGCTCCCGGATTCGGACTTTGCACTCGACGAGCTCGTCGGTCAGGCCCTCGACGGACGCCTCTAGTTCCTTGACGCGTGATTCGAGTTCCTCGACTCGGTTACCGCACATACCATCACGAGCGGCTTCCCCCCGCATAAACTTACGTCAGACATTCACTCCAGACCTGATAGGTACGCCCTACTACCGGCCGAATCCGGCGGGCCAGCGTCGCGTTCACGGCCGTCACATCAGCTTCTGAGACAGGATATCGCCGTGACAAGACCGCTACGCTTATTTGACGAGCGTCTCGGCGGGTCGACTGCGACACCCGCCGAGACGCCCGAATCCGACGGAGAACCGACCCCGACACCGACCGAGACGCCGACGCCGGACGAGACCCCGACGCCGTGGTCGACGGCGACGGAGACGGAGACGCCGACTGCAGAACCGACAGCGACGGCGACACCGACCGAATCGACGCCGGTCGGCGACCTCGAACCGGTCTCGGCGATGTCGTCGCTCCCGCCCGGTGTCGAGGACGGTGCAGTGACGAACGTCACCGCGCTCGCGGCCGCGAACCAGGACCTGCTTACCGCGGGCGGACACGACCTCGACATGAGTATCGAGAACTCCACGCGGGAGGGCGCGGGGCGGTTCCGCGTCGCCAACGACACCGAGGCGTCGATAGTCCGACTCACCGAGGCCGACGGAGCCGCCGGTGCGACCGACCTCTCGACGTACTTCGACGGCGAAGAGGCGGGCATCCGCAACCGGACCTCCGGTGAAGTCGCCTACGGCCACGGCCCGACGAGTACGCGGAGAGGCGCACGTTTCATCTCCGGACTGGCGTACGTCCTCCCGCGCGCGTACGTCTCGGCACCCGCGTGGGAGACCGCCGGGTCGCGGACGACCGACAGCGGCGAGGAGCGACTCGTCCTGCACGCCGACGCGCTTCGTCCGGAGAGCGAACGCGGGTCGGGCTTCGGCGGCGTCTCCGGGACCGACGAGGAAGTCCAGTCCGTGGACGCGCGACTCGAGGTCACGCCGGACGGGCTCGTCCGCACGCTGACCGTCTCGCTCGACCTCGAACGGACGGACGGTGAAACGTACACCCAGACGGTCTCGTACACGGCCGAAGACATCGAAGCGGGCTCGCTCGACCGACCGACGTGGCTCTCGAAGGCCCCGCAACTCCAGGCGTCGACCGACAGCGACGACCGACTGCTGGTCGTCGAACACACCGGCGGCCCGACCATCGAGGCGGGCACGAACCTGACCATCGGCGGCGGGTTCAGGTCGGTGGGGAACGTCTCCGCGGACCGGCCGATCTCTGAGGGAGATACCCTCTACGTCTACGCCACCGGCGAGGACTTCGACCGGACGCCCGTCCTCTCGGTGAACGAGCGGCCGACGCTCCCCGAGAACGCGACCGCCTTCTCCGGTCGGACCCAGCTCGGCGGGTCGCAGGGCGACCACGAGTTCGCGGCCGGCGTCGAGATAGCGAGCGAGAGCAGTGACACCGCCGCGTCGCTCCGGTCGCGACTGCTCGGTCGATAGCGGACTGAACGGGGCCGTCGGCTCCGGGAAGACGGACGACCCAAGCACCGCAACGCGGTGAGGAGCGCAGCGAGTCCTTCGACCGCAGCCGACGGGGGCTTTCACCCGTTCCCGATGACCGCAATCTCGTCTCTGAACAGTACCTCGCGGGCTGACCCCGAAAACGGCGAGCGACGGGACTGCCCGAACGAGCGGCACTGACCGGAAGCGGCCGGTCACTCCGCGAAGAGGTCGTCGACGGCACCGCGTGCGGCGAGCGCGGCGTCGTCGGCGACGCGGTCCCCGTCGCCCGACGCGTCGGGCGCGTTAAGATACACGTCGACTTCGAGGACGGCATCCTCGAACGTGACAGTGATGTCGATGTCATCGACCGCCGACCGGCCGAGTCGCGAGAAGACCACGTTCTCGGCGGCCTCGGCCGCGGTCCGGACGACCGTCTCGTTAGACGGCTCGTCACCTGAATCCGCGTCCGGGGTCGCCGAGTCGTCCGTCGCCATTTACGCGCCGCCAGCGCCCGGACCGCCCATCCCGCCCGGACCGCCGCCGCCCTGCAGCATGTTCTGGAGTTCCGTCTGGAGTTCCTCGAACTGCTCCTGGACGCGCTCTTCCTGCTTCTGGAGCGTGTCCGTGCGGACTTCCAGGCTCTCGACCTTCTCTTCGAGGTCGTCCTGGGCCTCGCCGTACTCGGTCTGGACGAGCAGCTCGCCGACGCGGCGGTACATGCCGGCGTCCTCGTCGATGTCCTCGAGTTCCTCCAGGGCCGTCTGGGCCTCCCGGAGCTGCGTCTCGGCCTGCTGTTTCTGTGCGGCGACCTGCTGGGCTTTCTCCTGGAGGTCCTGCAGTTCCTCGAGCTTCTCCTGTGCTTCAGGCGGCAGATTACCCTGCATACCTTGCCGTGGGTGACCCGTCGTGAAAAACCCCCGCTTTCCGGTCGGTGCGGACGGCCCCGCCGACCGGGCGTTCAGCTGTTGATGCTGTCGACTTCGGTCACGTGTTCCAGCCACTTTTCGACGGTGGGCTGGCCCCAGTAGCGGACTGTGTCCGAGCGGTCGTCGTAGTCGATGACGCCGGCGGCGTCTAACCGCGGCAGGTGCGTCTCGGCGAGTTCGGTCGCGAACTCGTCGGGGGTGCGACCCTCGGGCTCACCCAGTCCCGATGGTTCGCACCCCGCCAGCAGCATCGCCAGTTCGTCCACCGTCGCAGTGCTCACGTCCGTCTCGCGGAAAAACAGGCAGACTTCCCGTCGTCGCCAGTCAGCGAGCGCGTCGAACACCGCGTCGATAAACGGCCTATCCCCCTCTGTGTTGTCGTGTGCCCCCTGCACACCACCGCCACCACTCTCTCCGTTTCCTGGCCCTGTCCGTTCGCTCATAACCAATTGCCTCTATGTTACCTGCTCTCCGTGAAGAATACAGGCCCTAGAAGTCTAGGGGTATTGTTGCCTGGTTCACCTGTTCTGTTGCAATCATATTTGCTCGATGTGTGACCCGCAGGGAGCAGCCGGCCGGCGGTCGCGCCACTACGACTCGAACATGGCCTCGAGGACGCGGCGATGGCCTTTGCGGAGGTGCTGAAGTAATGTGGTCGACGCGATGTCGAGCGAGTCGGCGAGTGCCTCGGAGTCGGTTTCGCGGGGCCACTCGTAGTAGCCGTTGAAGTAGGCGGTCTTGAGCACGGCTCGCTGGCGGTCGGTGAGCTGGGCGCCGATATCGCCGTGGGTGTGCCACCACGGCGTCTCGGTCCGTCGCTCCTCCCGCTTGGCGACGAAGTTCACCGTCGGGAACCGCTCGCTCACCGTGTCGACGATCTGTCGCACGTCGGCGTCGGCGGGCGCTTCGACGTGCATGTGCCCGACGCCGTCCTCGACGACGCCGCGTTCACCGTACGCGCCGGCCTCGGCGAGGTACTGGAACACCGAGTCGGACACCGCCATCTCGTAATGGGGTCCGTCCTTGCCGTCGAGTCGGCGGAGCTGTTGGAGGTTGGGGAGTTCCCGCGCGGCCATTTCACCGACAACTGGGTCCGCGCCCTCGACGGTGAGGTGGCTGACGACTCGGTCGTCGCCGGTCTGGACTGCGCGTTCGATCTCGAAGCGACAGCCGTGTTCGCTGCTCGCCTCGAGGAGGGGCGTCTCGCCGCGGATCTCGAACTCCAGCTGGAGGACGCTGTCGGCTTCGAGAAGTCGGCGATACTGGGTCGCCGACAGCGCGAAGCCGACGACCTCGCCGAGGGTCTCGAAGCCGGCGAGTTCCGACTCGCTGAACGCGTCGGGCCGGTCGGCGTACACGGCGAGCAACCCGTGGGTGGTCGACCCGTGAGTCAGCGGGACGGCCGCGACCGACTGGAACCCGCTCTCGAGCGCCGCCTCGCGCCAGGGCTCGAAGTCGGGGTCCGACGCGACGTCGTGGACTACCTGCACCTCGCCGGTCCGATACGCCTCGCTCTCCGGGCCGCCGCCGTGGTCGCTCGCGTCGACTCTCACGGCGACGGCGTCGAGGTACTCCTCGTCGTCCCCCGCCGAGTACTTCGGCTCGAGTTTCCGCTCGCCGAGTTCGAGTCGGCCGATCCACGCGAACTCGTAGAACGCCGACTCGGCCAGCCGGTCGCAGACGGTCTCGCGTATCGCCTCCGCGGTCGTCGCACCGGTCAGTGCGCGCATGCTCTCCTGGACCAGTTCCTGGATCTCCGTCAGCGTCTCGAGTTCGTCACGCTGGCGTTCGAGTTCCGTGATGTCTCGAGCGATACTGACCGTCCCCTGCACGTCGCGGTCGGGGCCGCGGTACGGAGCGACGGTTAACTGGACCACCGCCTCGTGCTCGTCGAACTCCACCCGCTCCTCGACGACGCGCGCTCGTTCGGTCTCTAGCACCTCCTGGCGGTGAGGGTCGACTCGCCGAGTGAACGCGTCCGGGAAGACGTCCTCGGGGTGAGAGCCGATCACGGCCTCGCGGTCCACGTCGAGGGTCGCCACCATCGCGTCGTTGACGACCCGATAGCGGCCGTCGAGGTCCTGCATCGCGATCGGGTCGGCACAGCTCTCGATGACCGCGCGGAGCTCCTCTTCGCGGGTCTCGAGCGCTCGCTCGCGTTCCGTTCGGTCGGTGACGTCCATCGCGGTGGCGATCGCGCCGTCGGCTGTCTCGTCGGAGTCGCCGTCCCCGTCCGTCGAGAGCGGCTCGAACCGGGCGTCGTACATCCGGTCGTTGATCGTCTCCGTCGCCGTCGTCGTCTCCCCGTTGAGGGCCCGCTGGAATCCGGCGACGACTTCCGGACAGACCCGCTCGAAGCGTTCGATCGGCGCGCCGACGAAATCCGACCGGTCACAGTCGAACTCGTCGAAGTCGACTCCCTGACAGTGGTCGACCCGTCCGTCGTCGTCGACGACGACCAGCATCACCGGGAGGTTGTCCAGGATCGACGTCAGACGCTCGCGGTTCGCGGCCAGCTGTTCCCGGCGCCGTTCGCGTTCGGTCACGTCGTGGACGACGTTGACGACGGCCACGACCTCGCCGTCGCGCCTGATAGTGGACAGGTGGTTCTCCATGACGCGCGTCTGGCCGCGGAACGTCGCTTCCAGCGTGACTCGCTCGCTCTCGGCCTCGCCGTCGAACAGCCGTCTCAGCGACCGGACCCCCTCTTGGAACTTGTCCCTGTCGACTAGCCCGAGTTCCCGCAGGTAGTCGACGTCGCGGCCTTCGATCTCCTCGGTCGGAACGTCGGTGGTCCGCCTGAATCCGCTGCCGGCCATCCTGATCGTGTACTCGCGGTCGATGACGTAGACGATATCGGCGGCCGCGTCGACGCTCGCCTCGTAGAGGGCCCGGTCGTCCTCAAGCGGGTCGTCGCGGCGAGTCACCGTCGTGACGAGGGCGGTGGTGCTCCCGTCGCGTTCGACCGGGCGAACGGCGACGGTCACCGCGTCGCCGTCGGCCGAAACGGAGTCGGTCCCCATCGTCCTCTCGCCGGTCTCGACGGCGCGGGCGAGCGGTTCGCTCGGACAGTCGACGAGGTCGCCGAGGGAGGCCTCGCCGAGGTCGCCGACCGCGCCCAGGCGGTCGGCGAAGGCCCCGTTCCACCCGCGCAGGCGTCCACCCGGGTCGCAGACCGCCGCCGGTTCGTCGACGGTCTCGAGCACGGCCGAGACCAGCGGGTCGTCACCGTCCGCCTGCCGCTCGACGCGCTCGCTCACGGCGTCTCCACCCCTGAACAGTGAACACCCATCGGTAGTAGCGGTACGATACTACGTGCAGGCTCATAACTTATTGGCCCGGTTCACCCCCGTCTCGGTGCAAACACCGGAATCGATCGGCCGAACGCTCCCGTCGCTTGTCACTCCCGGACGAACTGGACTGTGTCGCCACAGGTCTCGGCAACTGAGACCAGCGACAGCCAGGTGTTACAGCCAGCGCGGAGCGCGACGAGGTCGCGGGCGCCGACCGTGACGGTCAGCGTCGCGCCGTCGCGCTCCAGCGTCGCGGTCGAGCGGTCGCCGTCGAGGTCGCCGACCTCGACGGCGACGCTGCGCTGG
>PXSD01000072.1 GCA_003023165.1 Halobacteriales archaeon QS_9_67_15 | reverse complement strand
GTCAACCAACCGAGTGCTCGCCCGCGCAGTCCATCCGGTACCGAGGCTGCTGTCCACGTATTGAACGCAGGTAACTGCAGGCCCAACCCTACCCCGACGACGGTTAACCCAAAGGCGATCCCGCTGTATGTCCCTGCGAGCGCGACAATGGCATATCCAACGCTCATCACTCCGAAGTGCAGTGCTACCACCCCTACTACCCCTATCCGACGGCTTACTCGATCGAACTCGAGCGCAACAACCCCACTAATCAATAGCGTGCCGGCGAGGGCGACGCCAATCGAAGTAGCGCTCGCCGCGGCGACCGTCCGCAGGTAAAACGGTCCCCGAACTGGTAGTAAGAAGTAGATGATCTGTGCGAGGAACATCGTCGCAAAGATCGTAGCGAGCTTGGCAAGCGGCACCTGAGCGAGCCGTTCACGGAACTCAGATGCAGTGAATACTTCGATACCCACCTCTGTCACCGACTCATCGTTTTTCTTAGAGGGATTGTGATTGGTCGGAGCTGGTTCGTCGACTAGGAAAAATCCGAGTACTACTAAGACGCTCGGCGCGAGGTAAACGAGAAACGTGAACCGCCAGCCGATATCAGCAAGCGCCCCGCTAATCGGGAGGAATACACCTCCGGCGAAGAACACGATCGCTCCTTGCCAGCCGAGGACGGTTTCGCGCCGATCACCGGCGAAGTAGTCCGTGAGCAGTGTCGTCGCCGCGACGACCACACCAGCCACAGCGACGCCGAGCAGAGCCCGGCTGAAGAGAATTACCCACAGGGAATTGAGCACGGCTCCAGCCGATCCAGCTATGACAGTGAGGCCGAGCGAGCCGAGCAGTAGCGGTCGTCGGCCGAGGCGGTCAGCGATTATTCCGGTGAACGGGCTGGCGAGGCCGGTACAGAGGGCGGTGATCGAGACGAGGAGTTCGACGAGCAAGGCAACATTCGGCGTGTTGAGAGCGGCAAAATGGGTGCGAATGGCCGGCAGCGCCGGCGCGATCGCACTGGTCGAGATGGCGGTCATCGTACTGGCGAGTAACAGCGTTGCGGTCAGTCCCCGTAGCGAAGTGTTCGGGGCGGAATCGGTCATGGGTGTCGTGGATATTATTGTGTATGATGGCCCGGGTAACGAGCTAACTAGCAAGTACTAGTTGCCTGTTGAGCTCCGAGCGAGCTGAGCAACTGCGGATCGTTAGCTGTCGCTACCGGCCACGATAACGCGAGGTGATAACTGAAAGAACGTAGATGAACCCACGATCACTCCGGCGGAGCGGCCTCTCTAGCAGTGTCGAGAGCGAAACGACGCTCTCTACTGAGAGCCAGGAGATGCGCTGCCGGGAGGGAGTCGGTTTCTCGTCCGCCACAGTACAAGCATCAGAGCCGAGCAACAAAAGTGTAGCGTGCAGTGTTCTTTGCCAAGATAGAGCTGTATGGCTCCGTCAACATGTGAATCTCGTAGTGTTATGAGTGCCGATCGACTGATTTCAATCAATAGAAGCAACGAGCGCGAAGACCGGGTAACGAACAGCCAATAATTAAGAATAGCATTGTTGCTGACTGAGAAAATCGCTCACGATTCAGATGCCGAATCGTGATGCGACGAGTGACCGGTACTGGGAGTTAGCCGCAACGGCGCTTAGCGCTCACTTTCAGCCTCGTCCTCGGCGGCCTCGTGGTCGGTTTCAGCGGTCATATGCCTCGCCCATCCGTCGTGTCCACCTTCGGCGGGCTTGCCCGCGTTGGTCCCTAATGCTCGTATGGGAAGCCGCTTACAGTCTTTCAGGAAGTGGAGGAGTTCGACTTCAGCCATATTTGCCTTCCTCAGCTTCATCCTTACCGATGTGACGGTCTATCCCGTCGCCGTACCCCTATTCAACAGAGCAGGCTACTGGGCGTTCAACGGAGAGTTCGACGATTCGCTATCGACGCGAACCCCTTAGCTGTCGAGACATTCTTACCGGTACAACCGTAACGTTGGATATGTCAGAGACGCCGCCGGGACCGAAAGGCGAACCGCTGTTCGGAAGCAGTCGGCGGTACGCCCGCGACCCGTTCTCGTTCATCTCGGCGCTGGAAGAGACGTACGACGACGTGGCGCTGTTCGACATGGGGCCGATGGACACCTACATGGTGACCGACCCGACGGACATCGAGCGCGTCCTCGTCTCCGAGGCAGACACCTTCCGCAAGCCGGACTTTCAGAACGACGCGCTCGGGGACCTCCTCGGCGACGGTCTCCTCCTGAGCGAAGGCGACACGTGGCAACAGCAGCGGGAGCTCGCCAACCCCGCCTTCCAGATGTCGCGGCTCATGGGGATGGCCGACAGAGTCACCGGCCACGCCGAGTCGATGGTCGACGGCTGGTCCGACGGCCGGACGATCAACGCCGAGGCGGAGATGGCCCGCGTGACGCTGAACGTCATCCTCGACCTGATGATGGGCGTCGAACTCTCCGACGAGCGCGTCCAGACGGTCCAGGACCAGCTCGAACCGCTCGGTCGGCGCTTCGAGCCCGACCCCCTCCGGTTCGCGATGCCCGAGTGGGTCCCCATGCCCGGCGACGAGGAGTTCGAGGCCGCGGTGGACAATCTCGACGCGGTGCTCGACGAGATCATCGAGACGCGCCGGGGGACCGAAGGCGTCGAGGGCGTCGACCAGGTCAGTCAGGCCAGCGGCGAGGGCGGTCCGCCGATGGACTTCCTCTCGGTGCTCCTGCGCGCGCAGAACCGGGGCGAGCAGTCGGCCTGGCAGCTCCGCGACGAGATGATGACGATGCTGCTGGCGGGTCACGACACGACCGCGCTGACGCTGACCTACACGTGGTTCCTCCTCTCTGAGCACCCCGAGGCCGAGCGCCGCGTCCAGCAGGAGGTCGACGAGGTGCTCGACAGCGAGGGACGGAGTCCCTCGGGCAGTGCGGCGAAGCCGCACAGCGGCGACCGACCGGGGATGGACCACGTCCGCGAGTTCGAGTACCTGGAGTGGGTCATCAACGAAGCGATGCGGCTCTACCCGCCGGTGTTCACCATCTTCAGAGAGCCGACCGAACCCGTCGAACTCGGCGGGTATCAGGTGCCGAGCGGGGCGACCATCATGCTCCCCCAGTGGGGCGTCCACCGCTCGGAGCGCTACTGGGACGACCCTGAGACGTTCGACCCCGAGCGGTTCAGCCCCGACCGCCGCAGTGACCGCCCGCGGTTCGCCTTCTTCCCGTTCGGCGGCGGGCCGCGCCACTGCATCGGCAAACACCTCTCGCTGCTGGAGGCGAAGCTCATCGTCGCCACCGTCGTCTCCGAGTACGAACTCGACTTCCAGGGCGACGCGCCGCTGGAACTCATGCCGTCGCTGACGATGCACCCCCGGCAGACGATGGAGATGGAGCTCGTCGAGCGGTAGTCCGTCCGCGCCCCCAGGATCTGTTCACCCGGACCCGTCGAGCGCCGCTCGCCCCGTTCGGTACGTCTTTTATACGGTTCGCAGTCCAACGACTCGGCGATGGCTTCTACAGGTGACTCCGCACCCACGTTCACGGCGACGCTCGGCACGAGTGACCACGAGGACTTCGACCTGGCCGACCACGTCGGCGACGGCCCGGTCGTCCTCGCCTTCTTCCCCGGCGCGTTTACCCCGCCGTGTACCAGCGAAATGGTCGCGTTCCAGGACCACCTCGACGACTTCGAGGACGCCGGCGCGACTATCTTCGGGATCAGCGCCGACTCGCCGTTCTCGCAGGGCTCGTTCCGCGAGGAACACGGCATCGAGTTCGACCTCGTCAGCGACATGGGCGGCGACGCGATCCGCGAGTACGGGCTGGAGACCGACATCGCCGACCTCGGCCTGCACGGCATCGCCAATCGGGCCGTCTTCGTCGTCGACGACGAGGGCACGGTCGTCTACGACTGGGTCGCCGACGACCCGACCAACGAACCCGACTACGACGAGGTCCTCGACGCCGTCGAGTCGGCGTAGAAGCCCTCTGTTCGCGAGTGACCGGACCGCGGCTGGAGATATCGACCGCCAGCCCGCTGTGCGCCGCGGCTCGCGGCCGTTGTTTATACGAAACGACGGACTGCGAGAGACCGACCGTCGGTCAGCCGAACAGGACGCTCGCGGCGTCGAACGCGCTCGGCGAGAGGAGGCCGAACGCCGGGAGCAGCGCGAAGGTGACGAACGCCGCGATGACGACCGCGGCGTACAGCGAACTCGGGTAGGAGTCGATCTCGAACTCGCCGGCCGAGTCCTCGATCCACATCGCCTTGACGACCCGGCTGTAGTAGAACAGCGAGAGAGCGCTGTTGACGATGAGCGAGGCGGCCAGCAACCACGCGCCCGCGTTGACCGTCCCAAGTAGCAGGTAGAGCTTCGAGATGAAGCCGCCGCCGATGGGCAGGCCCGCGAGGCTGAACAGGAAGACGGTCATCGCGGCGCAGGCCAGCGGTGCCTGCTCCGAGAGACCGTTGAAGTCCTGGAAGGTGCGGCCGACGCCCCAGTAGTCGGTGAGCGCGATGAACAGGAACGCGCCGGTGTTCATGAACCCGTAGACGAGCAGGTGCATCATGCTCGCCCCGAGGACCAGCCCTCGGTCGGGCGTGTTCAGTGCGGCCAGTCCGATGAGGACGTAGCCGGCGTGGCCGACCGACGAGTAGGCGAGCATGCGCTTGACCTTCTCCTGGTTCGCGGCGGCGAAGTTGCCGACGGTCATCGTGACCACGGCCAGCACGGTCACGGCGGTGACCCAGTCGACGACCGGCTCACCGCCGCCGAGGCCGCCGACCTCGGGGAAGGCGGTGAGGAACACGCGGAAGGCGACGACGAACCCGGCGGCCTTCGAGGCCGACGAGAGGAACGCCGAAACGGGCGCGGGCGCGCCCTCGTAGGCCTCCGGTGCCCAGAAGTGAAACGGGACGCTCGCGGTCTTGAACGCGACCCCGAGCAGAACCATGATGATACCGATGCCGAGGACGCCGACCAGCTCGACCGACCCCGAGAGCGCCTCGGCGACGGCGTTGAGCTGGAGACTCCCGCTCGCGGCGTAGACGAGGCTGATCCCGTAGACCAGCACGGACGACGACAGCGCGCCGACGAGGAAGTACTTCAGGCCGGCCTCGACGCTGCCCCGGTTTTCCTTGACGAACGCGACGAGCGCGTACGAGGGCAGGCTGGAGAGTTCGAGCGCGACGAACACCGTCGCCAGGCTGTTGGCCGAGGACATGACGGCCATCCCCGTCGCGGCCATGATGACCAGCCCGTAGTACTCGGCCTGGTAGCTCTCGCCGTCGAGGTAGTCGTAGCTCGCGAGCATGACGAGCGCCGTCACGCTCCCGACGATGACGACGAAGAACAGGCTCATCCCGTCGACGACCAACTGGCCGTTGAACAGGTCGACCGCGCCCGTTCCGCGCGGTTGGCCGACCCCCAACACGAGGAAGGTGCCGGCGAGCAGGAACGCACCGAGCGCGCCGACCGTCGATATCCCGGCGAGGACGGCGTTCGAACTCGACCCGGGCCGCGGTTCGATGCTGTCGACGATGAACAGGACCATCGCCGTCAGGCCGAGGACGAGCGCCGGCGTCATAGCGACCCAGTCGGCGACCCGGTAGCCGGCGATGTCGACTACCATAGCACGACACCTCCGTGCAGCAGCGGGTTAACAGCGTCTTGGATCATCCGGTACACCAGTCCCGGGCGGACGCCGAGCACGATGACCAGCGCCAGCAGGACGACCAGCGGCGCGACGTCGTGGACGGGTGCCCGCGACACGTCGTAGTCGGTCGCGAGGCTGTACTCGCCGAACAGCGTCCGCTGCATCGCCCAGAGCAGGTAGCCCGCGACGACGACGATACCGAACATCCCGACCGCGGTCACCAGCGGCGCCGCGGGGATGACCGTCGACGCGAACGCGCCTTGGAAGATGAGGTACTCGGCGGCGAAGCCGGCCATGAACGGCAGGCCCATGTACCCGAACGCCGCGGCGACGAAGATGCCGACGGCCCACGGCATCCGGTCCGCGATACCGGAGATGTCACCCACCATCCGCGTGTGGGTCTCGTTGTAGATGACGCCGACCGTCATGAACATCAGCCCCGAGATGAGGCCGTGGGCGATCATCTGGAACGTCGCGCCGCCGAAGCCGTGGGGCGTGAACGCGACCAGTCCGAGGATGACGTAGCCCATCGACGAGATGGAGGAGTAGGCGACGATGCGCTTGAGGTCCTGCTGTGCGAGCGCGAGCATCGCCCCGTAGATGACGCTCAGGACGCCGAAGGCGACGATAATGCCCGCGTTGGCCTCGGCGGTCTCGCGGAGCATCGTGAAGTTGAACCGCAACAGCGCGTAGGTCCCCATCTTCAGGAGGACGCCCGCCAGCATGACCGACACCGGCGTGGGCGCCTCGACGTGTGCGTCGGGGAGCCACGTGTGGACCGGGAAGACGGGCACCTTCACCGCGAACCCGGCGAACATGAGCGTGAACGCGACCAGTCGCAGGTCGGCTGGCGCCAACCCGGCCAGCGTCGAGAGGTTTCCGCCCTCGCGGAGCGCCTGAGCGATCTCGGCCATTCCGAACGTCGAGATGGAGTCGCCGAGCCCGAACACGAGCGCCATGAAGCCCACGAACATGACCAGCGTCGCCACGTTCGTGTAGACGAAGAACTTGATGGCGGCGTACTTCCGGCGCGGGCCGCCCCAGACGCCGATGAGGAAGTACATCGGGATGAGCACGGCCTCCCAGAACACCAGCCAGAGGAAGAAGTCCAGCGCCGTGAACACGCCGATGAGACTGGCCTCCATCAGGAGCATCAGCCCGTAGAACTGCGACTCGCGCTCGTCGATGGGCGTCCACGAACTCACCAAGGCGAGCGTGGTCAGCACGGTCGCGAGCAGGAGCAGCGGCATGCTGATCCCGTCGAGCCCGACCTGCCAGGCGAGGTCGTAGCGACCGAGACTGACCCACCCGAGGTCGGATTCGAAGGCGAGCGTCCCGCCCAGCAGCGCGTTGCCCGCGCCGTCGAAGACGGAGTACATCCAGACGGAGACCGCGACGGGGACGAGGCTCACCGCGGTGGCGAGCTTGCCCGCGTACTCGTCGGGTGCGAGGAAGACGAGGAACGCGCCGAGGAGGGTCACGCCCAGCAGGGCCTCGACGGGGCCTGCGATGGGCATCAGGCGACACCTCCCAGGACGACGAAGGCGACCAGTAACAACACGAGCGAGAGCGTCATCAGCGCCGCGTAGTTTGAGACGACGCCCGACTGGATGCGTCGGAAGCGCGAGCCGGTGAAGAGGCTCACGCTACTGACGCCGTTGACGACGCCGTCGACGACGCCCTGGTCGAACTTGTCCGCCGCTCGTGCGAGCGGCACCGTCACGCCCTGTGCCAGCCAGACCTGAGACTCGTCCTGATAGTAGTTGTGCGTGAGCAGCGCCTTCGCGCCTCCCAGCTTGTCCGTGTGTTCGACCGGTTCGTCCACGCCGTAGAGACTGCGCGCGAGGAGTACGCCGCCCAGCGCCAGCCCCAGCGAGAGCGCCGCCGACACGATCAGCGTCGTCTGCTCCCCGCCGATCGGGTACGCCGGGTCGACGTGGGGCACGTTGTGCAGTAGCTCCTCGTAGTGGTGGAGGTCCGTCGAGAGTGCGTCCGGCCAGCCGCCCTCCTCGGGGCCGTCGAGCCACTGGTGGAGGAAGTCGATATGCAGGCCGGTCAGCTTCTCGACCGGTGCCATGTTGACGAGCCCGACGGTCGCAGCACCGATACCGAGCACCGCCAGCGGTGCCTTGACGTTCCAGCGGACCGGCTCGGGGTCACGCGCCACGTCGGTGCGTGCGTTCCCGTGGAAGGTCAGGTAGACCATCCGGAACGTGTAGAATCCCGTGAAGAACACGGCCAGCAGCCCCATCGCGTACGCCAGCAGGAACATCGCCCCGAGCGTCCCCTCGGTGCCGACGCCGTGGATGAGCGCCTCGAACAGCACCTCGTCCTTCGACCAGAAGCCGGCGAACGGGACGATACCCGCGAGCGCGAGCGACCCGGAGAGGAACGTCCAGTAGGTGACGGGCATCTTGTCCTTCAGCCCGCCCATGTCCCACATGTTCTCGTTGTGGTGCATTGCGATGATGACCGACCCGGCACCCAGGAACAGGAGCGCCTTGAAGATAGCGTGCGTGGTCAGGTGGAAGACCGCGGCGACGTAGCCACCTGCGCCCAGCGCGAGCATCATGTAGCCGTACTGAGAGATAGTGGAGTACGCGAGCACCTGCTTGAGTTCCTGCTTGACGACGCCCATCGTCGCCGCGAACAGGGCGGTGAACCCGCCGATGAGCGCGATGACCGCGAGCGCCTGCGGCGAGAGGGCGTAGAAGCCGTACATCCGGGCGACGAGGTAGACGCCGGCCGCGACCATCGTCGCCGCGTGGATGAGCGCTGAGACGGGGGTCGGACCCTCCATCGCGTCGGGGAGCCACGTGTGCAGCGGGAACTGTGCGGACTTACCGACGACGCCGCCCAGCACGAGCAGCCCGAGGATGGTCATCCACGTCTGGGCCCCGTAGCCGAAGAAGGTCTCGCTCTCCTCGATGGCCATCTCGGCCATGTGTGGGAAGCTCTCCATCGTGCCCGAGGCGGCCTCGACGGGCGCGAACAGGCCCGTGCCGAACGTGGCGAAGATGCCGACCACGCCGATGAGGAAGAAGTAGTCACCGAAGCGGGTGACGAGGAACGCCTTCTTCGCGGCCGACGGCGGGCCGTCCTCGCGGAACCAGAAACCGATGAGCAGGTACGAGCAGAGCCCGACCAGCTCGAAGAACATGAACGCCATCAGGATGTTGTTCGAGAAGACGAACGCGAGCATGCTCGCCGTGAACAGGCCGAGCCCGGCGTAGTAGCGGGGCAGACCGGTCTCGCCCTCGTCGTTCATGTAGCCCAGCGAGAAGACGTGGACGAGCAGGGCGATGAGCGAGACGATGACGAGCATGAGCGCCGTCAGCGGGTCGACGAGCACGCCGAGGCGGAGCGTCACGGCGCTGTCGGCGACGCCGGCGACCCAGGTGTAGAGGTTCTCGTTGTAGAACGTCTCGGAGCCCGTCATCCCGGCGACGGTCAGCGCGGTCCATATCGAGAGGATCAGGGAGCCGGCCGTCGCGGCGATGCCGGCCTCCGCACCGCGCTTGGGCATGTACTGCCCGGCGAACAGGGCGATGACGAACGCCAGGAGCGGGAGCGCTGCGATCGCGGGAACGAAGTCGAATGCACCTGCCATCTTACCACCTCATCGTTGCGGCCTTCGTGACGTCGATGTCCTCGAAATTGCGATACAGCACGAGCACGATACCGATCCCGACCGCCACCTCGGCGGCCGCCAGCGCCATCGTGAACAGCGAGAAGACCTGTCCCGTGAGGTTCCCGTGGTAGAACGAGAACGCGACGAGATTGATGTTCGCCGCGTTGAGCATCAACTCGACGGACATCAGGAACAGGAGCGCGTTCTGGCGCGTGAGGATGCCGTAGACGCCGATACAGAATATCGCCGCCGACAACAGGAGGTAGTACTGACTCTCGATCGCCATCAGTCGTCACCTCCGTCGTCGCTGGAACCGGCGTCCTCGCCGTCGTTGCGACCGAGCAGGGAATCACCGTCAGAGCGACGCTCTGACGAGGTTTCCTTCGTACGACTCAGGAAACCACCGTCGGCCAGCGCAGTTACGGACTGCTCGTCGTCTTCGCGGCGAGCGAGCATGACCGCGCCGTCGAGCGCCGCGTCGAGCACGAGCGCGATGACGATGAACGCGACCAGGAAGCCCTCGGCCTCGATCGCACCCTGGTCGAGCATGTCGAACATCGCGTATCCGATGCTGGCAACGATGCTGCCGTCGGCGAACCCGGCGGGGGCCGAGACGTCGCTCGTCATGAACACGTAGGCCATGACGACGAACAGGGCCAGCGCGGCGAGCCCGTTGACGTAGTTGACGTCGGTCGCCAGCCGCGGTCGAGAGGTCATGTTGCCACCTCGTCGGGCTGGGAGTCCTTGTCCGTGAGCATGATGGCGAACGTGATGAGGATGAGCACCCCACCGACGTACACCAGTACTTGCATCGCAGCGATGAACTCGGCCTGGAGCATGACGTAGTGCACTGCGACGGACAACAGTGCTACGCCGAGCAACAGCGCCGAGTGCCAGACGTCGCGCACCAGCACGACGCCCAGGCTGCTCCCCACTGTGACTATGGCGAACAGCGCAAACGCGATCGACTCGAGCAATGCCATCGTTACCCCGAAACTCCGACGGGACGCCCTTTGAAGATTACTGTATCGTCCCGCGCTCGCCCGCTCACGCGCCCAGAATCGTTAGAGATTCGACGCGTCCCCCCCGTCCGACCGGCCCGCTCCCCCCAGGTGGGACACCTGACGCGTTCAGTTCCGGCTCGTGATCGACCCGGAATCACGCCCGACCGAGCCGCCGCACCGCTCGCGCGCGCTCGGACCCGGCGGGAACGGCGACCACCGCAGCACCGCTCTCCTCACTCGACGCGGTCCTGGTCGAACTGCGAGACGTACCGCACGACGAGTAGGAGGACGCCGAGGGTAACGCCGACCGTGACGACCCCGAACGTCGCCATCCCAAGCGGCGAGGCCGGGAGGTCGACGACGAAGAACAGCTGCGGGTCCATTCCCTCCGGGTTGACGTACCCGAGGAGCGCTCCCATGGTCCCGGCGACGCCGAGCACGGCCAGGTAGACGGTCAACACGACGCGCGGTCCCGCGACCCGCTCGGAGAGCGACGGACGGTCCGTGTTCGCTGTCACACCGGTCGTTCGGGCCACAGGTGGTTAGCCTTTTCACATCACAGCCGCAACCCGGGGTATGAGCGACTTCGACGACTCGGGCTTCTCCGAGAAAGAGCTGCTGCTGTTCGTCCTCACCGCCATCGCACTGCTCATGGCCGTCTCGGCGTTCGTCCTCGTCATCGGCGCGTGAACGGGCGTGCCAATCGCCATCTACTCGCGACAACCCGAGAGCGGCGGCTGTCCGCCAGTGCTGATAGTGATTATTGTAGATTATTTCCGGATCGCGCCGACTTCGGTGGCGGCGCGTACCGGTACATCGCTACAATAATCACTATGAGAGGGTCGCAAGACCCTATTTGAGCGTTTGAGTTGCTCGAAAATCGCGATTCCAGAACCGGCGCGTCAGTCGTCCGCCGAGTCGGACGCGGCGTCGCTCGTCTCGTTTGCTCCGTCGACCACTTTGCCGCCGTCGGTCACGGCCTCTTCCTCCTCGCCGCCGTCGGCGAGGGCGGTCGCGATGCGGCGTTCGTGCCACTGGAACTCGCGGCCGTGCTGGTTCGTCTCCTTGAGGTCCCAGGGGTCGGGGTCCTCGACCGCCGGCGCTTCGAGCCACGACTGGACGATGTTCCAGACGAAGATGAGCTGGCCGATGAGCAGGAGTACCGCGCCGACCGAAGCGGCCTGGTGGGCCAGCGTGACCATGTCCAGCGGTGCGATGGCCGAGTTGAAGTCGTATGTGGCGTACCGGCGCGGCATGCCGAGGTACCCGAGAAACAGCATCGCGAAGAACGTGATGTTGGTCCCGAGCATCGAGAGCCAGAAGTGCCACTTGCCGAGCCTGCGCTGGTACATTCGACCCGTGACGATGGGGAACCAGTAGTAGAGGCCCGCGAAGACAGCGAAGCCGATCGCGCCCATCACGATGTAGTGGAAGTGGCCGACGACGTAGTAGGTGTCGTGGAGCACCTTGTCGACGGGGACCGAGGCGAGGAAGACGCCCGTCACGCCGCCGAGGATGAAGTTCGAGACGAAGCCGATACAGAACAGCATCGGCGTCGTCAGGCGGAGCCGACCGTTCCACATCGTCGTGATCCAGTTGAACGTCTTGACGGCCGAGGGTATCGCGATGGCCAGCGAGACGGCCATGAACGAGGCCCGCAGGCGCGGGTCGATGCCCGTCGTGAACATGTGGTGGGCCCAGACGCCGAACGAAAGCACGCCGATGGCCAGCGTCGAGTAGACGATGAACTTGAACCCGAACAGCTTCCGGCCCGAGAACTTCGGGAGGATGTAGCTCACGAGGCCCATCGGCGGGAGCACGAGGATGTACACCTCGGGGTGGCCGAAGAACCAGAACAGGTGTTGCCAGAGGATCGGCCCACCGCCCTCGCCGACGGCGTAGAACGTCGTCGCGAGGTTCCGGTCGAGCAGGAGCATGACGATTGCGCTCCCCAGCAGCGGGAACGCGAACAGGATGAGCGCCGACTGGGTGAGGATGGTCCACGAGAAGATGTCGAGGTTCGCCCAGGTCACGTCGTCGTCGCGCTCCGTGAAGATCGTCGCGATGAAGTTGATCGCCCCCATCGTCGCGGAGACGCCGGTCAGGTGGAGTCCGAGGAGCATCAGGTCGACGCCGGCGTTGGCCTGCTCGGCCGACAGCGGCGTGTACATCGTCCATGCGGTCTGGGCACCCTCCATACCCGGGAGGAAGAAGCCCGCCCAGATCAGGAGCGCACCGGGCGGCAGGAGCCAGAACGCGATGGCGTTGATCCGCGGGAACGCCATGTCGTCCGCGCCGATCAACAGCGGGATGAAGTAGTTCGAGAACGCCGCGATGATCGGCGTCCCGAACAGGAACAACATTGTGATCCCATGGCTCGTCAGGACGGCGTTGTAGAAGCTGTTGCCGACGACCGCGCCCTCCGGTGCGATGAGCTGCATGCGGATGAGAAACGCCATGAGGCCGCCGACGGCGAACGCGATGATGCCGTAGGTCCCGTAGAGGAGTCCGATGTCCTTGTGGTCGACGGTCGTCAGCCACCGCGTGATGCCGGCCGGCTTCTCGCGGTGGACAGTCGCGCCGGTGTCACCGTAGCCGCCGCCACCACCACTCACCAGCGGAGTGTACGAACGCCAGTCCTCGACTCGTGAGAGGAACGCGACGACGCCGACGAGGAAGACCCCCATCAACGCCGTTAGCACGAGCTGGGCTGATACCATACTCGGACCTCAGTACTGGTGCCATATGAATGGTTAGGAAACCGTCCCATCGAATGCGTTCGTCCGCCCGCCGTGTGTGGAAAAAATCGTGAAGAACAGCCCGGAGAGTGACCCCGGATTCGAGAGTCCAACCGGGGAGTGAACAGCGGGGCGACGCTCCCGGCAGACAGTCGGACGGCAGGTCGTCCGTTACTTGCTGTGACCCTGGTCGGCTTCCGCCTTCTTCTCCGCGGTCGAGATCGCCTTGCCCGCGTAGTAGGTGAGGACGACGAGCGCGGCGGCCATGATGCCGACGACCGCGAACTGCATCCCGGAGACGAACGGGTCGACGCCCCACGGGGAGACGAGCGCGAACACACCGATGAAAAACAGGATGATGCCGAACGGGATGAAGTTGACCGTCAGGTCGAGGAGCGTCTCGCGGTCGAATATCTTCTCCGACATGCGCGCACCTACGGAGACGCGAATAAATAGAGTGTCGATTTCAGCCGCGGAGCGACGCCCTCCACGGTGGATCTGCCGTCGACCGACGAGAGGCACGGAGAGCGGGTCGGCTCAGACCTGCTGGGAGCGGCCGAACATCTGGCTGGTCGCCCCGGCGGCGACGAGCATCGCGCCGGCGACAGCGACCGCGAGGCCGCGGCCGACGACGCCGTTCGGGTCGGCGACGACTTCGAGGAGGCCGACGGACGAACCGGGTAGCTGAGTCGCGACGAGCGCCGCGCCGAGGCCCGCGAAGACGCCACCGAGCAGGGCGAGCGTCCGCCACGGACGCCGCGCGTAGCCCGACTCGGCGAGGATGCCGGCCACGCTGCCGCCCAGCAGGAGGATCCCGCCGACGGCGACCGGGAAGATGCCGAGGAAAACGCCGACTTCGGAGAGGGCGAATCCCACTGCGACGAGCAGCGGCCACGGACTGGCCGTCCGATACTGGTCCGACAGTCCCGGTTGTTCTTCCATATCCGCGCGTTGGAACTGCTGAGTCATATGTGCACCGAATTCCGCGCCCGAACCCGGCGGCGGAACGCGCCGGGCGTGGGCGCAAAGTATTTGGTTCGCATGGGGCTTTTCCATACCAATGACCACGCGCGCTGTAGAGCAGTTCGACGAATGGAAGTCGTCGCCGTTCCGGGACGGCTATCGCGGCCTGGACGACCTCGCGGACGAGGAGTTCTCGGGGGTCGTCCAGGCGGGCGCCGCGAAACTCTGTATGCTCAACGGGACGGTCGTCGGCATCCTCGACGGCGACATCGACGACTACGAGGGCGCGAGCGGGACCGCCTACGCGGCGCCCTCGCCCGCGCTCCCCCTGCTCGCGCTCATACAGGAACGCAACGACGAGGTCCGCGGGAAGTACTACTCCGAGGACACACCGCTCTCGGAGGTCGACGGAACGCTCTCGGACGGGAACTTCACCGGCTTCATCGAGCTCTCGGAGAACGTCCTCAGCGGGGACTACTACGTCGTCTACCACCGCGGCCGCTCGATGGCCGTCGCGTGGGTCGGCAACAGCGGCCAGCTGCTCACCGAGGACGAGGCCTTCGACCGCGCCGACGGCGAGGTCGGTATCTTCCAGGTCCGCCCCGCCGAGATCGAACCTGTCGAGATCCCGGACGCGGGGGCGGACGACGGTGCCGGCGACGCCGCGGGTGCGGCCGCCGGCAGTACCGCCGCGACCGACACGTCGGCCGACGACTCCGGATCCGACGCGACTGACACCACCGAATCCCCGGGCGCAGCGAGCGGATCGGACGACGCCACGCCAGAGACGGTCGAAGAGACGGACGGGCAGGCGGATCAGAGCGCGGTCGACGCGAGTTCGGCCGACGGGAATTCGGTCGACGCGAAGGCGGACGACGAACACGCTGACCCGCCCTCGGCGGACGCGACCGCGTCCGAGACGAGTAGTCCCGAACCCGACACGTCGGGGACGGGAGCGTCCGCCGAATCGGACGCGGAGCGGTCGGAGCAGACCGGCGAGAGCCCCTCACCGGACGGCTCGACTCGGGAGGAGCGAGCCACCGACGAGGCGACCGAACGGGAGTCCGCAGGTCCGACGGACCGGACACGGAGGGACCGGTGGACGGACGCGGACCGAACCGACCGGTCGCGTCAGGCGAAGTCGAGGGAGACACGAGCGACCACGGAGCGTGCGGAGACGCGGCCGACGGACACGCGGACGAGGGATTCCGAGGCGGACGCGCCGCGCGAGACGGCCGAACAACCAACCGGTACCGCGGGCCGTCCGTCCGAACCGGCGGAGCAGTCGACCGCCGGACGCGCCCCGGACACGGGCGGAGCGGCCGCTGGAAGCGCGACGAAGCCGGACCAGCTAGCCACCCACTCGATCCCGTCGCTCGACCCGTCGCGGACGACGTCACAGGGACCGGACGAGACGACCGCGGCCGCCCGAGCGGCCCCCGAAAACAGCTCGGGGCGGGACTCGCCCGAACCCACCACGTCCGCCGAGAGAGACGTCCGGTCTACGGCCCCGTCGAACGAGCGAGCGGGCGGCGACACCGGCGGCCGCGCCGAGTCGGGCAGCGGTCGACAGAACGGTCGACCCGCCGGGAACGACGGGGCGTCAAACGCGGGGGGCGGGGAACCACGGCAGCGCAGGGCGACCGAGGAACCGAGGACGACAGACGAACAGCCGGTCGACGCGGATGCCCAGCGGTCGGGCGCACGCGCCAGGGACCTCGAGGCGGAACTGGCCGAGCGCGAGGCGGAGATCGAGGACCTCGAAGCCGACCTGGCGACAGCGGAGTCCGAACGGGACGACCTGCGCGCCCAGCTCGAGCGCGTGCGAACCGAACGTGACGACCTCCAGTCCCGCATCGACGCGGTCGAGTCGGAGCGCGACGACCTCCGGTCCGAGCGGGACGCGCTCCAGTCGGAGGTCGGTGAACTGGAGGGGGAGGTCGAACGACTCGAATCACAGATCGACGAGATCGAAGCGGAGTTCGGTGCCGCCGTCGGGGCGGAGGAGCGCCTGAGTCCGGGTGAGGCGCTCGACCAGACCAACCTGTTCGTTCGGTACGGCTCGAAGGGCAAGGCGACGCTCGAGACTGCCCACGCCGGCGAGGCGAGCCGACAGGAGGTCGGCGAGAACCTCGGACTGGAGTACCACACGCAGTTCGACGGCGAGAACGCGTCCGTCGGCGGTCGGTCGTTCGACGAGTTCCTCCGGGAGACGATGCAGTACCAGTTTGTCACCTGGGTCATCAACGACCTGCTGTACGAGATCCGCGACACCGGGAAGGTCTCCGCGCTCCAGGACCTCTACGACGCGATCCCTCAGATCGACCGCGCCGAACTCAACGGCACGGTCAGCACGGAGTACACCGAGGACGGCCAGGAGCGGCGGAGCCAGGAGTCGTTCGACGTCGTTATGCGCGACCGGATGGGCAACGCCCTGCTGACGGCGAACATGAACGACTCCCGCCAGGCCGCGAGCGAGAGCATGATGTCGGCGCTGGTCACCGCCTCCTCGCACGTCGGCGAGTCGACGGGGACCCTCGGCGCGTCGCTCCTCGTCACGTCGAGCTTCTTCGAGCCCGAGGCGCTAGAGACGGCCGCCGAGGCCACCAGCGGCGGGCTGCTCAGCCGCGACAAGCGCGAGAGCTTCGTGAAACTGTCGCGCAAGCAGGGGTATCACCTCTGTCTCGTCGAAGCGCGAGAAGAGAAGTTCCACCTCGCGGTCCCGGAGCTCTAATCGGTAGAACGGGCAGCCGCAGTCCGCAGAATCAGTTCTCGACTTCGGCCGCTTCCTCGATCTTCATGCCCTCGAGTTTCTCGATGATATGGTCGATCTTGTCGTCGAGGTCCTCGACGAACTCCCCCGTCTGCTCGGTCGTGATCGCCCCCTGGCTCGACGGTTCGATGAGGTTTTCCTCCTCCAGCACGCGCAGCGAGTAGCGAACCTTGTGATGCGGGTATCCCGTCTCGTTGGACATCTTCACGATCCCGATCGGTTCGTTCTGGATCACCATTCGCAGGACCTGCAGATGTCGCTCGAGCATATCTACTTCCTTCTCAAGCCTATCTATCATGGCAATTGTTAACTTGTGTTTGAGGGTTTTAAAGGTTGCTGTCGGACAGGAATCATGCGACGGAGGCAACCCACACGGGTCCGGCCTCTCACCCGGAGACGCGCCAGCAGCCAGTGAGTTCGGGCTTCTCCGTGGTAGCAGTTAACAATTCCGGTCACGGGAACAGTCAGGCGGTGGTCTCGACCGCGATACCGTTCGGACTGGGCGGCTCGAGTGGCCCGGGTCGAATCGCTTCGGGTCATGCGGTGTTCGGGCACGCGCGCGCTCGGACCGTAATCTGTTTACACAGGCCCACGGAATCTCGGGTGTATGACCGTCACCATCGTCGGTTCGCAGCTCGGCGACGAGGGGAAGGGTGGTATCGTCGACGCCTTCGGTGACGACGCCGACGTCGTCGTTCGCTACCAGGGTGGCGACAACGCCGGCCACACCGTCGTCCACGAGGGCGAGGAGTACAAGCTCTCGCTCGTGCCGAGCGGCGCTATCCGCGGCAAGGTCAACGTCCTCGGCAACGGCTGTGTCGTCAACCCGCGAACGCTGTTCGACGAGATCGACGCGCTCCGCGAGCGCGGGATCAACCCGGACGTCCGCGTCGCCGAGCGCGCCCACGTTATCCTGCCGTACCACCGCCTCCTCGACGGCATCGAGGAGGCGGTCAAACGCGAAGACGACGACGAGATCGGGACGACCGGTCGCGGTATCGGCCCGACCTACGAGGACAAGGCGGGCCGCCGCGGCGTCCGCGTCGGCGACCTCCTCGACCCGGACGTCCTCCGCCAGCATTTCGAGTACGCCGTCCCGCAGAAACGGGCGCTCGTCGAGGACGTGTACGGCCTCGATATCGACGACCTCGACGAACCGGACGCGCTCGACGTCGAGGCCCTCTACGACGAGTTCGCCGCCTACGGCGAGCGCCTCGCCGCGGAAGACATGACTGTCAACGCCGGCGACTACCTCGCCGCGGCGATGGACGACGGCGCGAACGTCATGCTCGAAGGCGCACAGGGAACGGTCCTCGACATCGACCACGGTAACTACCCTTACGTCACTTCGTCCAACCCGACCGCGGGCGGCGCGTGCACCGGGACCGGCCTCGCGCCGGGCGTCGTCGGCGACGGCGAGGTCGTCGGGATCGTCAAGGCCTACCTCTCCCGCGTCGGGAGCGGTCCGATGCCGACCGAACTCGGCGGCGTCCCCGGGGACACCCCGGGCTACGACGGCGACCCCGAGAACCCCAGGACCGAACGCGAGGAACTGGCCGTCCACATCCGCGAGGCCGGCGGCGAGTACGGCACCGTCACCGGTCGGCCGCGCCGGGTCGGCTGGCTCGACGTGCCGATGCTCCGCCACGCCGCGCGCGTGAACGGATTCACAGGACTGGCCGTCAACCACGTCGACACGCTCGCCGGGCTGAACGAAGTGAAAGTCGGGCACGCGTACACGCTCGACGGCGAGGAACTGGCGACGATGCCCGCGACGACCGAACAGTGGGCCGACTGCGAGGCGACCGTGCGCTCGTTCGACGGCTGGGCCGACTGCGACTGGGGCGAGGTCGCCGAGGAGGGCTACGAGGTGCTCCCGGAGAACGCGCGAACGTACCTCGAGTACCTCGAAGGCGAACTCGACACGCCGGTCTACGCGGTCGGCGTCGGCCCCGGCCGCTCCGAGACGGTCGTCCGCGAGAACCCCTTCTGACGGCGTCGTTTCCGTCTCCGCAGGCGCGCCGAATCGGCTCGGTCTCCGGTCGCGCGTGGTGGTGCACCCAGTCCGAGAGGGCGACAAACGCGGTCTCGCCGCACCCGCCGCAGTCGCTCGGGGGCTCGAAGTGGTGGTCACCGCCCGAGTCGTGGACCGGTGTGCCCGCGTGGACTCCCTGACAGTTCTCGCAGACGTACCGCTTCGGCGTTTCCGGTTGGTGGGCCGTACTACGCATGATCCGTCCGTAGTTCCGTCGCCCGGGCCGGCGCCCGACTCGCGTGGTCACTGGGACTTCCGGAAACTATCAGGGAGTGGCGAGCGAGGGACGACACGTCCGGCACGCTTTTTTGCCACCGTTCCGGAGATATGGGCATGAAGGAGGACCTGATGGACATCATCTGCTGTCCGATCGACAAACACGACCTCGACCTCGAGGTGACCGAGCGCGAGGACGACGAGATCCTGAGCGGGACGCTCACCTGCACCGAGTGCGGGGAGTCCTACCCCATCGAAGACGGCATCCCGAACCTGCTGCCGCCGGACATGCGCGAGGAAACCCCGGCCTGAGGCCGTCGCCGTCACGGTCGCGACGTGCCCACAGGAGTCGTCGAGCCGCTCGGTCCGCCGGGGGTCGTCGAGTCGCTTGTTCGGCCTGAACCTTTTTCTACCGTCCACGCTCACTCTCGGACGTGCCAGAGGACACGTTGCCCGTCCACGTCAATCGAGGGAGTCTCCACGAACTGGAGGTTCCAGACACGTTCGAGACGGACGGGTCGTTCGACATCGCCGTGGTCAACCACGGGCAGTCGGTTCACGTCCATCTCCACCTCGAAGACGACCTCTCGGAGATCGCGACGCTCGAGACCAGCAACCATTTCGTCGACGGCGAGAGCCAGCGCGCGGTCCACGTCAGCGTCAACGGCGCCGGCGAGGCAACCGGCACGCTGAAGATCGCCTCCGCCTACGGCGCCGAGACGCGCTACGTCACCGTCCGCGTCACCGAACCCGAGGAGACCCAACAGACCGTCGAAGTCGGCGAGTCGCTCTCGGAGCCACAGCCGAGAGAACCCGACTCCGGCGATGGGGGCGCCGGCCTCGCCTCGGTCGTCGACAACCCGGAGTTCGTCATCCTAATCCTCAGCGTCCTCGCGCTCGTCGCCGCGACCGTGGTCGCGCTCGTAGTGGACGACGTCGTGGTGGTCGCCGGCGCGCTCGTCGTCCTCGTCGGCGTCCTCGTCGGCATCTACATCGCCCTCACCGGCGACTGACGCCGACGCTCGCTCTTCGGTTTAGTCGCTCGCTTCCTCTGTCTCCTCGTCCGCGTCCGCGCCTCCGTCCGCCGCGTCGGCCTCGGAGCCCCCGTCGTCCGCCGGGTCGGTCGGGACGCCGGAGAGGTTCCCCTCGTCGTCGAACCGCTTCGCGCGGAGGAAGCGGGCGCGATAGCGGTTCGCGCCCTCGTACACGTCGGCCTCGCGGATCTCGTCCGTGCGCCCGTCGGCCACGGCGTCGACGACCGCCTCGACCTGCTCTTTCTCGCTGGGCGTGAGCTCGAACTCGTAGGTGCGCGACTGCTCGCCCTCGAGTTTCGTCCAGCGCCGCGCGGCCGAGATGACGACCGAACAGGGCTCGCGGCAGGGGAACTCGCCGTCTCCACCGCCGACATCGAGGTCGGTCCCGTCGTCGTACTGCCACTCGCGACGTTTGAGACACTGCGAGTCGTCACAGCACGCCTCGGCGACCCAGTTGACGTGCTCGTAGCCGTCGCCGCGGTCCCAGGTCTTGACGACGCCGTAGATGCCGCTCTGTCGGTCGACCGTCTCCCGCCAGTGCGAGATATCGAGTTCGCCCTCCCGTTCGCGGTACCAGTTGGTGACCGTCGCGGGGTAGAAGCTCTCGACGGCGCGCACCGCCTCGGCCGGACCGAGGTCGGCGAAGCGCCAGCCCGTCCGGAGGGTCGGGGCGGTCTTGAGCGGCCGGTACCGGTCGCGGTCGTCGTGTTTCGCGATCCGGCGGGCGTCCAGCGGGTCGTCGTGAGCCGTCAGGTCGGCGGCGTCGGTGTCGGCGTCGTCGACGTGCCTGAGTTCGTAGCGGCGCGCCCCGGTCTCGTCGGCGGTGACGGTCACGCGGAGCTGCCCCCACTCGCGAGTGACTCCGGCCGCCAGCGCGTCGTAGCGGTCCGGCACTCGCTCGTCGTCGGCGCGTTCGAGCCAGCGGAGGTACGCCCAGCGGTCCTCGGCCTGCGGGGCCGTCGCGTGCCAGAAGTACCAGTTCGTCAGGTACGGGGCGTACTCGGCGGCGGCGTCGTTGAGGTCGTCGGCGTGGACGACCCGCTTGGAGCCCGCGTCCGTCGCGAGGACGTACCCGTCGCCTTCGGTCTCGACCGCGAACCCGTCGAACTCGATGCCGTCCGCGGCGGCCTCCGCGAGCGCCGCCACCTGCGTCGCGTCCACTGCGGCGTTCATACCCGGAGCGAAGAACCGAGTCCGAATAAAGCCGTTCGTCGGCGGTCAGTCACACCTCGACGGTCCGGCCCCAGCGACCGCCGGCCCTCCGACCGGAAAACGTATACTGTCGGCGGAAACTCATCTCGGACATGCCCGACCGCCTCGCTCAGGTCGCCGACGCGCCTGCGCCCGAAGTGGCCGTCAGTCGATCGGGGGTTCCGAACGCCTTCGCAATCGGTGTGCGCCCCTCTCATACGGATTATTGTAGCGATGTACCGGTACGCGCCGCCTCCGGGGTCGGCGCAATCCGGAAATAATCTACAATAATCCGTCTCAGTCGTCGGCTGGCCCAGTGCCGCCGGTCTCTGCGCGGACGCGCTCGACGGCATTCGACACGTCGGCGCCGGCGTCGGCCGCTCGCTCCAGTACCACGTCGGCCATCAGCGGCTCGGTCCCGACCGCACCGGAGTACCAGATCCGGTATCCCTCGACTTCGGTGGGGGTGTTCCAGCCGGTGCGGTAGTCGTCGGTCAGGTCCATGTCCTCGGGGATGTCCTCCTGGGTGTGGTAGCCGTCGGCGATGAACAGCGGGACGACCACGATGTCTCGCGGGCCGTGCTCGCTCGACCGTTCCGAGGCGCTTTGCGCCTCGCTGTCCTCGCTCCCGAAGAAGTCGGTCACGTCGTCGACCTCGGGGTCCTCGTCCATGAACAGCGCCTTCACCTCGTCGAAGCGGTCCATCTCGCCGATGCGGTCGGCGTGGTACTCGATGGCCTTCGCCGAGTTCTCGTTGCGCTCGGTCCCGTGGCCGACGACGGCGAGCCCGAACCCCTCGCCCACGTCCGGGTCGCCGGTCACCGACTCGGCGCGCCGGACGATCACGTCGCTCATCGCCTCGTGCGTCCCGACGGGGCCGCAGTAGTGGACCGTCTTGTCCACGTCGGTCGGTCGGAGCGTCGCGTGGGTGGCGCTGGTGCCGTCGGAGTCCCACGCGTCGGGGTCCCAGTCGTCGAGGCGGAGTTCGCGAGGGATGACCTCCTCCGTGAAATACCCTTCCGAGACGAACAGCGGGACGACGCGCCGGTCGCGCGGATGGTGTCGGCGTGGTCGAACGTCGGTGCACTCGACCCGGCGTTGAGATGCGACCCGTGGGCGACGATGACGAGCGCTTCCATACTCCCCGGTAGGGAAAACCGCTCCTTAGGGGTGTCGTTGGCCGTCGCCGAGCGCGGGCCGGTCAACTGGACCGTGCCGCCACCCGCTCCGGGAGATTTTTCGCACCCGGTGCCCATCCGGTGGGTATGACGCTCGCCGCAGACACCCGCGAGGCCGTGCGCCGCCACCCGTTCCTCTACGACGCGCTCCGCGCGGGCGTGGTCAACTACAGCGCGGCCGCCCGCTTCCTCGACGTCGACGGCGAGACTGACGCTGTCATCGCCGCCCTCCGCCGTTTCGCCGAGGACCTGCCAGACTACGAACGTCCGGGCTCCGGCCCGCCGGTGAACATGCAGCGCGGTCTCGGCGACGGCGAGCCCGCCGACGCGCTCCTCGCCGTCGGCGACCTCGCGCTCGAGCCGCCGTCGGCGGCGAGTCGCTCGTGGTCGTCGTCGGGCAACGTGACGGGCCGGACGCGCTCCGGGCGGTCGAGGACGCGCTCGCGGGGTGAGTGGGAAGCGTCGGTCGGGTCGACGACCGTGGGACGGATCGACAGGTATCCGACGGATTGAAACGCGCCCGCCGACAGCATCCGGTAATGACGCTTCAGGTGACGAACACGCTCACGGGCGAGCGCGAGGTCTTCGAGCCGGTGAACGACGACGAAGTCCTGCTCTATCTCTGCGGCCTGACGACCTCGGACCCGGCCCACGTCGGCCACGCCCGCACGTGGACTCACACCGACGTGATCCACCGGTGGCTCGAGTACCTCGGCTATGACGTGCGCCACGTCGAGAACTTCACCGACGTGAGCGAGAAGGTCGTCGCCCGCGTCGGCGAGGTCGGCGAGGACGAAGCCGACGTCGCCCGACACTACACCCAGTCGTTCCTCGAGGACATGCGCGCGCTGCATCTCAAGCGCGCCGACGTCTTCCCTCGCGTCTCCGAACACATCGACGAGATACTCGCGATGGTCGAGACGCTCGTCGAGGAAGGCTACGCCTACGAGTCTAACGGCTCGGTCTACTTCGACGTGACCGCCGCCGACGACTACGGGAAACTCTCGAACCAGGAGATAGAGGACTCACAGGCCCAGGGCGACGAGCGCGAGCGCGCGGAGAAGCGCAACCCCGCCGACTTCGCGCTCTGGAAGGTCGGTGGCGTCGACCCCGAAGACATCGAGGAGCATCGTCACGACGAGGCGGCACCGGCCGAGGCGGCCGCCGCGCAGGCACAGACGTGGGACTCCCCGTGGGGCGAGGGCCGTCCCGGCTGGCACATCGAGTGCTCGGCGATGTCGACGACGCCCCTCGGCGAGACCTTCGACATCCACGTCGCCGGGTCGGACCTCGTGTTCCCGCACAACGAGAACGAGATCGCCCAGAGCGAGTGCGCGACCGGCCAGCCGTTCTCGAACTACTGGCTCCACACCGGGATGGTCCAAGTGGGCGACGAGAAGATGAGTTCGAGTCTGCAGAACTTCACCACCGCCCGCGCGGCCATCGAGGAGTTCGGCGTCGACGTACTCCGGACCTTTTTCCTCTCGACGGTCTACTCCGCGGACCCGACGTTCTCAGAGGAGACGCTCGCCGAGGCCGAGAAGCGGTGGGAACGGCTGGAACGGGGCTACGAGCGAGCGGTCGAGGCCGCCGACAGCGTGGACGCCTACTCGACGACCGACGCCGTCGACACGGAGTTGCGCGAGGCCGTCGACGTGGCGCGCGCCGACTTCGAGGCGGCGATGAACGACGACCTCAACACCCGGGAGGCAATGGCCGCGCTCCTCGACCTCGCCTCGGCGGTCAACGCCCACGCCGACGAGCGCGACCGCTACGACTTCCCGGCGCTCAAACGGGCCATCGACGCGTTCGAGGAACTGAGCGGCGGCGTGTTCGGCCTCTCGTTCGGCGGTCCCGACGGCGGCGGGATCCGCGTCGCCGAAGACCTGGTCGACCTCGTCCTCGACCTCCGGGAGCGGGAACGCGAGGCCGGCAACTACGAGCGCGCGGACGAACTCCGCGACCGGCTCGACGAGATCGGCGTCGAAGTCGAAGACAGCGACGACGGACCGACGTATCGATTCGAATGACCACGAACCGGTCCGGAGAACCGACGGTGGACTGCTCTGACTCGACGGCAGTTCGATCCGGACTGACCGCGGCTTTATCACTGGTCGTCGCAACGTCTGGGTATGGTTCGGTTACGCGCGCTCGGTATCGGAGTATCGTTCGTCGTCCTGTTAGGGAGTGCAGGGTGTCTTGGGTTTCTCACCGGGGACCAACCCCTGGAGTTCGCGGCGAACGCGACGGAAGTCGACGACGAGACGCTCGCGGAGACGGAGTATCGAATGGCCGGTAGCGAGTCGCCGAACCGGACGCTGAACGTCACGGCGGGCGGTCAGACGCGCGAGGTCACCCTGTCGAGCGAGGTCAGACGGTACAACCGTACGGTGTCGGTGGCACCGAGCCTCGAGGGCGACTTCGCCCGGATGACCGTATACACGACGCCGTCTCCGACGGTCGGCGGCCGCTCGGTCAACCCCGTCGACGAGTGGTCGACCGAACGGCTGATCCGACGGCTCGTCGACTCCACGTCGGGGGACTCGAACGTCGAGTTCGAGTCGAACCGCTCCGTCGAGTTCCTCGACGGCGAGCGGACCGTCTCGACGTACGGCGCTACCCGGTCGCTGAACGGGACGGAGGCTAACGTCACTGTCCACCTCGCGACCGTCGAACACGACGGCGACTACGTCGTCGTCGTCGCGGTGCACCCCGAGCGACTTGACGAGCGCTCCCGGGTTGACGCGCTGCTCGCCGGACTCCGTCATCCGCCGTCCTGACGACCGACAGCGGAGGTAGGGGACCGACTAGACTGCGTGCGGTCGACCGTGCAAACGCTTTCAAATTCTACTATATCTCTCCCTCGCATTCAGGGCAGTGGACCATGACCGGGGGGACAGCCGGACCCGGTAAGTGCTTTTTCCCCGGTCGAGCGACACGACCGGCCGAGACAGACGTCGGCGTCGCCTACGTTTTTGACGTTCGCGGTCATCGGGCGGGACCTTCGCCGGAGCTCGGGCTGACCGCGCTGGGGCTGGTGGGGCACCTGATCGGGATCGTCGCGGCGTATCCGGGACGGGGCTTCGCCGTCACCGGCGTGATAGTCGGGGTCACACTCGCGGCCATCGGCTGAACACCGAATCGGAGGCGTCGCCGTGACGACCGCGCTCGTCTATCGCGCGAACGAGGTCACCGAGTACGACGACCTCGCCTCGGGAGCACGCGACATCTACCTCAACACCGTCTCGCAGTCGACCGACGAGGTGATGAAAGTGCTCACCGTCGTCGCGACCGTCTTCATCCCGCTCACCTTCGTCGTCGGCGTCTACGGCATGAACTTCGCCGACAGCCCGTACAACATGCCCGAACTCGGTCGGAGGTACGGCTACCGCGCGCGGTCATGATCGGGATGTTCGCCGTCGCCCTGCTCGTGCTCGGCTACTTCGGCCGCGAGGACTACATTTGGCCCAGTTCACTACCCGCCGAGTATCAGCGGGACCAGCAACACGCCCATGAGAGCGGCCCGCCGAGCCTGGAATCGAACCGGAATCAACCCCACTACCGTCGAGACGGCGAACACACCGATACCGAGCGGCCCGGTCAGTACGCCGACGACGACCACGATCAGACAGAGGACGCCCACCGATAGCTTCGTGTAGTTCGCCCTGCCGACCCATCTGAGGTAGCTGTCGCCGACTGCGACGACCAGGACGAACCCGGCCGCGGCGGCCGCGAGCACGCTCCCGAGCAGGACGGGCAGGTCGAGCGGTACACCGGCCTCCTGGACTGCGACCATCACGCCCGTTCGCGGCGTCCCGAGCGTGACCAGTGCCAAAAGCGCGAAGATCGTGTTGGCGGTGTTGACGCCGCTGGTGGTCACGACGAACCCGCGCGGTCCGCCGTCCGGGACGGCGAGCAACGCGGCAGTCGCGGCGATCGCGCTGGAGACGCCGGGGACGTAGCCTACGACGGCACCCGCGACGGTGCCGAGCGACGCGAGTCCTGCGACTGCCCGCCGCGAGACCGTCACTCGCGGCTCCTCCTGTGCGGGTACGCCTTCACCCGTGAGCGCGTCGAGCAACACCGGCCCACCGAACAGCCCGGTGAACAGCGGAGCGAGCATCCCACCGGACGCCACGAGTCCGCCAGCGGGGAGGTCGAGCGCGGCGACGCCGAGCCCGCCGCTCGCGAGGACCGACAGCGCCGCACCGACGCGACCGCGGTTCGTCGCCTCCGTGGCGATGAGCGCGACGACGACTGCCCCGAGCACCAGCGACAGGTTCGCTAACAGCGTCGGATACACCGCTGTCATCGCGCGAGTCATCGGGACTGCGAGCGGGACCGCGAGCACCACTGCGCCTGCACTGCCGAGCGCGGACAGCCGTATCGCCTCGCGTCCCTGCCCGGCCAGGACCAGCTGGTGGCCCGGCAACGCCGAACTGGCCATCGCGGGGTCGGGAACCCCGAGCGCCAGCGCGGGCACGACATCGAGGAAGGTGTGGACGGTCCCGGCGGCGAGCATCGCAGCGCCGACGAACCGAACCGGACCAGGCACCGACGGCGCGACGCCCGCGAGCAGGAGCGCGAACGTGTTGGCGTGGATACCCGGCGTCAGCCCGCTGACAGTCCCCAGTGCCACGCCGCCCGCGACGAAACCGAAAAATAGCAGCGTCTCACCGGGGTCGAAGACGACGCGCGCACCGAGAGTCTCCATTGCGGCGAGATAGTCCCGGGATAGTTTATAAATGCTCGCCGCTCTGAGACGGCTATCGACTCCAGCGACGTGCGTTCTCACTACCCTTGCCCGACCCGGGTCTCCTCGCCCTCCCAGTACTGCTCGCGGAGTTCGTACTTCTGGACCTTCCCCGTCGCCGTCTCGGGCAGGTCGTCGGCGAAGTCGATACTCCCGGGTTTCTTGTAGCTCGCGAGGCGTTCGGCGGCGAAGTCGACCACCTCCTGTTCGGTGAGGTCGGCGTCGTCCTGCTCGACGACGACACCGTGGACGCGCTCGCCCCACTCGTCGTCGGGTGCCGCGACCACCGCCGCCTTCAGGATGTCCGGGTGGTCGAAGAGCACGTCCTCGACCTCGATCGAGGAGACGTTCTCGCCGCCGGTGATGATGATGTCCTTCTTCCGGTCCTGGATCCGGATCATTCCGTCCTCGTCGACGGTCCCGATGTCGCCCGTGTGGAACCAGCCGTCGACGCGGCCGCTGAACGCCTCCTCGGTCTGCTCCGGTTTGTTGAGGTACCGGTCCATCACCTGGTTTCCCTTGACGACGACTTCGCCCTGGGTCTCGCCGTCGGCGGGCACGTCCTCGCCGTCCTCGTCGACGACGCGGATGCGCGTCGAGAGGACCTCGAAGCCCTGCTTCTGCTTGAGCCCGAAGCGGTCGTCCGTCTCGCCGAGCCGACGCGCGGAGTTGCTCGTCGTGATGAGCGGGGCCGTCTCCGTGAGCCCGTAGAGCTGGATCATCTCCCAGTCGAACTCCTCCTCGACGGTCCGGAGCGTGGCCTTTGGCGGGGCGCTCCCGGCCGTCGTCAGGCGCACGTCGGCCTCGCCGGTCGTCTCCGGCTCGCGTTCGTCGTAGTACTCGATGAGCCGGTTCAGCACCGTCGGTGCGCCACAGAGGTGCGATACGTCGTTGTCGACCACGCGCTCGAAGGTCGGTCCGGGCTCGAACGCTCGCTGACAGACGTGAGTCGCACCGACGCCGGTCAGGGCGTAGGTGTACCCCCATCCGTTGCAGTGGAACATCGGGAGCGTCCACAGGTAGGTGTCGTCGTCCGACAGGTCCATGTGGTGGGTCAGCAGGAGCGCGTGATAGTGCTCGGTCCGATGTGTTCGAACCACGCCCTTCGGGTCGCCGGTCGTCCCGGACGTGTAGTTGATCGTCGCGTCGTCGTCCTCCGAGATGTCCGGCCGCTCCGGTCGCTCGGTCGGATAGTCGCCGATCCACGCGCTGTAATCCTTCCAGTCGCCGTCGATCCGGTCCGACTCGTACCCGACGAACCGACTCGCGGGCACCGCATCTCTGACCGGTTCGACCTTCTCGGCGAACTCGTGGTCGGCAACCAGGAGTTCCGCGTCGCAGTCGTTCAGGATGTACTCGTAGTCATCCGGTGTCAGCCGGTAGTTGACCGGGACGAACACCATCCCGAGTTGCTGTGTGGCGAACTCCATCTCCAGGAAGTAGTGGGTGTTCCCGGCGACGAGCGCGACCCTGTTACCCTGTTCGAGCCCCGCGTCCAGGAGCGCGCTCGACACCTGATTCACCCTGTCCGCAAACGCTTCGTACGTGAACTCGCGACCGTCGTCGGTCACGACCGCCGTCGCGTCGTCGTACAGGTCCACACCTCTGTCGAGGAAATCCGTCGTGCGCAGTGGTACGTTCATCGGGCTGACTCCTCCACCTGCCTTTTTATTGCGTATTTTTATGAAGGTATGGTGCCGCGTGCGGACCGATACCCACTAGCCGTCGGGCGGCACTCGCGAGACGGCGATGCGGTCGAGCGGGAGTGGATACCAGGTCAACCAGGCCCGGAAATCGACAATTTCGTGACTCAGTTAGCCGCACATGCCGCCGCTGCACTCCTCGTCGCCGCCGTGAACACCCGATTCCGATTTCTGACTGGACGAGACAGGCGTGTCGAGGCCGGTGATTTCGAATCTCGTCCCTTGGATACCGTCTCCGCTCTGCGAGTCGTCGCTGGCGGCGCTGTCGTCCACGGTGTTGGTCACCTCGATCTGCCACCCGTGGGCAGCGACGATATCGCTCACGATCGAGAGGCCGAGCCCCGTGCCCTCGTCGTTCGTCGAGAACCCGTACGTGAAGACGTCTTCCTTCTGGTCGTCCGGAATCCCCGGGCCATTGTCGGCGACGGCGAATCCTGCGCGGTCTTCCAGTGACTCCACGCAGACGACGACATCGGCGTCGCCGTGCTCGACGGCATTTCGGAAGAGGTTCTCGAAGAGCGTGAGGAGCCGACCGCGGTCCCCTTCGATGGTCTCGTCCGTCTCGACGACGAGCGTTCCCTCCGGGGTCTCGACGTTGGCCCACGCCTCACTGGCGGTGTCCTCGAGTGAGACCGGCTCCGTCTCGGTGATCACTTTCCCTTCGCGGGCGAGCGTGAGCGTGTCCTCGACGATGCGTTCGATACGTCGGTGCGACCGCTCTATCGCTTCAACGGCCTCCCCGTCGATCACGGTCGTATCGTCCGGTCCGTCGAGGCCCTGGCTCGCGTGGGCGAGCCGTCCGGTTGCGACGTTGAGGGGGTTCCGGAGGTCATGAGAGATAATGCTCGCGAACTCGTCGAGGCGTTCGTTCTGGTGCTGGAGCTTCGCCGTCTCGCGCTGGAGGGCCTCGGTCCGGCGTTCGAGTTGTTGCTCGCGACGCTTCTGTCTCGTGATGTCGTAGATCAGCACGACGTATCCGACGATGTCTCCCTCGCCGTCGTCGAGCGAACTGATCGACAGGTCGTAACAGCGGTCACCGCCCGGCATCGCGACCCACACCTCCTCGCGCAGCTCTCGCAACAGACACTCGTCCTGGACGATGTCGTAGAGGTCGCTCTCCTCGTCTATCAGGTCGGCGTCGACGATATCTGAGACGGAGCGCCCGATGGCCCGGTCCACGCCGAGTATCGATTTGCCCGTCGGGTTGGCGTCGACGACGTGACCCTCGGCGTCCAAGACGACGATACCATTGTCGATCTGTTCGGTCACCATGTCGCGGGCCAGCGGGACGATGTCTCCGTCGCTCCCGTCGAGCACTCCGGCTACGCGCTGGGTCGGGAGCAGTCGCACGAACCGGAGGCTGACAGTCGCCAGCACGAGGACGACTCCGACGAAGAGGTAAATCAACGGCAGTAGCGTGTAGTGGGGGGTTGGGCTGATCCCGAGCGTCGACGCGACCGTCGCGCCCGACAGGACCAGGATCGAACCCAACACCACCGCGGCCTTGGCCCGGTAGACGTTGCGGGAGTGGCGGACTTTCTGCGCGAGCAGCACACAGTACGAGCCCATGAGCAGGTAACTCACCGCTGCGATAGCGAGAAACCCGGGTCCCCACTCGTAGGTCACCTGAACGAACGAGCCGCCGGTCTCGAGGTGCGGATCGGCGAAGACCAGTCCGTGATACCCGTTCGTGACGCTGATCGCTGCCGAGACGAGCGGGAACCCGAGTAGGGCAGCCTTTCGCCAGGTCGTGAGTGACGTTCCGCGGCCAGTGTAGTACAGTGTGAACCCGAACACCGTGACGGCGAGCGCGCTCGTTACTGGAACGACGAGCGTCAGCGCCGCCATCTTCAGGTCGAACGTCCTCGCCGACAGCACCACGAGGTTGACGAGGATCCAGGCGAGAACCAACGCCTGGACACCCGTCGCCCACGTCTCGGCTGGGCTCTCCCGGTCGCGTCCGACGGCGACCGTACTCGCGACTGCGACGATAGCTGCGAGCACCAGCGGGACCGTGTACGGCGTCGACTGCCAGTTCATCGGTCTGACTGCCTCTCCCCTCACTTCGATAAATTATTATATATATCATCGCCACGGGGACTCACTTTTGATAATTAAAGAACCCCTCTAAACAATCGATGGAGACAGAAGAGGCGAGATACAGCAGCCACTTATCACTTCGATAAATCGGAGAAGGTGTACCTGGCGTTAGCCGAACAGCTCGCCGAGGCCCTCGCCGCTGGCCTCTTCGTCGTCGTCGTCGTCGTCGCCGTCGCTGTCGTCGGCTTCGGTTTTCTCTTCGTCGCCGCCGTCGTCGTCGGGCTCGGCCTCGTCGCCAGCGCCGCCGGCCGCGCCGCCGGTCGTTGCGGGGACGGCCGCGGCCTGCTCGACCGCGTCGTCGATGTCGACGTCTTCAAGCGCCGCGACGAGCGCCTTGACGCGGGACTCCTCCACGTCGACGCCGGCGGCTTCGAGCACGTCGGTCAGGTTTTCTTCGTTGATCTCTGCGTCCGTTTCGTTCAGGATGAGTGCTGCGTAAACGTATTCCATTGTTGTTAGAACATGGCTCCGAGTGCGTCGCCGGCGTCTTCGTCGTCGTCGTCATCGTCGTCCGTGGCCTCGTCGGCCTCGGCTTCCGATTCCTCGTCGACGTCGTCGGCGTCGTCCTCGGTGTCGGGTTGGTCGTCAGTCGATGCGGCTGCGGGCTCCTCGACGTCCTGCAGGTCCTCGGGCAGGGCCTCGGGGTCGTCGACCTGCGCGGTCAGCGCGCGCACCTGCGCGTCGGCCTTCGAGACGAGGTCGTCGGCCAGGTCCGGGCTCTCGATCGACGCCTGCAGACCGAGGCTCTTGGCGTCGCCGCGAGCCTGCTGGAGCAGGGTCGGGGCCGTCCGGTCCGTCGGGTAGCTGGCGTTGACGGCGAGGTTGCGACCGCGCGCGGCCGCCGCCTCGACGTCCGCCCGGTACTCCGCGACGTCCAGTTCGAGCTCCTCGGGCTCGAAGCGGACGCCCTCGGCGTAGACGGCGCGCAGGTCCAGCCCGACTTCCTTCGGCTCGATGCCGAGTTCGCTCAGGACGTTCGCGAGGTCGGCCGAGACCTCCTCGCCGGCCTCGAGGACGGTCGAGTCCTCCATGACCTGGATCGAACCCTCCTGGATGCGGGCGTTCGCGCCCACGCTCTGGAGGTCGCCGACGAACGGACCGGGGTCGACCCCCGTGTCACCCTCGGGGACGACGATGTCGTCCGTGGCGACCTCGCCGGCGTTGATCGGTGCCGGCGTCTTCGAGGCTTCCAGCTGCTGGAAGAGCCCGAAGGGGTTGTCGTTGGTCCCGATGAGCCCGACCTGTCCGGAGACGTAGTCGGTCAGCTGTTCGAGACCCCCGCCGACCTCTTCGAGCGCGCGCTAGACGAGCGTGTTCCGCGAGACGCGGAGTTCGGCGGTCCCGTAGAGGTCCCGACGCATGTCCTGGAGCTGTCGGGACGGGATGCCAGTGATGTCGACGATCCCGACGCTGTCGTAGGATCCGATCATCTCGACGATGTCGGCGACCTCGTCCTGCTTCCACTGCGGGATGGTCTCTGTCTTGCGTTCTGCGCTCATGTCAGGCGACCTCCACTGCCGGCCCCATCGTCGTCTTCACGTAGATGGAGTCGACGTTGAGGGGGCCCTTCTCGAGGTCCGCGTGGAGTCGCCGGAGGATCACGTCGATGTTGTCGCCGATGTTCTCGGCGGACATGTCCTCGGCACCGACGCGCGTGTGGAACGTGCGCCGGTCGCGGCTCCGCACGGTGACGGAGTTCTTGAGACGCTCGACCATCTCGACCACGTCGTCGTCCGGCGCGATCGGGTCGGGCATCTTCCCACGCGGGCCGAGGACTGTCCCCAGGTACCGACCGATGTCCTGCATCATGTTTTCCTCCGCGAGGAAGAAGTCGGTTTCGTCGGCCAGGTCCTTGGCCTCGTTGTCGTTGTCTCCCAGGTCCGCGAGGTCGTCGCCGTCGAGGACTTCCTCTGCGGCTTCCTCGGCGCGCAGAGCGGTCTCGCCCTCCGCGAACACGACGATCTGGGTCTCCTGTCCGGTCCCGGACGGGAGGACCACGTCCTGGTCGACGCGGTTCGACGGGTCGTCTAAGTCGATGTCGCGCAAGTTTATCGCGAGGTCGACCGTCTCCCGGAAGTTCCGGGGCGGTGCGTCCTCGAGTGCACGAGTTACTGCGTTCTCTATTTCCTGATCTGCCATTGTTCACCTCCGTAGTACGCCAACGGCTCCTACGGGTCAGTGAAACAGGCAAAGCCTGTCTCACCTGATGGGACGCCGATGCGACACTTAAACCCGTCGGACCGCCGCGAGAGCGTCACTCCGCTTCTGGCTTTCGACGCCGGTCACCTCGAAGCGTGACCGGTCCGCTTCGGACCGATACGCGACCGACCAGCCGTGCCCGTCTGCGATCCCCTCGACGACCGACAGTCCGAGTCCAGTCCAGTCCCGTCGTCTTCGACGGCGAACCCGTTCGGAACCGCGTTGACCGTCACCGCGACATCCGCTGGACCGTGCTCGGTCGCGTCGGGCGACGGACCGCGTCTCACGCCCGTTCGTCGATACTCCGAAGCTGGACGGATTCGCGGTCCGTCATGCCGCCGCTTCCTCGGCGAACAAACCGTAAAACTCGTTCCGCCCGTTTTGCGAGGCTTTGCGTCATCAACAGCGGCTTACGCGGCCGCTTCGTCTGCAAACACGTCGTCGTATTCGCCCTCGTCGATCCGCCCTTTGAACTCGCGGGGGTCGTTGCCCTCGATGGTGACGCCCAGCGAGGTGCAGGTGCCGACGACTTCCTTCGCGGCGTTCTTTAGGTCATAGGCGAGCAGGTCGGGGTGTTTCTGCTCGGCGATCTGTTTGACCTGTTCGGTGGAGAGGTCGGCAACGAAGGTCTCCTGGGGTTCGCCGCTGCCCGTCTCGAAGCCGGCCTCGTCTTTGATGAGCTCGGCCGTCGGCGGGACGCCGACCTCGATCGAGAACGAACCGTCGTCCTCGTACTCGACGGTGACGGGGACTTCCGTCCCGTCGAACGCTTCGGTCCGGTCGTTGATCTCCTGGACGACCGCCTGCACGTCCACGGGGGTCGGACCGAGCTCCGGTCCGAGGGGCGGGCCCGGATCGGCCTGCCCGCCCGGGACGAGCACTTCGATGGTTCCAGCCATACACGGTGAAACCGACGGGGCAGGTTTAAGAATTGCTTTTCCCGGACGCGGTGTGTCACAGTGACACATGTAGGGTATGGTTCTCACTGTCACTACCGTTGTACCGTGGCTCGATGCCCGCTTCTGACCGCTGGAACCCGCTTCCGGATCCAGTCGAAAACCGTCCGCTCATCCGGACAACCGTATTGTAACTACTTCTGTAACAACGAGGCGATAACTATTTTAATCAGTAGCTCTAAGAACGGGATGCCGAAACACGGGTCGGTGGCGACACGCTGCCGACTCGGCACGCACCATGACAAGCGCCAACCAGCGAGTTACGGGCCGTCACGTCCAGCCATTTGAACGTGAGGACGAGGAGGCCGAGGCCGACTCGAAGTCCGAGCGGAACGAGTGCCCCGAGTGCGGTGCGGCAGGGATCACGAACGAGAAGCGCGGGGAGACAGTCTGTCGGGAGTGTGGCGTCGTGCTGGAAGAGGACGTCGTCGACCGCGGGCCGGAGTGGCGGTCGTTCGACGCGCGCGACAAGGCCGAGAAGAGCCGCGTCGGGTCGCCGACGACGGAGATGCTCCACGACAAGGGGCTCTCCTCGGTCATCGACTGGCAGAACAAGGACGCCCACGGCCAGACCCTCTCCGCGAAGAAGCGCGAACAGATGTCGCGCCTGCGCACGTGGGACGAACGCTTCCGTTCCCAGAGCGCACAGGACCGTAACCTGAAGCAGGCGCTGGGGGAGGTCGACCGGATGGCCTCCGCGCTGGGCATCCCGAAGGACGCCCGCGAGACCGCGTCGGTCATCTACCGCCGCGCGCTCGACGAGGAACTCATCCCGGGCCGGTCCATCGAGGCGATGGCGACCGGGTCCCTCTACGCGGGCGCACGACAGGCGGGCGTCCCGCGCACGCTCGACGAACTCGAAACCGTCAGTCGAGTCGAGCGGAAGGAGTTCGCACGCGCGTACCGATACATCGCCCGCGAACTCGAACTCGCGATGGAGCCGACCGACCCGGCTCAGTACGTCCCGCGACTGATCTCGGACCTCGACCTGCCCGAGGAGACGAAACAGCGCGCGGTCGAACTCCTCGAAGCGGGCAAGCGAGAGGCGGTCCACTCGGGCAAGAACCCCGTGGGCCTCGCGGCGGCCGCGATATACGCGGCCGGTCGGCTGACGAACGTCGACGTGACCCAGCACGAGGTCGCAGACGCCGCCGACGTCTCCGCGGTGACCATCCGGGACCGCTACACAGAACTGCTCGACGCCGACGACCAGGTCGCCTGAGGTGTCGGACGTGTCGACAACCGAACGAGAGAACGATTCCGGCGGCCGGCGTGGCCGGACGCATCACTCGCCCGGGAGCACAACGAGCCGTCGTGAACGACCACCGTTATTACACCGACCGTACAATGTCCTCTGAGAGACCATCGGTATCAATGTCGAACGACGAGTCCGCCGCCGGTCCGGACGGAGACGACCTGGTCGCCGAGACGACGACACTGCTGGAGACGTTCGGGCTGACGGGCTACGAGGCGAAGTGTTTCGTCGCGTTGACGCGCATCGGCCACGGCACGGCACGCGAACTCGCAGACATCGCGGACGTGCCCCGCCCGCGCGTCTACGACAGCGTCGAGTCCCTACGGGAGCGCGGGCTCGCCGACGTACAGGACTCCCAACCGCGACAGTTCCGCGCGCCGGAGCCCCGCGACGCCGTCGAGACGATCCGCCGCGAGTACGGCGAACGGCTCGACCGGCTCGACGGACTCCTCCCGCGCCTGCAGTCGCCCGAACCCCGTGACGAGCGAGCAGGGGTCTGGGTCGTGGAGGGCGACGACGCGGTCAGCGACCGACTCGTCGGACTCGCCGACGACGCGACGGACGAACTCCTGCTCGTCGTCGCCGTCGAGAGCCTGCTCACCGAAGAACTGCGCCGGTCGCTGTCGGCCGCCGACGAGCGCGGCGTCACCATCACTGTCGGGTCCCCGAGCCCGGTGGTCCGCGAGACGATCGGCGACCTCGCGCCGGGCGCGACCGTCCTCGAAACGTGGACCTGGTGGGAAGACCACCCGATCGAACCGGGCGAGATCAGCTCGATCCTCATGGCGGACGGTCGCGAACTGCTGGTCAGTTCCAACCTCGAAACCGACCTCCCCAGCGTCGACCGCCACAGCGCCGTCTGGACCGACGACGAACGCGCCCCGCTCGTCGGGTTGATGCGACCGCTCCTCGCGAACGCTATCCGCTCCGGCTCGACCGCACACGGCCCGGCGTAGACACACCGACCCACGACTCATACTGCCGGCTGTACGTCTGTCACGAATTTCGCCGCCCCGGGGCGGCGAATATCTTCACGAAGTTACAGCCGGCAGTATCAGAACCGCTGAGAGACAGTTTTGCAGGACAGGGTCGTTTGTCGCTATCGGGTCCCGCCGTTTCAGGCGAGCGAGACGCCGTTTCTCGCGAGAAAGTCGCTCGCGCCTTTGATCTCGACCGGACTGCCGATGATACGCACCCGACACCCCTCCGTGCGGATCGTCAGCGTGAACCGCTCTTCGAGGTCGTCCCGGGTCTGACATTGTCGAGGATATCCACCTCTCGTCGTATTAGTTTGTCGAAACGCATCTTCTATTGACAGAACTATATTTCTGTGTTACACGTTTCGGCCGCTCGACACCGGCCCGGAAGAACACCTTTTTCGGTGCCGGTTGCCGACTCACAGACAATGGGGCTCGAAGAGGAGATCCGCGAGATCGAAGAGGAGATCGCGACCACGCCCTACAACAAGTCGACCGAGGGACACATCGGCCGGCTGAAAGCGAAGCTCGCGGAAAAAAAGGAGGAGCTCGAGAACCAGTCCTCGGCGGGCGGGGGGACTGGGTACGCCGTCGAGAAGACCGGCGACGCGACCGTCGCCCTCGTCGGCTTCCCGAGCGTCGGCAAGTCGACGCTGCTCAACGCCCTCACGAACGCCGAGAGCGAGGTCGGCTCCTACGAGTTCACGACGCTGGATATCAATCCCGGAATGCTCCAGTACAACGGCGCGAACATCCAGATACTGGACGTTCCGGGGCTCATCGAGGGCGCCGCCGACGGTCGCGGCGACGGGCAGGCCGTCCTCTCGGTCGTCCGCACGGCGGACCTCGTGGTCTTCGTCCTCTCCGTCTTCGAGATCGACCAGTACGCGCGGCTGTCCGAGGAACTGTACAACAACAAGGTCCGCATCGACACCGAACCCCCACGCGTCACCATCCGGAAGAAGCACAAAGACGGGATCAATGTGACATCCAGCGTCGACCTCGACCTCGGCGAAGAGACCATCAAGAGCGTCCTCCGCGAGCGCGGGTACGTCAACGCGAACGTGAACATCGGCGAACAGGTCGACATCGACCGGCTCATCGACGGCGTCCTCGACAACCGGGAGTACCTGCCGTCGCTCGTGACGGTCAACAAGGCCGACCTCATCGAACCGGACTACCTCGAGACGGTTCACGAGGACCTGCGCGAACACGACATCGACCCCGAGGAGGCCATCTTCATCAGCGCCGAGGAACAGAAGGGGTTGGACTCGCTCACAGAGGCGGTCTGGGAGGACCTCGGCCTCATCCGGGTCTACATGGACAAACCGGGCCGCGGCGTCGACTACGACGAACCGCTCGTCCTCCGTCATGGCGACACGATCGAAGACGCCTGCGAGAAACTCGGCGGCGAGTTCGAGAATCGATTCAGGTTCGCACGCGTCTCCGGCCCAAGCGCGAAACACGACCAACAGCAGGTCGGGATCGACCACGAACTCGCCGACGAGGACGTGCTCCGCATCCTGACGACTCGATGAGTCGGCCCGACACAGACACAGTTGCCAGCGCCGTCCCTTCTCGAGTCGTCGCGGTGGTTCTCGCCGGGCTCGTCCCGTGGCTGGTCGTCCCCTTCGGCGACGGGCACAGTCTCGTCCTCTCGGTCGCCCTCGCGAACCCGGAGACGCTCTCGCTGACGTCGGTGTACCACTACGTCTTCGTGTACACGCGCGGGCTCCCCACCTCCCTGCTCGCGTGGCCGACCGCGACGCTCCTGTACGGCAGTGGCGTCGCGAGCGTTTCGCTCGCCCGGATCGGTCGCGAAGACCGCCGCGTCACCGCCGGTTTGTTCGCGCTCGCCGCGCTCGACGTGTGTTACGCGGCGGTCGGGTTCTCCTCGTACCGCGTCGGTGTGGTCGCGCTCCCGCTCGGGGCCGCGTTCCTCGCACTCGCCGCGTGGACGAGCCGTCCCTGATACGGTCGGTTGTAGTCTCTTACCGCCGATCGTCGTCACCGGGTAGACGAGCGGCGGTAAATAGCTACAACCGACCGTATGAGTTCCGCGTTCGGTATCCTTTTCGACGTGGCTACCCTGATTTCGGCTATGGACGGGACACTCGACCACACGATGATGCGCGTCGAAGACCTCGAGGAATCGCTCGACTGGTACCGGACACACCTCGACTACGAGGAGAAGGGTCGCTGGGAAGCCGACACCTTCACGAACGTCTTCCTCGGTCCGGAAGACGTCCACGACGAGGGCGCGCTGCTCGAACTCACGTACAACCACGACGGTCGGTCGTACACGATGGGCGACGGCTGGGGACACATCGCCGTCCGCGTCGAGGACGTCCACGACGCCTACTACGAACTGATGGACGAGGGCGTCGAGGACTACCGCCGGCCCGAGGACAACCCCGGCTACGCGTTCGTCACGGACCCGGACGGCCACGAGATCGAGATCGTCGAGCGGGACTTCGGCGCTCGCTGGAGCATCGACCACGAGGACGCCGACGACCATCTCGGCTGGTGGACCCGCAAGTTCGAGCACGAACACACCGGGCGCTGGGAGGCGGACACCTTCGCGAACTACTTCGTGAAGCCCGAGGACGCCGCAGACGAGGCGATGGCCGTCGAACTCACCTACAACTACGACGGTCGGTCCTACGAGCTGGGTGACGCCTGGGGCCACCTCGCCGTCCGCGTCGACGACCTCGACGACAGCTGGGAGTCGCTCATGACTCGCGAAGCAGCGGACTACCGCGACCCCGAGAGCTGCGACAACAATTATGGGTTCACGAAAGACCCGGACGGCCACGAAGTCGAAGTCGTCACGTCGTAGGTCGAAGTCGACGCGCTGGCGCACCGATGTCATGCGCGGGAGGTCGAAGTCGGCGCCTCGAATCGACCAACGTTTCTTCGCAGCAAGTCAGTAGGGGTCTACGCGCCGCTTTCCGATACTTAATAGACCGTCAGTCAGACTTCCGAAAGACAGGCGTCTGACACGTGAATGGGTGTACGTGAACGTGTCACAAAGCGGTTCTACTGGGTGATCTGGCGGTTTCCCGGGTGGCTCCTTCCGGCGTCGTGACCACAAAGCATTTATTACATCCGGCGTTGGTTCGTACCGTACCCCTGCCCATGGTTGCAGTATCGAGTACACCGTTCGGTTCGGCGCGGCCCGCTCGGGTCGCGTGTCCGCGTGGTCGGAAAGTTACTGTGGCCGCTGACAGCAGATCCAACAAACTATGACAGGAACTAACGACAAACTTCGCAGTTTGTTCCTGACGATGCTGATGGTCGTCTCCGTGTTCGGAGGCACCGTCGCATTCGCAGGGACAGCCGCTGC
>PXSD01000071.1:8136-15129 GCA_003023165.1 Halobacteriales archaeon QS_9_67_15 | reverse complement strand
GTCGAGGTCACGAGCGGCGAACACGCGGCTGAAGACCGGCATGACGATGATACGACCTAGGAGGTAGAGAGCGACGAACGCGACGACGAACGTTATCGCGGAGCCGAGCGCGTTGGCCAGCTGCGCGTCCAGCCCGAGCCCGTCGGCGAGCACGTTCGCGATCGCACCCGACGGTTCCCCGGGTGCGGCCTGGAGCACCGGTCCGGACGCGGCGGCTCCGCTCATCGCTCGAAGACTGCCGTGTGGCCTCGCGTCCGGACGACGTCGGCGTTCACTCGGTCGGCCAGCTCCGCCGCGAGATCCTCGGTGTTCGTGCCGCCCCGTGCCGCTCTGAGGAACTTCGTCTTGACGAACTCGGCGTCCGCTAGCTGGTCGTTGAGTTCGTCTTCGACGGAGTCGAGGCCGTTCTTGCCGACCCAGACCGTCACGTCGAGTTCGTGGAGTCGCTGTGCGCGAGTCGCGTCACTCATGTTACTACCCCTTAGAGCGAAACAATTCAAAGGTTGCGGGTAGTTCCCGGCGCGATCTGTGGCACACCGGGCCACAGACACCGCTTAATCGTACGGGTAGCGGGCGTGAGCGCCGCAGTCGCAGGTCACGACGACGTGTCCGTCCTGGAGGCGAACGCGAGCGTTGCGGCCCGGACGGAGGTAGGCGTCACAGCGGTCGCAGGTGAACCGGGTGAACTCGCGCGGCAGTCCGAGCCGGTTGCGCTCGGCGATGCGGCGCGCGCGGCGGACGTAGCGGCGCGCGCGCTCGTCGCGACCGTCGGCCGTGGCTTCAGCGGCGAGTTCGCGGAGGCGCTCGATCCGCTCGCGGGCGATCGTTTCTGTGTCCATCCAGTCGTTCGTACCTCCCGGGGAGCGGCAGGTATACTTTGCGTTCGGGCACGGGTCGTTTCACGGCAGGGCCGGACGCGGTCGAGTGGTAGCGACCGAGATGATAACGCATTAAGGCCCGTTCCGCATACGGTGGTCGCATGGACCTGCCGAGGGTGGCCGCGTTCACGGACACATACCTGCCGACTCACAACGGCGTCACCTACACCGTCCAGACGTGGCGAGACCGCTGGCACCGACGCGGCGGTCACATGGACGTGGTCTACCCCGACGGCGACCACGAGGCCGCAGCGGGCGAGTACCCCGTCAGCAGTCTCCCCTTCCCGTTCTACGAGGGGTTCAGAGTCGGGGTTCCGGGGGTTCCGGAAGCCGTCGACAACGCGGAGCTCGTCCACGCGCACTCCCCGTTCAGTCTCGGCCTCGCCGGGATGCGCCTCGCCCGGAAGCACGACCTGCCGATGGCCGCGTCGTACCACACGCCGACGAGCGAGTACGCCGATTACCTCGCGTTCACCCGTCCGATCGAGCGAACCATCGAGCGCAGCGCGACGAAGTACGAACGGCGCTTCCTCGACCGGACGGACGTGGTCGTCGCGCCCAGCGAGCGGACCGCCGACCACGTCCGCGACACTGTCGGGACAACGACGCCCGTCGAAGTCGTCTCGAACGGCGTCGACGCCGACTTCTTCCGCCCCGTCGCGACCGACCGCTTTCGCAGTCGCCACGGCGTCCCCGACGGTCCGATCGTCGGGTACACGGGCCGCCACGGGTACGAGAAGAACCTCACTGCGATCGTCGAGGCCACCGACGGGATGGACGTGACACTCGCGTTCGGCGGTGACGGGCCCGCCAGAGCCGACCTGGAGGAGAAGGCAGCGGCGGCCGACGTGGACGCGCACTTCCTGGGGTGGCTCGACCGGGAGGAACTCCCGGCGTTCTACGCGACGATGGACGCGTTCGCGTTCCCGAGCCCCGTCGAGACGCAGGGGATCGCCGCGCTCGAGGCGAACGCCTGCGGAACGCCGGTCGCCGGCGTCGCCAGCGCCGCGCTCGCGGACACGATCGTCCAGGGCGAAACCGGCTACAAGGCACCCGCAGGTGATATCGAGGCCTTCCGCGACGTCATCGAGCGGACGCTCGCCGAACGGGACCGCCTCGGTGAGGAGTGTCTGGCCCGACGCGATTTCATCAGCGTGGCGCACTCGGTCGACAGACTCACCGAAGTCTACGACCAGTTACGATGAGACAAACGCGCGAACCTGTCGCTCGAGACGGCCGTCACGGCGGACGCAAAACTGTTGAACCGGTCAGGTCGTATCCGCTTCCGGGTTGTTCGCGCGGCGGTACGTGCCGACCATCTTCCACAGCGTCTTGTCGATGTCGCCGTCCGAACACTCTGTCTCGATCTGACTGTACAGCTCTTCCGAGACTGTGATCTCGGGCATCACTACGTCGTACACGGTTGATGCTGATAAACCTCCTGTGAGTCGGGAATGAGTAAACTTTGATCGCGAACCGGTCGGGTCAGAAGTCCGCGAGCGACGACTGTCCGTCGACCGGGCGGTCGGCCGACTCGCGAGACTCGCTCCGTCCACCCCGGTTCGAGAACGACCCGCGCCGGCGAACGCGCTCGTCCGAGAGCGCCTCCGTGGCCCGCCCGTCGAGCGCTGCGAACTGCTCGCGGGTCTCGGCCGCTCGTCGCTCGAAGTCGACGACCGGACGCGGGTAGTCCTCGCCGACGCGAACGCCCGCTTCGTCCTGCACCGCGAGCGGTGCCTTCTCCGGCTTCGCGAGGTGTCCGTCGGGGAGCGGCGCGAGTTCGGGGACGTACTCGCGGACGAACGCGCCCTCGGGGTCGTACTCCCGGGCCTGCTTCGCCGGGTCGTAGATCCGGACCGGGTGGACGCCGGTCAGGTTGCACTGTGACTGCCACTGCGCGTAGTTGATCGCCGGGTCAGCGTCGACCAGGTGGCGATACATGAAGTCCGCACCGCGCTTCCACCACTCCCGGAGGACGTACTGGAAGTACGAGGCCACCATCGCCCGCATCCGGAAGTTCAGATAGCCGGTCTCCACCAGCGCCCGCATCGACGCGTCGACCATCGGGAAACCGGTCCGGCCCTCTCGCCACGCCGCGACCAGTTCGGGGTCGTGTTCGTCGCGGAAGAGCCCCCGCATGACTGGATTGACCGCCCGCTCGGTCCAGCCCGGCCAGTCCGCGAGTTTCTGCGTGTAGTAGCGCACCGAAGGCCAGATACGGCGAGAGCCGCGACGACCGCTCGGCCGCCGCCGCGGGCGGCGAGACGACCCCGGGATACTCGCTGACCCTGTTGCGGAACGCCGAGAGCCGCTCGTTTCCGGCCATCGTCCCGCCGCGCGGCACGTCCGATTTGTCGGGGTTCACGTCGTACCGCTCCTCCATCTCGGCGACGCTCGTCGTCGACGCGACTGGATTCGTCGGCAGCGACTCCGGTCGCGGTGTGGGCTCGCTCTCGAAGTACGCTTCGCACTGTTCCTGCCACGAGCGAGGGTTCGCCGCCCACCCCTCGCGGGTGTCGACGGCGACCGTTCCGTCCCGGTGTCGGCGCTCGACACGGCGGATGCCGTCGTCGGAGAACGTCGTGACCTCGTTCCACGAGCGGACGGTCTCTGCCACCTCGCGTCCGTAGCGTGCGGTCGTCGTCCGGTTGCAGTATATCCTGTCTACAACGCCATCGTCGAGGAGTGAACGTAACTCCTCACGGGGGTCGCCGCGCCGGAGCGCGAGCCCGGACCCGCGGTCCCGGTACTGTCGGTTGAGGTCATCGAGACATTCGTGGAGGAAGCGTAGGCGCGCGTCGCAGGCCAGCGACGCCTCGCCGTAGTACCGAGGGTCGAAGACGAAGACGGGAGCAGGGTCGCCGTCCGCGGCAGCGGCCGCGAGCGCCGCGTTGTCAACCGTCCGCAGGTCGTCGCGATGCCAGACGAGGATCGACTGCGTCACATCCATCCCAGGGGCGGCACCGACAAAAGCGGCCTGACCGGGAGCCGTTCAGTCGTTACTACTCGGCTCGCGTTGGAGACCGGAGCGACCGACTTCGATGGCAGTCGTCTTCAGTCAGTGGATTCGACCGGGGCAGTTCTGTGCGCCACCACGTCGAGCGAATCGTCGACGGTGAGAGTCACCGCTCGCCCGTCGAGTTCGATCGTCACCTCCACCCGAACCGAGTTCCGCTCCACGATGCGGCCATCCAGGTCCGGCCGCAAGAACGTTTTCCACAGCGGGAACTCACGTACGTCGATTCCCGCGTCGTGGAACAGGTCGACGACTGCCGGGTGGTCGAGGATAGCCAGGTAGACGTTCCACTGAAAGGTCCTCTCGCACGCGGCACAGCCGTACTTGATGTCCACGTCGTTGAGGGCATCGCTGGCTTCCGGTAGTTCGACCGCGGTGTCGAGGGGGCCGCCGCAGTAGGGACAGAATCCGCTGTTCATCCGCTGGACCTCGGCCATGGCGTGCCGCCAGAGCACTGTAGACAGGTCCTCTGGGTCAGTTTCGGCGACGAGGACCGGCGGGGTAGACATATCGAACACCCGCCTCTCGCAATCACGACACCTGACCATCATGACTCCCTCGTCGTAGGTGAGTTCGAGCGTCCCTTCGCAAACCCGGCAGTCCCCGGCGGATCGCGGTTCGACCGAGGCGTCGAGGTCCGTGTACACGCCGGAGACCGCGGTCCCGACCACGCGTCGGCCTGCTTCGGTGAGGTGGTACCCGTCACCGTCGCCACGGACGAACTCCGGCGCGAGCTTGCCGAGGTGGTAGTTGAACTGTCCCGAGTCGCGCACTCCGGCTTGTTCGCGCAGCGCCGCGAACGAAACCGACTCGTTCGGGTGGCTCGTCAGGTCCCACAGCGCCCGGACGACGGCGAATCGCCTTTCGATGGCCACGAGGGCGAAGGTCTCGCTGGCGTCGCTCGCCCGCTCCTGCCCATCGGTCATGGCGCTAGTTCTCCGAGACAGTGACTTGAACCCTCCCTGTGCGGAGGTTTCAGGCCAGTGCGCTTCCGGCCCGGATGATCGCTCTCTCGCCGAACGCGGGCCCCATGAACTGGAGCCCCACGGGGAGGCCGCCGTCGGTTTCGCCGGCAGGCACCGAGATGGCGGGCAGGTTCGCCAGGTTCGCCGGTGTCGTGTTCGCGTCGGCGAGGTACATCGTCAGCGGGTCTTCCAGACTCTCGCCAAGCTCCATCGGCGGGACCGGCATCGTCGGCGACGCGAGCACGTCCGCGCCCTCCAGCGCGTCGTTGATGTCGCGCTTGATCCAGGCGCGAGCGTCCTGTGCCTTCTTGTAGTACTTGTCCTGATAGCCCGCCGAGAGGGCGTAGGTTCCGAGCAGGACCCGGGACTTGACCTCCTCGCCAAACCCTTCCTCGCGGGCTCGCGCGAACGTCTCGTTCCAGTTGCCGTCGTAGCCGCCCGACTGGCCGTAGCGGACGCCGTCGAAGCGGGCGAGGTTCGAGGAGGCCTCGCTCATCGCCGTCACGTAGTACGCCTCGACCGCGTAGCGCAGACACTCCAGGTCCACGTCGTGGTAGGTCGCGCCGCGGGCTTCGAGGTCGTCGATGGCGTCCCAGAAGACCTCCGTGACGCGCTCGTCCGCGCCGTCCAAGAGTTCCATCGGGATACCGATGTCCAGCCCGTCGATGTCGCCGTCTGCGGCCGCCGCATAGTCGTATGCGTCCTCGCTCCGTTCCTCACTCGTCTCACGGGCGTCACCCGCTCGACTGTCAGAGGCGCTGCGCGCCTCTCTTGCGTCCCGCGTCGTCGCGTCGCTCGGGTCGGGGCCGGCGATGACTTCCAGTAGCTCCGCGGCCTCCTTGACCGTCGGCGCGATGGGGCCGACCTGTTCGAGGGAGTTCCCGTAGGCGACGACGCCGTAGCGCGAGACCAGCCCGTAGGTCGGTTTGATGCCGACGACGCCGCAGAAGGCGGCCGGCGCGCGCACCGAGCCGCCGGTGTCGGTGCCGAGCGCCATGTCGGCGTCGCCCGCGGTGACGACCGCCGCGGACCCGCCGGAGGAGCCACCGGGGACGTGGCCCTCCGCGACCGGATTTTCGGTTGAGCCGAACGCCGACGTCTCGGTGGTCGTGCCCATCCCGAACTCGTCCATGTTGGTCTTGCCGGGGATGGTCCCGCCGGCCGCCGTGATGCGTTCGACGACCGTCGCGTCGTACGGCGGGACGTAGTCGTCGAGCATGGCGGACCCGCAGGTCGTGCGCACGCCCTCTGTGGAGATGTTGTCTTTGACCGCGACGGTCCGCCCCGCGAGCGGGCCGTCGTCGGCGCCGTCGATTCGCTCCGTCGTGATGTAGCCGTTGTACTCCGTGCTCATAGGTCGTAGCTGGTCGGTCGAGTGACCACGGTCGTCACGAGACGTTCGGTCCCTTGAAGTAGCCGTCCTCGGACTCCGGGGCGTTCTCGAGTGCCTCCGCCTGTGAAAGGGAGTCGCGCACCTCGTCGGGGCGCATGACGTTAGCGAGCTCCTCGTCGATGTCGACCTCCGGCACCTCGTCGAGCGTTTCGAAGTACTCGAGGATGTCCGCGAACTGCTCGGTGAAGCGGTCGACCTCGTCGTCGTCGAGGTCGATGCGCGCCAGGTCCGCGACGTGGCGCACCTCCTCGGGGTCGACGACGGGCTCGGTGTCGCTCATAGGCCACGCGAGGCGTGGCCCGGCGGTAAGGGTTTCGATACCCCCGCCCGCCGGCGACGGTTCCCGGCGATCCGCCCCCGACCAGCCCGCGACGCTCCGAGGGTCAGCCCCGCGACTCGCGCCCCGGTCGGCCTGTCTGTAGAGAAACACAGGTTTCGGCCGTATTGTGGACCGAGCCCGCCAAAAGACGTGGCTTCAACGGCCAAATGTTCGGCCGGCAGCGACGGTGAACCGATACATTAAGGTACGTCGAGAAATGACATACGATCTTATGCGGTTTTTGGAAAAGATTTAAGTCGCTCGACCTGCAACAGATAATCCGGTGAGACGGTTCTTGCGGGGACATCCCCGCGTAGTTTGCAACCAATGACCGATACCTCAATCAGACGATACACGAGCGAACGCGAAGATGAACGCGAGGAAGCGGACGACGAGGCGGAGACGCTCGTCTGTCCGGAGTG
>PXSD01000071.1:0-8092 GCA_003023165.1 Halobacteriales archaeon QS_9_67_15 | reverse complement strand
CGCCGAGCACGGCGAGACGGTCTGTGAGGACTGCGGACTCGTGGTCGAGGAGAACGAGATCGACCCCGGGCCCGAGTGGCGCGCCTTCGACGCGGCCGAGAAGGACGAGAAGTCCCGCGTCGGCGCGCCGACGACGAACATGATGCACGACAAGGGCCTCTCGACGAACATCGGCTGGCAGGACAAGGACGCTTACGGCAACTCCCTGTCCTCGCGCCAGCGCGAGAAGATGCAGCGACTACGGACCTGGAACGAGCGGTTCCGCACCCGCGACTCCAAAGAGCGCAACCTCAAGCAGGCCCTGGGCGAGATCGACCGCATGGCCTCCGCGCTCGGCCTCCCCGAGAACGTCCGCGAGACCGCCTCGGTCATCTACCGCCGCGCGCTCGACGAGGACCTGCTCCCCGGTCGATCCATCGAGGGCGTCGCCACCTCGGCGCTGTACGCCGCAGCCCGGCAGGCCGGCACCCCGCGGAGCCTCGACGAAATCGCCGCGGTCTCGCGCGTCGCCAAGGACGAGATCGCCCGCACGTACCGGTACGTCGTCCGCGAGCTGAGCCTGGAGATCCAGCCCGCCGACCCCGAGAGCTACGTCCCGCGGTTCGTCTCGGACCTCGACCTCCCCGAGGAGGTCGAACGACGCGCCCGACAGCTCCTGAACACGGCCAAAGAGCAGGGCGTCCACTCCGGCAAGAGCCCGGTCGGCCTCGCCGCCGCCGCCGCCTACGCCGCCTCGTTGCTCGCCAACGAGAAGGTCACCCAGAGCGAGGTCAGCGAAGTCGCCAACATCTCCGAAGTCACGATCCGCAACCGGTACCACGAACTCCTCGAAGCCGAAGAGGGGTTCACGGCGCCCTGACGTATCGGGTCCCGTCCCGACCCGTTCCCCGCGGCAGTCCGTTTTCGTAACCTCGATACCGCGGGTGGCCGTCGAACCGCTATGGAGACGACCCGACACTACACCGCGACGGTCTACGTCGTCCACGACGACGCCGTCGCGCTCCACGTCCACGACGGCCTCGACCGGTGGCTCCCGCCCGGCGGCCACGTCGACCGCGACGAACTCCCCCACGAGGCGGGGCTCCGCGAAGTCCGCGAGGAGACCGGCCTCGACCCCGAACTGGTCGCGAGCGAGGACGACATCGAGTCGCCGACTATCGACCCGCTCCCCCGGCCACAGCACTTCCAGCTCGCCGACGTGAACGTCCACGGCGACTTCGTCGGCCACCAGCACGTCGACATGGTCTACTACGCCCGCGCCGGCAGCCGCGAGATCGACCCCGACGATGGGGAACAGCCCGCCGAGGACTGGCGCTGGTTCACCGTCGACGACCTCGACGGCTCCGTCGACGGGCTGGACCCCGACGTGGTCGAGATCGGTCGACGGGCGATCCGGACCGTCCTGGAGTGAGTCGCTCCAGGGCAGAGACCGTCTCAGTCACTCCACGATAAAGGCCACCCCCGACGAGTCACTCCACGACGGAGAGACGCTCTCTGGAGAGCCTCGTGTCCGATTCGGTGTGACGGAGCTCGACGTCGACGGTCTGGCCGGCGACGAGGTCGACGCGGCGCTGTTCGAGCCGGAAGGCGATCTCGTCGCCGGCCTCCAACCGCGCGTCGCTGCCGTTCGAGGCGGCAACCACGCCGTCGACTCCCCCGGAGCCGCGGGTGAAAACGTGGTTCCCCGAGTAGTCGTCCTGCGTGAGCCGCTCCGTCGGGAGCCCGTGCAGCGTCGCGCGCTTGTCGTGGTCGGGGAGCCGCACGACTACTTCGATGTCGGCGACGGACACCGTGTCACCGCTCTCGTGTGCGATCCGGACCCACTGACTGTGCTCGCCGCTCGCGGAGACCGGGTCGGCGCTCGTCGCGAGGGTCGGCCCGCCGTCGGTGAGCGAGTCGCTCGTCTGCATGAGGAGGCCGCCGGTGACGGCCATCATCAGTACCGTGAGACCGAACGCGACCGCGGCCATCCCCTCCTTCGAGATGCCCCTGTCGGCGACCGCGAAGCTGTCTCCGTTCATCCCCCGTTGCTCTCCCTGTCCGTAGCGCGGCGACTGTCTTATGTTCTATTGTGGATCGAGTAACAGGAACGCGGCGGCCCGGCGCCCGGACGTCACGTCAGCGACGCCACGTACTGGTCGACGTGGTGCTCCATCCGCCGCTTGTACCCCGCCTGTCGGGCGAGCCGGTCGAGTTCCCGAGAGACGAGGCTGCCGTACTGGACGGCTTTCTTCTCGCGGAACGCCACCGGGTCCGGGACCCGCTCACGGACGGCCAGTCGGAGCGCCCACTTGCGCTCGCCGCGGTCGGTCACGAGCAGGTCTCCCGGGAGCGAGAGCGCCGACTCGACGACGCGGTCGTCGAGCAGCGGAGCGACCGGTTCGACCCCGGCGGCCCGGAGCGTCGTCACGTCCCGCTCAAGCTGGTGGGGGAGCGTCTCGACTACTTCGCGGCGCGCGTCGCGAACCGTATTTGCGGCGACGCGCTCGTCCTCGGGGGCGCGCGCCACCTTCGCGTAGCCGCCGAACAGCTCGTCGGCACCCTGTCCGACGGCCAGCCGGTCGAAGCCGTCCGCGGCCGCTCGCTCGGCCACGAGATACAGCGCCAGCGCGATGCTCACGTCCATCGCGTTCGTTCGTCCGGTCGCCGCGACGACCTCCGGGACCGCCCGTTCGATGTCTTCGTGCGCGAGTTCGACGACCTCGAGGTCCCGACCGAGCTTCGCCGCGGCCGTCCGCGCCGCCTCGACGTCATGGCTCTCCGGGAAGCCGACGACGTACAGCGGCGCGTCCAGCCGGGCGGCCAGCGCCGCGGAGTCGACGCCGCCCGAGAACGCGACGGCGAGCTCGTCGGTCGCCGTGTCGGCGAGCGCCCCGTCGACCGCCTCCCGGACCGCGCGGACTGCCACCCTGTCGTCGGTCTCCGGCTCGGGGTCCGGCAGCGACCAGACCCGCTGGTCGCCCGCCGCCGAACGGACGTGACCTGCGGGCACCGGGTCCGGGTCGCTGAGGGCAGCGGGGTCGAAGCTCCATGCGGTCGGGTCGTCGCGCTCCGTGAACACCGGAACGCGCCCCAGCACGTCGCGGACGAGTTCGCCGTCGACCGCGCCGCCGAAGCCGACCGTCCCCGGGAAGGGGTCGCCGTCCCCGAGCGCACCGCGGACCGTCTCGACGGACGGTCCCCGGATCCGGTCGACGCTCGCGTCGAACGGTCGGGCTGCCGTCGGTCCGGTCGCGTCGGTCATCGGAGCAACCCCTCGAGCGCGAGTCTGACTCGGCGGCGCGTGTTCCCGACGGCCTGTCGGAAACTCACGAGCCACGGCGTTCGCCGGGTCTGCAGGGTCGTCCGTCCGTCGGCGACGGCCTCGCAGATCCCGCCGGCCGTCCGGTCGTCCGTGTCGACGAGCGTCACCGCTCGTCCGACCATGTCGCTGACGTGGGCGTCGCTGCCGGCGGTGATCGGCATCCCGTTGCGCTCGGCGAACCGCCGGGCCTGCCGGTTCGAGTACCCGGTGACGAGCCGCGAGTTGTACACCTCGAGGGCGTCGACAGCCAGCAGTTCGCTCCTGGAGATGTTCGCGAGGACGCCGCTGCGCATCTCCTGGAACGGGTGAGGGACGACGGCGATACCGCCCAGGTCGCGGATGCGCTCGACCGTCTCGGCGAACGGGAGACCCGGGTCGATCCTTTCGGTCACGTTCAGCCCGAGGACGTGGCCGGCGGCGCTGGACACCTCGACGCCCGGGATGCCGACGAGCCCGTACTCGGCGGCGCGCTCGGCGACTTCGAGTCCGCCCGAGATCTCGTCGTGGTCGGTGACCGCCAGCGCGTCGAGTCCGACCTCGGCCGCGCGCTCGAGTAGCATGTCCACGGAGTCGCGACCGTCGTAGGAGGCCGCGGAGTGCGCGTGGAGTTCGACCGATAGCACGGCCGACTGTTGCGCGGGTCCCGGCAAAAGCGACTCGGTCCGAGCGAGTCTACCTCGCTGTACTCCGGATAAGACGCCCCGAACGTCTTCGCCGTCGTTTCCGTCACGTGCCAACACGACTCGCGGTCTATTACGCCCCCACTGGAACCGGCAGGTATTGAGTGACCCCCCGTGCTTCTAACGACATTCGTCCTCGCACTGACCAAGGGCGCGACGCTGTTGTTCGGCGCGGTGCTGAGCGGACTGTCGTGGCGGGCGTATCGACGAACGGCCGACCCCGCACCCCGGGCCCTCGCGTTCGGGATCGGTCTCGTGACCGTCGGCGCGATTCTCGGCGGGGTGTTGCACAGAGTGTTCGCACTCCGTCTCGTCGTCGCCGTCGACGTCCGGAGCGTCTTCACGGCCACCGGATTCGCCGTCCTCACCTGCTCCCTGTACGCGAGCGAACCCACCGAACCGTCGGAGTTGACCAGCTCCGTCGCTTGAACCGCGAACACTGCTGATTTCGACCCGGACTGGGTCTCGCCCGGACCAGCCGATATATCCTATTCCGCTATATCGAATGGCGACGGTTCGGCTCCACACGTTCCGAATGTAGAAACTTACAAACCACCAATCCGCTAACAATATCTGAGTCATCACAGGCTCTGAGAAGCCAATAACCCGGTCAAGGCCCCTCATTAGTCAGATACTGTAATACTGTATAGGGGATCAACGGCGGTCACAAATTGGGATGAAACTCGCGTGACTGAGACACCGAAGAGAGATGTACTGACAAGTCTTTACACGTCATAACATATAATTCCCTGCGCGGCGAACGCTTCTCTATGAGCGGTTCAAACTACGATAAAACGATTCAGTTCCGTGCCGGGGCCGAAAAAGAGGCTGCGGAGCTCCTTGATGAGATTCATATCGGCGGCGTCAATGTGAGCGAGCTTGCCCGTACCGGGTTAATTGAGATGCTCCGCCGGTCTCTGGACGAACAAGACGAGATCGCAGTCTACGAGCGATACAGCCGTGGTGAGATCGATGAAGACGTGGCTCGGGTTCTCCTCGGTGAGAAAATCGACCAGATGGAAGCGGAGAAAGACGCATTCGAGTCGGCAATGGAACGAGACACCTCGACATTCCTCGCTGATAGCGATGGCGAGTGATCCTCGCCACCCGCTCCTGGCCGATACGAGTTCCCTGATTGCCGTTGCGAACACCGACCAGTGGGAAGTACTGGCGGAGTCGCTCGCTCTCACGACCACGAACGTCTGCAAGCACGAACTCCAGAACCATGTTAATGCGAACACGTACGCGCCGGAGGGAAGCCGCGAACAGTATCTGAAACGAGGCAGCCAGCGCGTGCTCGATCACCTGGACGACGATTCCTCGTCGTGGTCGTGCGTGACTGTCGTTCCCCGGCCACACGGACCGGACGCGGGTGAGGAATCGCTGAAGCAGGAGCTTTCCGAACACGGTGACTCGTATCAGGTCGTATCGCTGCTCGATGGACCTGCACGCCGGTCGATCAGGCGACTGGTTGACGACCACGGATACGATGTTGACGTTGTCGGACCGCCGTATCTGCTCTACGTTCTTTTCAATAACGAGCTCATTTCGAAGGCAAAGTTCTGTGAGGCGTCAGGCGAGATGATTCGGACGGAAGGGTGGACGGGATACGAAGTCGTCAAGAACGCGTGGGCCAGTATTCCTGTAGGTAGTACAGGTATCGTTCAATACAGGGCACTGATCACCGGTCCGCGATGGCGTCGATCCGGCACTCAAACTGACGGTGGAGCTGCTGAATCCGTTCGGACGATGCATTCACGTCCCCCTGATCTGCCTCGGATCCTCCCGCCAGCCCCACCATTTTCCCCACAGAAAGAAACGCCAGGTAGAGGGGTCGCCGCCGCTTGTACCCCGCGGGTAGCTTCCGGACCGCGCGGTACCCCTCCAAGAGGGCATCCCGGTCGGCGGAGGTAAATGGTCCCTCGTAAAACCAGGTCTGCTCGGCCGAAGTCACGTCCCAAACGGGATCACCTGCGGTAGCGTACTCCCAATCGATCACGCAAGAGACTTCCCCCTCACTGTCGACGAACACGTTCTCCGGGTTGAGGTCCGTGTGTAGGAGCCGGATCGTTGACGGATCCTCGACCGTACTGGTGTGGTCGGCAAGAAGCGACTTGGCGCGATTAGCCGCCGACTCGAATGGAGTGTTACGGAGGATTTGGGTCTCAGCGTCGAGTAACTCTTCCAGTGTACCCACCCAATCACCGGGGCCGTCCACACGGATGCTGCCGTCGTCGGCAACGGGGTTGCCGGCCTGCGAAAATCCAACGGCATTATGTACGATAGCTACCAGCCGACCAAGGGCTCTGAGTAACGCGCGAGCGCCCTCGTTCGTGACATCGGCGGCCACGGTTCCTTCGCAAAATTCTATGGCGAGGTAGGACGTGTCCCCCACTGTCCCGCAGTCGATCACACCGGGAACCGGAATCCCCCTGACGGGTGCCAATTTCCGGAGGATTGCCGCCTCTTTGTCGAGACGCCAGCCCGCCCGGTTGGTCGTCTTCAGGATTATCCGAGCGCGGTCTGTCACAAGTTCGTAGACGCCGTTGGTCGCTCGACCATTCAGTCGCTGAACGACGCGCACGTTCTTGTTGGGGAACGCAGCCGTTACGATGTCGTCCGGTGGATCACGGGGATGATTAGCGTCCTCCATTGGATCCGCTGTCGAACCCCGAAACCAAGTCGCTTTTCCTGGCCGTCGATATGTTAGCATGGGTACTGAGCAGCCGATTCATCTCTATCCAACGTGAAACATGTTCTTGAAAAATACACCAGAATCGATTTATTCATCGGAAAAACGGCCTGCTAGCTGTATCTCCTTGTCAACTCACGTTGGAACTCATCGTTCAGTTCCGTCGTTTTCTGCGTGAGTGTCGTCTCGAACTCCTCAAGACGGTCTTCGAATTCGGCTTCTAATTTCCAAATCTGCTTTTGAATCCGAGCGAGGTCTGTCAACTGCAATTCATCCGCGATGACCTGTCCTTTCGCGGTCAGCGGATGGCACTTCTGACCCTGTCATTATATACGGGGTCGTCAGACACTAATCCGAGTTCTCTAGCGTCTTTGAGCCGGTTCCGTATCGTTGCTAAACTGATTTTCAGGGCTTCCCGTAGCACTACGAATCGCTTCGGTTCGGCCTGCAGCTCGGCTAATAGCATCACTCCACCTTTCTTCGAGAGGAACTCTCCAAGCTGGTCTATCTCGCTTTCATCGAACTCATCGGGGGATGATGCACCCGCCTCTCCCCCTGAATCATTGCGATCAGCCACTATTCACCTCGTTTGTACCAGTGCTACCATGAATCATGTGGTTCGATCTAAATCAGCAGTTTAGATTGAACTCTAAGAGCGACTCGAACCAGAGTTTCGGAAAACGTCCAGAGTTTCGTTTCGCCATTCTACACCCTTCAAAACCTCCGCTTTCGTAGTATGTAGTGGAACGATTCGGAAGCAACACCCATTGAATATGGTTCGAACTGAACTACTTCGGTTTGTCTCATACCAGCCCATGTCTCGGACAGTTCGAAGCACGCCACAGATCGCTGACAAGGCGGGTCACTAGGAGTAACCGCTCGTGGTACGTGACGATCCCGCAGTCGCTGAGTCCATCGTTGTGCACGCAGAGTCGCTCTACCAGCACGAGGACCACCTGTGGGACGTTATCAACCAGCTTTCAATACCCGTTGACTCCTTGACTGACGAGCGCGACCAGTCCAAGGTAGATTTCGAAACGGAAGAGATGGTCAAAGCACATCTCTTCATGCGGATTCGAGGATTTTCCCAAAACGAGTTCGCTGACCAACTCAGTACCCGCTCGAACCTGATCAAGAGTGTCGAATTTGATATAAATAGCCTCAATGCGGCCTCGTCACAGCAGGACCTTTCCTATGCCTGGTGCAATTTCAGCGACGACACACAGGAGGTCATCGAGGCCGCTGCTGAAGGCATCGGGCAAGCCGCTGTCGAACACGACGTTATCTCTGAGGCGTTCGTCCCGGTTCTTCCTGATGAGGAGGCGGACGAAGATGACGTACAGACCGACAAGGAATACCAGAAGCAGAAGGCGACCAAGCTGATCAACCTCGCTCGCAAGCATGTGCTCCCGGAGT
>PXSD01000070.1 GCA_003023165.1 Halobacteriales archaeon QS_9_67_15 | reverse complement strand
TCAGACGTGCTCGACGGCCACGAGGCGCTCGACGCGTCGCTGTTCGTCCCGTCGATTTCCCGGTCGTTCACGATGGACCGCCACGACGCCGCCGACCTCGCCGAGGCGATGGACCCCGACCTGGTGCTCCCGATGCACTACAACACCTTCGAGGCACTCGAGGGAGACAGCGGAGCATTCGCCGAGGATGTGGCGAAACGCGGCGTTCCGGTCGTGTTGGACGAGAACTGACCGCGCGACAGCACCCTCAACCTTCGACGACCGGAACCGCCCCGATCAGGGGTCATACCGGTCGAGTATCGTCCGGCTCTCGCCGCCGGTCCAGACCAGGTCGATGACGGCGCTCTCCCCGACGCCGTCGACGGCTATCGTGTCTTCGGGCTCGATATCCTCGGACCCATCGACGAAATCCGCCCAGGTACCCCGTTCCTCTCCGTCGACGGTCACCACGGTGTCGGCCGCGGATATCGTCTCGCCGCCGGCGTGTTCTATCCTCAGTCCGTCGGCGGTCCGCTCGAAGTCGAAGGCGACCTGTGGCGACGTTTCCATCGGGTACCCGCCGAGTCCGAAGACGTACATTCCGACCAGAACCGTCCCGACGAGGATCCCGACCACGACGACTGCGAGCCCGATAGAGAAAGCGGAACCGCGCCCGTCATCCGTCGCTCCGTCCGACATACAGCGTATGTACTGCCCGGCTTATTTCAGTGTTCTGTCCGTCGGGAGCGCCGGTCCGGTCGCTCACCGGAATCCGCTCGCCGAACTGCGACCAATCGGAAAAGGACGCGACGCGCTACAGGACGCCCATCTCGTCGAGGCGCTCTGGCAGGTAGGTGTCGGTCACGAAGTCGAGGCCGTAGGACGCCAGGCTCTGCTGTTCGGACTTCTTCCCGATGTCCAGTTGGAGCTCGATCTGCTCCTCCCAGTAGTCGGTCTGGAAGCGGGGGTCTTCGAGTTCGCTCTCCAGGGCGTTGATGTCCGAGTCAGACAGTGGGTCGGTCGGCAGGTCGTACTCGACGATGTCCTCCGGCTGGATGCCGATGAACTGCGCCTCGGGCGTCGCGAGGTACTCCGAAAGGTGCGCGCTCTTGATGGACCCGTACGAGACGGAGCCGTAGATGCGATAGGACCACGGGTCACCGTCGGCGAAGACCGTGACCGGCAGGTCGAGTTCGTCGTGGAGTCGCTTCGTGATACGGCGCGTCGCCCGCGCGGGCTGGCCGCCGAGGTGGACGACGAGCGCGTCGTACTCGTCGTCGAAGCTGTTCTCGACGAGTCGGTCGCGCATGCCGCCGGTCTCCACGCAGAGGACGAACTCGGCGTCGTTGTCGAGGAATTCGATGGTGTCCGGGTTATTGGGGATCTGGTAGCCGCCCTGTCCGACGTCGTCCTGGCAGTGGATCTCCCGGTCGCCGCGGTTGGTCTGCTCGCGGATGCGCAGCGGCCCCATCACCTTCGCGCCGGACTCCTCCGGGCGCATGTGGAAGTCCTCGCGCTTGACCTCGGAGACGATCTCGAGGTCCTCGATGAGATTGTTCGACTCGTCCTGGTTGTTGAACTGGGCCTCGTCGAGGTCCCACGACTCGCTCAGGTAGTAGAGTTCACGCAGGGTCGACGAGCGGTCCTCGTCGAGCTGGCGTGCGAGGAAATCGATCGTGTAGGTCGCCTTCAGGAGCTTCTCCGCGCCGGAGATCGTCTTGGCGGTCCGCGTGCTCTCGCGGTCGCCGTACACCCAGACGTTCTTGTCCTCGTCGTACTCGATGTTGGACTTCGTCCGGGTCGGGATCTCCATCGTCGGCACGTTGCCCTCGTCGAACTGGTCGTAGAACTTCTCCGCGAGGTCGATCAGCTGTTCTCGCGCGTCCGCGTCGGTGTCTGTACTCATTGTTATGCGTTGATAGTGAGCCGCTCGTCCTCGAGCCCCTCGATAGATATCTCGAAGTCGGCGTCCTCGCCGACGTCGTACTCCAGTGTCGCTTCGTCGCCGCTCGATACCGAGGTGGACCACTTGACGAACCACTCGCCGTCCATCTCGACGACGCTCGCGTCCCCGTTCGCCAGCGTCGGCTCGCTCCCGGCGACGATGTCGGTTACCTCCACGTCGGCCGAGCGGTCGGAGTTGTTCTCGATGACGAGTCGGACGGTGTCCCCGTCGCGTTCGCGCTCGACGAGGACGTTGTTCATGATCCGCGCGAGCGTGTCGTCGATGTCGAGGTCGCCGTCGTCGGTGACCTGCGTGAGCTTCTCGGCCATCTCCGGGAGGATCGTCGCGAGCTTGTCCTGTTTCTCCCGGCGCTGCTGCATCGACCGGCGCTTTTTCAGGAACGACTTCAGCTCGCGGGCCGCCTCGCGCATCGCGAGTTCGATCTCCGATTCGAGTTCGGGGACGTTCGCGACGGCGTCCTTCGACTCGCTCGTGAAGGGGACGTTCGTCGACGCGATGTGGACCATGATGACCACTTCGCCGTCCGGGATGCCCGACCCGCCGGGCTGGTCCAGGTTGTAGTTGCGCCAGTTGATGTTCTTCACCACGTCGGTCGTCGCACAGGCACCGCGCTGGTAGACGAGCGGCACCCGGTTGGCGAAGCGCATCACCTCGGCCTTCCCTTCCGTTTCGATGTCGCCGCCGTAGGCCAGTCCGGCCTCGACGATGAACGGGTCGCCGCCGTGGACCGACGCGTCGCGGGTCGACGCCGCGTAGAACTCCGCGTCGTACTCCTTGCGGAGCCCCTGTTCGATGAGTTCGGCGTTGATCGGGGCGAGGCAGTCCGTCGGCGGCGAGATGATGTCGGTTTCCCGCATTGCCTCCAACAACTGGCTCGACGTGTCGCGGTCGTCGCCGATCTCCGTTACGTTCGGCGGGTCGTCCGGGGCGCGCTCGGCGGCGTTCCAAACCGCCTCGACGACGTTCTCGCGAGCGGTCTCGCCGAAGGTCGCGTCGTCGTACTCCTCGGTCGCCTCCGCGGCTCGGCGGACGAACTCCCGGATCTCGTCACGGGTGAAGCGGTGACGGGTGTCGTCCGCGTCGCCGAACTTCGGGGCGAGCCTGTCGGCGATACCCTGGACCGTGGCGTCGTCTTTCTGCGTCGTCGTCACGTCGTCGACGATGGCGTAGAGGTCGGAGCGGAGGTGGTCGTGTTCCTGCCCGTCGCCATCGCCGTCGTCGGCACCGATGACTGCGTTCCAGCCGGCCTCCACGGCGTTCTCGCGGACGGTCGAGCCGAACGTGACGTCGTACTTCTCCTCGATGTCCTCGGCCACGTCGTCGGCGAGGTCGGCGAACTCATGGTGTGCGACGCGGTCGTACCCGTCGAGGGCGTCGTCGACGCGGTCGGCGAACTCGGCCGTGGCGTCCGCGCCCTTGTTTGCGACGGCGGCGTCGAGTGCACGGGCCACGTCGACTGGCTCGTGGGATTTCGGCGGCGACCAGGACATCTCCCGGCCGTAGTGGCGGTCGCGGAAGTTGTCGATGACGGAGTCGGCGGTCTTCCCGCCGACGCGAGTGAACTCGCCCTGGAGGAAGCCGGAGACGGAGTACGAGTCCGTGGCCTCGAGCATCTTGATGAGCGTCCCGAGCTCGACCCCGTGGGGGTGGGGTCGGATCTCCTCGGTCTCCTCGGGGAGCTGGTCGGTCACCCGCTCGTATTTCATGTGCTCGCTGGGCTCGCGGAGCTCGATGCGAGCGTGGGGGTTGACGACCGCGGTGTGTTTGATGTAGTCGTGGAGCTGGCTGCGGGCGCGCATGTTGGCTTCCATCTCCAGTTCGATGCGTGTCCCGTGTGGGCGTTCCCACGTTGTCGTCTCCTCGACATCGATCTCCGGTTCGTTCGTGTCCGTGTCGATGATGAGCTCGAAGTACTCCGCGTCGACGCCGTTTTTCGTCCGCGAAGTGATCTTCGCGGGCTTGCCGGAGGTCAGTTGCGAGTAGAGGACGGCCGCGGAGATCCCTATCCCCTGCTGACCGCGGTTTTGTACGCGCTTGTGGAACCGCGAGCCGTAGAGCAGTTTCCCGAAGACCTTGGGGATCTGCTCTCTGGTGATACCGGGGCCGTTGTCTTCGACGATGAGGCGGTAGTAGTCGCCGGCCTCCTGGATCTCGACGTAGATGTCCGGCGCGATGCCGGCCTCTTCGCAGGCGTCCAGTGCGTTGTCGACCGCTTCCTTGACGGCGGTCACGAGTCCCCGGGCGCCGCTGTCGAACCCGAGCATGTGCTTGTTCTTCTCGAAGAACTCGGCGATGGAGATCGACCGCTGGCTCTCGGCCAGCTCCTCGGCGATCCCCTCACCCCCACCGAGTTGCGACTGATGCGATGTCATCCGTGAGACCCCCTACTGGCGGACGACTTAAAAGGCGTTCGCCGGCGGAGTGAAAGTGAAACCGTCTCCGGTCGGGTGGTCCGGGGCACGAACACCGCGGTCCCGGTGACGACCGATGCACGACCCTCAACTTCGCCACGGGCACGGCAGGCGGACAGCGACCCATACGGCGATACCGCAGTAGAGTGGGCGGGAGCGCGCTCGCGCGCGTGCGAGGGCTTTAAGGCTGGTCGTGTACTACCGGTAGACGGATTATATGTCACGGGAGTCTGACGAGTACGGCGCACAGCAGATCCAGGCCCTTGAGGGCCTGGAGGCCGTGCGCAAACGTCCGGCGATGTACATCGGGTCCACGGACCACAGGGGGCTCCACCACCTCGTCTACGAAGTCGTGGACAACTCTATCGACGAAGCACTGGCTGGCTACTGCGACAGCATTTCGGTGACGATCCACGACGACGGGTCCGTCTCCGTCTCCGACGACGGCCGCGGAATTCCGGTCGACACCCACGAGAAGTACGATAAGCCCGCCGTCGAGGTTGTGATGACCATCCTCCACGCCGGCGGCAAGTTCGACAACAAGTCCTACCAGGTCTCGGGCGGGCTCCACGGCGTCGGCGTCTCCGTCGTCAACGCCCTCTCCGAGTCGCTGACCGTCGAGGTCATGCGCGACGGGACAGTCTGGCACCAGTCGTTCGAGCACGGCCAGCCCGAGGGACCGCTCGAACGCGTCCGCGACATGGACGACGACGAGGAGACCGGGACGACGATCCGCTTCTGGCCGGACCACGACATCTTCGAGGCGACCGAGTACGACTTCTCGACCCTCGAATCGCGGCTGCGCGAACTCGCCTTTCTCAACTCCGGCGTCGAGATCGGCCTCGCCGACGAACGGGACGGCACCGAGGAGACCTTCCGCTACGAGGGGGGCATCCGCGAGTTCGTCGAGTACCTCAACGAGACGAAAGAGCCGCTGCACCGGGACGTGATCTACTTCGAGAACGAGGAGCAGGACATCCACGTCGAGGTGGCGATGCAGGGAACCAACGAACTGCAGGGTTCGATCCACGCCTTCGCCAACAACATCAACACCCGCGAGGGCGGGACCCACCTGACGGGCTTCAAGACCGCGCTGACCCGCATCGTCAACGACTACGCCGACGAGAACGGGCTGCTCGGCGAGATCGACGAGAACCTCACCGGCGACGACATCCGGGAGGGACTGACTGCCGTCATCTCGATCAAACACCCCGACCCGCAGTTCGAGGGCCAGACGAAGACGAAGCTCGGCAACAGCGAGGTCCGCGGGATCGTCGAGTCCACCGTCCACGAGGGACTGGGAACCTTCTTCGAGGAGAACCCCGACACCGCGGAGGTCATCGTTCAGAAGGCCGTCGAGGCGGCGAAGGCTCGCAAGGCCGCCAAGAAGGCGAAGGAACTGACCCGCCGGAAGTCCGCGCTCGACTCCACGGCGCTGCCCGGCAAGCTCGCGGACTGTCAGA
>PXSD01000069.1 GCA_003023165.1 Halobacteriales archaeon QS_9_67_15 | reverse complement strand
CAGCCGGCTGGACGCTCACGTTCCTGTTCGTCATTACCTGCGGATTGGATACCCCCACCCGTATAACTTGCGGAAACCAGAACGACTATTTTGATTACTGTTAGGCATCACCATCCAGCAGTAATCCGAGGTACGAGGTCCGGACCTGGGCGTCGGGGTCCAGACCGAGTCGGTCGAGGACGGCGAGCGCGCCGTCGCGGGCGGCCTCGATGTCATCGTCGGTGGTTTCGGTCTCCGCTTCGACGAACTCGCCGAGTCCATCGACGCTGTCCAGGGTGACGGTGTACCCGGCGAGGGTATAGTGTTCGCGATCTTTTCTGACGGTCGCGGCCGGTTCGAAGCCCAATCCGTCGAGGATACCGGCTGCGGCGTCGCCGTCGGCGACCGCGGTCTCGTGTTCCTCGCGGGACTTCGACTCGGCTTCGAGGAGCGGTCCCTTGTAGGTGAGACACGTCGTCGTCGCAGGGTCGTCGTCGGGGTCGTCGCCCTCGCTCCGGTCCCACTCACGGCGGACCCGCAGCGCTTCGTCCGTCTCGGCGAAGTTCCGGTGGGGCGCGTCGTAGTACGTGTCCTCCTGGACGACGGCGTCGACGCGCGTCGCGTCCGCACGCGCCAGTTCCGACTCGACCGACTCGTGGTCCGCGCGGACCTTGACCTCGACTTCGTACATGGGCGGTCGAACACGCGTGGGCGGCAAAAACCCGCCGTTCGCTCCCTCGGTCACCGTCCGGACGATTTAGGGTACAGTCTCGCTTAGAGTGAGCAGATGGTCTCAGAGCGCGCACAGGCCGTCGACACGTTCATCGCGATGGACGTGCTCGAACGGGCGAACGAACGCGAGGACGTGGTACACCTCGAAGTCGGCGAACCCGACTTCGACCCGCCCGAAGTGGTGTTCGACGCCGCCGTCGACTCGCTGCGGTCGGGTAACACCGGGTACACGGCGGCTCGCGGCAAACGAGTGCTCCGTGAAGCGATCGCAGACCGGTACGACCGCGAGTACGGCGTCACCGTCGACCCGAGCGCGTCCTCGTCACGCCCGGCTCCTCGCCCGGACTCCTGCTCGCGCTCGCCGCCCTCGTCGACGCCGGGGACGAGGTCGTGCTGACCGACCCACACTACGCCTGTTACCCGAACTTCGTGCGACTGCTCGACGGGGTGGTCCGAACGGTCCCGCTCCGGGCGGCCGACGGGTTCCAGCCGCGAAGCGCGGACTTCGAGCGTGCCGTCGGCGCGGAGACGAGCGCGGTGATGGTGAACTCGCCGGCCAACCCCACCGGGGCGGTCCTCGACGACGAGACGCTCTCGGAGATCGTCGGGGTGGCCGAGCGGGCCGACGCGAACGTGGTCTCCGACGAGGTCTATCACGCGCTCTCCGACGGCGGGACCGAGCACACCGTCCTCGAACACACCGACGAGGCGTTCGTCCTCGACGGGTTCTCGAAGCGCTTCGGCATGACCGGCTGGCGGCTCGGCTGGGTCGTCGCGCCTCCGGGACACGTCGACGCCGTCGACCGCCTCGCACAGAACGCCCTCATCTCCGCGCCGAACTTCGTTCAGGACGCCGGCGTGGCGGCGCTCGAGACCGACGGCGAGTGGTCGGCCGACGTCCGAGACACGTACCGCGAGCGGCGCGACCGGTTGCTCGACGCCGTCTCGGAGTGGGGGCTCGACCCCGGATACACGCCGGACGGTGCGTACTATCTGCTCGCGGACGTGAGCGACTTGCCGGGTAGTACCGTCGACGTGGCAGACCTCTTTCTCGAAGAGGCCGGCGTGGCCGTCACGCCGGGCGTCGGCTTCGGCGACCGCGCCGCCGAGTACGTCCGCCTCTCCTACGCCACCGACGAGGACGCGCTCGACGAGGCCGCGACGAAGCTCGGTCGCCTCCTGGAGACCGTCCGAGACTGACGCGGGACGCCGAATGTCCGGTCCGGACAGAGAGCGACTGACGCCCCCCGAGGACCTGTCAGCGAGAATTTATTCATTGCGAAGATTTAAGTTTCGACTCGGGTACCGGGATGATATGGTCGACCGGAAGGTAATCGTCATCGTGGTGGTCGCCGTCGGCGTGGTTCTCGTAGGGGGGATCGCGGGGGCCATGCTACTCGGCGACGGTGATTCCGACGGGGGCGGCAACGCAGGCGACGGCAGTGACGACAGTGGCGGCGGATCAGCCGCCACACCGACGAGTGCACCGACGCCGAACGGGAACGGGGCCGAGACGAACGGGACCGCGACACCGACCGAGACCGCGTTCCCGACTCTGACGCCGACGGACGATTCGACGCCGGCGGTAACGCCGACCGCGACACCGGTCCCGACCCGGACCGCCAAGCTCCCGCGGCGATTCAGCGAGCGCGAGATCGAACTCGAACTCAGACGACTGATAAACGACTGGCGCGAGGAGCAGGGACTCGACCCCTACACGAACGCCAACGGGAGCCTCGTCACGGAGATCAACGCGATGTCGCTGAACCACTCGGTCGCGATAGCGGAGACGGGAGAGCTGGCGGACGAATCGAATAATCTCACGGTTTCGGAGCGTTACAAGGCCTTCGAGCTCTACGAGACGTGCAAGTTCAAGGAGGCAGACAGGCAGAATATCGTCACGCCCGACCGCTACAGGTTCCAGGTCGTCGACAAAACCTACGCCGGCCGTAACTTCGAGGAGAACGGCGAGACCGTCTACCTCGAGAACGAGACGCAGATCGCACGGAACATCTTCGAGACGTGGACGAGTAACTTCTACTCCTCGGACGTGCTCTCGTGGGAGAACTCGAACCGTCTGGGGATCGGCATCGAGATTACCCAGACCAACGAGGTCTGGGTGACGGGGAACATCTGCGGCTCCGGACAGACGTCGTAACACGGCCGCCTGCGGGCCCGCTCTCGCGCCCGCGCCCGCGACTTCCGAGACCGGAACGCCGATGGTGGAGACACGCGCAGTGTGAGCATGGTCAAGCTATCACTCGTGATGCCTCGCCAGCCGGACGAGCGCTGGCAACTCGCAAAACAGGTGGGCGTGACGGACACCGTCATCCACCCGCTGGAGTTCGGTTCCGAGAAGACCCATTGGTCGTACGACGACCTGCTGGGAACGAAAAACTGGCTCGAGAACGCCGGCCTGAACTTCACGGTCCTCGAGGGGAGCGTCCCGCTGACCGACCGCGTCCGCCTCGGTCGAGACGGGCGCGACGAGGACATCGCGGAGTTCAAGCAGTTCCTCCGCGACTGCGGCGACCTGGGGATTCCCGTCGTCTGTTACGACTGGATGGCGGGCGTGCGCTGGGCCCGGACCGCGGCCCACGTCGGATCACGCGGCGGGTCATACGTCACCGGGTACGACCACGAGAAGATGCGCGACGGACCGGACGCCGACGCCGCAGACGTAACTCGCGACCAGGTCTGGGAGGCCATCGAGTACTTCCTGAACGAGGTCGTGCCCGTCGCCGAGCAAGCGGGCGTCAAACTCGGGCTCCACCCGGACGACCCACCACGCGACGGCGTCCGTGGAATCCCACGCATCGCCAACAGCGTCGAGAACTACGACCGGATACTCGACAGCTACGATAGCGAGTACAATGGCGTCACGCTCGGGCAGGGCAACTTCGCTGCCATGGGCGTCGACATCCCCGAGACCATCCGCCACTTCGGCGAGAAGATCAACTTCGCGCACTTCCGCGACGTGGAAGGTGACGCCGACCGGTTCGTCGAGACCTGGCACGACGACGGCCCGACGGACATGCAGGCGGCGATGGACGCGTACCACGACGTGGGCTTCGACGGCCCGATCCGCCCCGACCACGTCCCGACGATGGCCGGCGAAGACAACTCGAACCCCGGCTATCACACGAAGGGAACCCTGTTCGCCATCGGGTACATGCGCGGCCTGCAGGAGTCCGCCGAGGAGGAGGCCTGAACGATGTCCGATCACACCCGGGACGAGCCACGGCGGATCGCGGACACGCACTGCCACACGGGCGAAGGCCCACTTTATCACCCCGACGAGAACAGTCTTTACTGGGTCGACATCCCGGCCGGCGACCTCTACCGATACGAGCCAGCGATAGACGCGAACGGTCGAGACGCCGGGGGCGAGTACGAACAGGTTCTCGACTACGACGGGACGATCGGCGGCTACACCGTCCAGGAGTCCGGCGACCTCCTGCTGTTCTGTGACCGGGGAACGATCCGACCGTGGAACGCCGAGAGCGGACTCGGCGACCCGGTCGTCGAGGAGATCCCCGAAGAGCGCGATTCGCGGTTCAACGACGTCATCGCCGACCCCGAGGGGCGCGTCTACTGCGGGACGATGCCGACCGAGGACGGGGGCGGTCGACTCTACCGCCTCGACACCGACGGCTCGCTCACGACGCTCGAGACGGGCGTCGACATCCCCAACGGACTCGGCTTCGCGCCGGACCGAAACCGGCTCTACTTCACCGAGACGGAGGCCGACCGGATCTACCGCTACCGATACGACCGCGAAACGGGCGCGCTCTCGAACCGCGAGACGTTCGTCGACACGAGCGACGTCGAAGGCTTCCCCGACGGGATGACCGTCGACGCCGAGGGACACGTCTGGTCGGCGTTTTGGGACGGTGGCCGCGTGAAACGCTACGCGCCCGACGGAACGGAGAAGCGCAGGGTCGAGTTCCCGGCGAAGAAGGTCTCGGCGATCGCGTTCGGTGGGTCCGACTTCGAGACGGCGTACGTCACGACGGCGCTCGGCCCGGGTGAGGGTCGTGCGGGTACTCGCGAGGAGGAGGGTGACGGCGCGGGGGCACTGTTCGCCGTCGACCTCGGTGTCGGAGGGGTCCCGGAGTTCCGGTCGGCGGTGGGAGAGTATAGTAGAATTTGAAAGACATCACTCGGACGACCGCATGACTACATGCGATCGACCGTGCAAACGCTTTCAAATTCTACTATAGCCGGGGCGCAGCAGGCTCTTGAGGTGTCCCCGTAAGTCACACCGATTATTGTAGCGATGTACCGACGCGCGCCGACCCCCGGAACTCCCGCACCGCTCGCTCGGGTTCCTGTCGCGCTTCGGAGCGGAGAGCGTCGAAGCCCGCGCATTCGACGCTCACGGCCTGGTCGAGACGGATCGCTGGCGAGCCCCCTCTGGCGACGCGAAGTCGCCGAACTCAATCAGACAGCCAGAGATGTCGTCTTCGGCTTCCCCGCTCGGACGGCGCGGGGCCGAAACGTTGTTCTTAAGAGTGCAACGCCAGTCGTTCCCTGTATGAGTAACGAGTCCGAGGCCGACGAGGCCGAGCAGGACGCAGCCGACGAAGCCGAGTCCGAGGAGCAGACCGGATTCCAGAACGGCGACTTCATCGAACTCGACTACACCGCACGCACCGTCGAGGGCGGGCAGCTCGTCGACACGACAGACCCCAAGGTCGCGGAGGAAGAGGGCGTCGGCGAGGACGAGGAGTTCGCACCCCGCACGATCGTTCTCGGTGAGGGCCACGTCTTCGGCGCCGTCGAAGCGGACATCGTCGGGAGCGAGGTCGGCGACTCCGGCACCGTGACCGTCTCCGCCGACGAGGCCTTCGGCGAGTTCGACGACGACGAGGTCCGCACCGTCAGCGCCGACAAGATCCCCGAGGACGACCGCTATCCCGGCGCTCACGTCGATATCGAGGGCCAGCACGGTCACGTCGAGACGATCATCGGCGGCCGCGCACGCGTGGACTTCAACCCCCCGCTCGCCGGCGAGGACATCGAGTACGAGTGGGAGGTCCTCGACCCTCGGAAGGCGGCGAAGCCGCCGAGGACGAAGAGAGCGAGCCCGAGTACGAAACCGTCGAGGTCGAGAAGGAAACGCTCTACATCGAGGCGACGCCCCAGCTGACCATGAACCAGCAGTGGATGATGGGCAAACAGCAGATCGCCCAGCAGCTCACCGACCTGCTCGACATCGACCGCATCATCGTCCAGGAGGAGCTCGGCGGCGGCATGGGCATGATGGGCGGCATGGGCGGCATGGGCGGTGGCGAACTCGAAGAAGCACTCGAAGACGAGGACATCGACGCCGAGGAGATCGTCGAAGAACTCGAAGGCGCAGAGGAGTAAGCCGACCGCTTTCTTTCAGTGTTCAGACTGCAGAGTTACCACTGTCCTTCCGGTCGTCGAGGACGGCGTTGCAGCTGTTGACGAACTGACCTAAACCCTGTGCGACATCGCGGTCGAGCGAGGCGAGAAGCCCTCGCGACGGTCCCTCGCGGAAGTGAAGCAATACGGCACGGTCGTGAAGTTCGACGAGGGCTTGGGTCGCCCCCAGCTGTTCGTACTGGTCCTCGGGAACGACCGGCTCGGAATTGCGAGCGCGCTCTACGATCGTGGCCATCGAATCACGGAGTTGACCCGTCGCGAGTTCGTCACGAATGTACAGTACACTCCAGTCGTCCGCATCGTACTGAACCGCGCCTCGGAACGAGTCGCCGGCCCGGTTGTGCACCAACTGCAGGAGCGGCTGGTAGCGGTCTGCGGGCATACCACGAACATGGCATGTCACCGTTGTAAGTGTTTGCGCCGTGTGCGCCGGCAGTATTTAGTTTAGCAAAACCCGCCGAAGAGAGCGCAGACACCAGCTGAAAGCCCCGAGACGCTCGCCTCCCGCGGCTCGCTGTCGTTCGAGAGAGCGAAGCT
>PXSD01000068.1 GCA_003023165.1 Halobacteriales archaeon QS_9_67_15 | reverse complement strand
TGTGCACTATCTTCCCCACCGGTCTCAACGACCACGAGCGGATAGCCACCTGGATCTCCGCGACGGAACCCGCCTTCGTCGAACTGGAAGCCGTCCGCTGACGACGGGTCGCTGCATACACTCGCCAGTCGATCCGGTATCGATTCGAGCCTTCGTTTTCGACAGGTGCAGACGCTCACTGGCTACCGGTGTCGCCGAGCGATAAAAAATTGAACCCGACGGTCAGTCGTCGGGACGCTGGTCGAGTGCTTGGGCGGTCGCAACTCCGACGAGGCCGAGCAGGACGACTACCGAGACGACGGTGGCCGTCAGGCCGGCAGCGGCCGCACCGAGCTGGCTCGCGGCGAGCAGCCCGATACCGGTGGCCGTCAGTCCTCCGTAGTAGAGGGGCCACGGTCGGTCGACGTCGCCCAACTCGTCGAGGTACTCGTAGAGCTGAGCGGCGTTCGGCCCCAGGGAGATGCGACCCCGGTTCTGGTTGAACTCGACGATGTCCATGTCGTCCATCTTCGGCAGGTGGCACTGGTAGAGGCCGACGTAGACGCACTTGCGCTCATTGGATGTCACCTGAGCGACGGTCGTTCCGTTCTCTACGGCGGCGACGTGCTCGGCGAGCTCCCCCAGCGAGACGGTCTCGCCGTGGTCGTTCAGGTAGTGCAGCACGGTTCGGCGCCGCTCGTTCTTGAGGATCTCGAAGACGTGGTCGAGCGGGAGCTGCGTGCTCGACTCCGTCTCGACGTCCTCGTCGGCAGCCACCGCGTCGATGTCGGCGTCCGTCTCCTCCGGCACGAAATCGCTGTCGTCCGTGCGCTGTGAGGTCGAGGACATCAGGCCAACACCTCCCGGTGCGGGCGGTCGCGAGCGGGGCAAATGGTCGGTAAGAGCGTCGCGTGCTTACTCATACCCCGCCCACCCAGAGACATCTGACGCCACCCAAACGGTAATTAACGGTCGATTCGCGGTCAATTCGTGGGATTTACCTGCGTTCATGTATCCGTACCCCCGGCGCTGGAGACCCCTCCACAGAGTGTGTTGCGCCGATTGCACGTTGGGGAACACGGACACTTAATCTTTCTTGATTGAACAATCTTGCACCATCCGATAACGATCGCATTACTTACGAACCGTCCGAGACCCGATTCGGTAAGCACTTAATGACAGCACTCGCTTTCGATTAGAGGCCCAATTCTCTCGGTAGACAGACCCTTCTCGAGGGGAGAGCGGCGTACACGGCGTTCTCAGTCTCTTCGCTACCACCGTATCCGTCTCGACAGCGGTCGGCACGCTCTGCACGTTCCGATCCCCGGCTGGTCACCAAGCCGGTCTTACCCTCCCGGTGGCGCGTACGCCGATCTTTAACCAGTTATTGAATACGAAGACGGACAGGTAACAGATGCTCGGCCGGTCGGCGTCGAGCGGCGCCCACTTTCCCAGGATCTCGACGCGCTCGAGGCAGATGAACGTGCCCGGGAACGCAAACTTCATAATAACTCAACGCCGTACTTACGTTGTCTTTAAATGGTTCGTGACAGTTTCACTCTCTCGACCGGAACTGTGCGATGACAGCCGATCATTCGACGGACTGGAGCGACCGAGGATCACACGTCGAGGGCGATACGCCAGTCGTCTACTCACCGGCCGACGACCGGGCGGACGAAACAGACCCAAGCGTCGCCGTGATCCAGGTGCTCGCCGAAGCGCGGGGTGTCGGGGTCGAGGAGATAGAACAGCCACTGTACGACGTCGTCGACCCCGACGCGGTCGACCGACTCTTCACCGACCGCAGTCAGGCCGACGTGGGCAGTCGTGTCGTCTTCGAGTTCAACGCACACGAGGTCACAGTCCACGCCGACGGCGACATCCTCGTCCGACAGATCGGCTCGGACTAACGTCGGTCGGCCCCGTCACCGAGCCGAACGACGGGGTGTGCTACCGATCGCTCGTCGAGGAACCGTCGACTGCCGACGACGGTGATGTCCTCGAACGCCGACCACGGGATCTCCGCGAACGCCTCGTGTCCGGTCGTGACGACCGCGAGATCGAGTTCTCGCTCGCCGATCTCGTCCAGTGAGACGCGGTCGACACCGTCAGGCGGGTTCGTCGTGCAGACCGGGTCGACGGCGTAGACGGTCGTGCCCCTGTCGACCAGCTCTTTGGCTACGTCGACGCCGAACTCCCCGCCAGCGTCGCGAGTTCGTTCGCGAGGGCGATGTTGACGTCGCAGTAGAGCCCCTCGAACGCCTTCACGCACTCGGCGGTGGTGCAGTCGGCGACCGGGATCACTTCGGCGTCGGTGATCTCGGTATATCAGTTCGGCGACGCGCCGGCCGCGGCCGCCTCGGGGTCGGTCGTCGCTCGCAGCGACCCGTCGGCGGCGTGCCGCTCGACGACCTCGGGGGGGCCGGGTTCGCCGTCGACCGGACACTCGCCGGAATCGACCGCTCGGACCACTTCGGAGTCGATGTCGACGCCGGTCACGTTGCCGGAGGCCTCGGCGTAGACGGCGGCCAGTGGGAGCCACATCTTGCCGAGGCCGTAGACCGCGAGCGGGACCGTACCGCCGGTGAACGCGCGGCGCTACTGGGCCTCGGACGCGTCGCTCCCGAACAGCCGTTACCGAGGAGAGTTCGTTCTTAGCGGCTCGCCGGTCTCGACGGTCGGGCGCTTGATGACGCTCTCGTGATGGTAGCGCACGTCGCCGTTGGTCGCGACGAACCCGGGCAGGGAGTGGCGGTGGATCTGGACCGACTGGTCCATGTAATCGATGTCGACGTGGCAGTCCTCGGCCGTGACCGCGAGGTCGCGCACGCGCTCCTGCGTAACTCGACTGGCGGTCAGCGAGGCCACGAGGCCGTCGGCGAACTCCAGACTGGCGACGACGCGGTCGCCGTCCGCAGCGTCGACCGCCATCACGTCCTGGAGCGCGATGATGGCCGGGCTGCACCGCTCGATGTGCCCGACATAGACGACGAGGTCGCGGTCGCGCACGGCCGCGAGCAGTTCCCGTCCCACGTCCGGGTCGTCGACGAGGGGGTAGACTGCAGCGGTTCGGCGGGCGTGTGCTGCGACGTCGGCGCCGACGCCGAGGTGGACGGTCCCGTTCTCGTGAATCACCCGGAGGTGGAGCCGAGAATCGGCCTTGTTATGCGTTTCCTTTGCCCGGTAGCGGTTTGATACGGACACAGAGCGTGGGAGACAGCTGTTTGTCGAGCGTCGAGATACCCGGAGAGAGGCGCCGTCATGCGGATCCGGACATCGTGGTCCCGGGCGAACGGAGTAACCAGTTCGTAACAAAGTGATACCCACTAATCTCCCTGCTTGTGTCAAGATACGATAACGGGGTGGCAGCCAGCAGTGACAACCCGCCGACAGACCGACGCGAGGGCTGATGGCGTATGGCGACAGAAGATGAACCCCTCACACAGGACATCGTCTTCGACATCCTGAGCAGCGCGAGACGGCGGTACGTGCTCTACCTGCTCCGGACCGAGGACGCCCCAGTTGAGTTGACAGCGCTAGCAGAGGATGTCGCCGCGTGGGAGAACGATACGACGGTCAACCAGCTGACCAAGCAACAGCGCAAGCGCGTCTACGTCTCACTGTACCAGACTCACGTCCCCAAACTCGAGGACGCCGGCCTCGTCAATCACGACCAGGACACCGGGGAGGTGGAACTGACGCCCGCAGCCAGCGACATCGACCAGTACCTCAACCCCGGCGAGCGCGAGGTGCCGTGGCAGTACCTCTACCTCCCGCTCGCCGTCCTCGGCATCGCACTGGTCGCGCTCTCGAACCTGAACGTCTGGGTCTTCGGTACGCTCTCCAACGTCGCTCTCGGCATCGTCATCCTCTCCGGATTCCTTCTGACCGTCGCCGCACACGCGCTCGTCTGGCACACGAATCGACAACAGGCACCCGACGACCTCCAGCGCCACACCTGACCACGCCTCCGAGACCGACTTGACACGCCTCAGCGGCCGCTCAGGGACTGTTTCGGTGTGGTCTGTCTCTGATTGAGGACGTGCGAGCACCACCGTCGTCGTCAGACGCTTCCTGCATCAAACCGCGGGTAGCAATGCGACCTATTGACCGATACGTGCACGCCTAGGAGAAACGAGTAGGTGTGTCGCCGCTCGGATCAGTCGTTGTCGACGTCCTCGGGGAGCAGCTGCTCCGGCTCGCGTTCGTACGCCGGTGTGTCCACGAACTGCGCGATCCGTTCCAGGTCGCTGTCAGAGATGTGTTCCGTCATCGACTGATACTCCGTTCCGGAACTGCTTTGTAATCCATTCCCTAAAGCCGCTTCGCGAATCGTAACCGAACGGGAGGCGTCTCGCACCGATCGAATACGTATCCTGTACAGAACTGGCACGTCCCCGAACGCGCCTCGATGGCAGACCGCAGCTTGACACTCTGCGGATCGCACGGGACGAGTCGTCGAACGTTTGCCGTGCGCCCGGACCGCGAAGCGCGACTCAACTGGCACGGCGCCGAATGCCCTCTATAGTCGTCGCCGCCGTCTCCGAAGTCCTCGACTTCGACCCCGAAGCGGATCCATTCTGCCCAGGGCACCAGTCCCATCCCGACCAACCGCGACCGCCGAGAGGCGACGATACACGGGATGTGAACGCTGCAATTTCGGCGCGATCGGTCCCGTAACAGTACCTTACTTGATGTGAACGATTACAGCCCTTCGCCTGTAGACGGAGAGACAGCGGAGGGACGAGCGGAGACAGGGGTGGCCGCTCACGCTGTCGGTATGGTTGCGTTACGCTCGATTTGGAGTACGTATTGAACAGACTGGGAACGGCCCTCGTAACGACACGGTGGCGAGACCACCGGCGTGTCAGGCGGCCATCGGGCGACAGCGGCTGTGGCGGTGACGCTCCCGGGAGTCGGTATCGCGGCTTGCTGGTCGGGGCGGTCACCGGCCGCGCGCCCTCAGACCATGTTTTCGGCTTCGATTTTCTCCCAGACCGTGTTTCCCTGGTCGGTGAGGCCGTAGACGCGGCCCTTTTTCCTGTCGTCGGAAACCAGGAGGTCCACGAGTTCTCGTTCTCGCAAGCGCTGAAGCGCTCGCGAGACGTGTGCGATGCCCACGTCCTCGTCTGAGGCGATCTGCGACGGCGTCGAGGGGCCGTCTGCGAGTCGCTTGAGGACCGCGACGCGATAGCGCGAACTGATCACGAAGCTGACGTCGTCCCAATCTGTGCTCATTATTGGTTGTGGAGTTGCCGGATGGCAGTGGACGCGTTCGTCCACCTCCCGGTCACGTGCCGGGTACTCACGTGGCTGTTGTCGTCGGGACTCGGATGTGTCCCACTTTCCGCTGTACTCACACCGAGTCGGCTACCACGTAAAGAGGTTTCGACGCTCCACCGAGTTCACTCTCCGTACCGTGATCATCCCTATTGAGACGCCGCAGTCGCGTCCGTCGTTCAGGGGTAACGAGATCATAACAAATCCGGTCGCTCATCCGAATCCGCGCATGTGGAACACAGCTGGTTCGGGACGGCCCCATGCCTGTTGCGGAGCTCCGGTCAGGCGGCCATCAAGATGGACGGTGGCTGCGCGACCGCCGGGGGAGTGACATGTGGCCGTGGGAACACCTCGCTATCAGCTACCTCGCCTACAGCCTCCTCGGCCGATTCGCGTGGAGGCGTCCGCGCCCACTGCGGGAGCCGCCATCAGTCACCTTTGGGACGCAGTTCCCCGACCTGGTCGACAAGCCTCTGGGCTGAGTCTTCGACGTACTCCCGGGCGGGACGACGCTCGCGCGCTCGCTCGTCACCGCGATGCCGCTGGGACTGGTCGTTCTCGCGGTCGGGATACTCCTCGAACGGGAGCGGCCCGCGCTCGCGTTCGTCGTCGGCTATCTGAGCCACCGCCCTGACGACGTGCTGTATCCGGCGGTCCTCGGCGGCGGCCCGAAGGTCTGGTTCCTCCCCTGGCCGCTACGCGCCGCACCCACCCGGAGTCCGCCCGCGGCGTTGCCACATGTACTCGGTCTCGTCGAACAGTTCGCGGGCTTCTTTGCGTCCCCGCTCAGTGTAGGCTATCTGCTCGCCGAAGCGTCGTTGCTCGGGTTCGCCGCGTGGCTGTGGAGCCGAGACGGGCGTCCGGGGCTCGAATCGACGGCCGCCGCTACGAACCGACCAGAGCGTCTCTGACGCCCGAATCGGGGATGGTCGTCCGCCGCACCAACGTCGTCCCACAGTACGGGCCGTCACGAAGGACCGACACGAATCAGGCGAGAATATATAACAATCGAACGAGAAGTGTTGAGCATGGGGTCAGAGCATCCAGGAGATAGTCGGTCGAGAGACGACCGGCAGGATTCCGAGTCTTCGGGGGAAGACTCGGACTGGAGCAAGTCACGAGACAGCAGAGACAGTTTATCGGAATGGGACAGACAGGCCGACCGCGTCCCGGGAACGGACAGTCCGGTCTCGATCAACGAGTTGTTCGACCTGCTCTCACAGCCGGGGAACCGATACACACTCGCGTATCTCGTTCGCGCCGACGGAGCGGTCCCGTACGACGACCTCGTGGAGTACGTCGTCGATAAGGGGGGGATTCCGGAGGGACTCTCCACGGAGGAGTTCCGCGACAGGGTCGCAACCCGACTCGTCCACTCGAACCTCCCGAAGCTCGACGAGTCCGGCCTCGTCGACTACGACCCGCAACAGCAGACGATCCGGCGGACCGACGCGACATCGGTCGCAGTGCCGTACCTCGAACTCGCGCTGACGCAGTTCTCCACCGAGTAGTCGCCGGTCGCGCGGTGACCGACAGGCGCTCATTAACAAACGACGGCCCGTTCCGAGAGGCGACCGTCGGCGAGAACACCTTCGTCGCCGCCGGGGCGGTCGTCGCGGAAGACGTCCCCCCGACTCACTGGCCGTCGGTGCGCCGGCGCGCCACGAACCGCTCCCCGAAGACCTGTGCGGAGGGAACGACCTCCCATGAGCCTCGAAGACCACCGTACAGTTCCGATCGCCTCGCCGGCCATCGGCGAGCGCGAGCGCGAGCGCATCCGTGACGTACTCGACAGCGGAATGCTCGCCGACAGCGACGAGATGCGCGCCTTCGAGCGGGAGTTCGCGACGACGTGTCACGTCGACCACGGCGTCGACACCGGCGTCTACTACCCCACCCCGATCCACCGCCGACCCGCCTACGACCACGTGGACGACGGCTTCCCGGTCGCCGAGCGGGCCGCGTCGGAGGTCTGCTCGCTCCCCGTCTACCCCGGGCTCAGCGAAGCCGACCGCGAGGCCATCCCGATGCGCTGGCCGTCTACCAGGTCCAGTGAGGCCGCCGACCACGGCCGCGCTCGCCGACGAACAAGACCCGCGTCGATACGTACCTGTTTTCTAGTAGAATCGACTACTGCTGTCAGATCTTTCTTTTCAGTTTAGGAGTACTCCGACGCCACGCCTCATCATATCACCGACTTCAGGTCGTACACAGTCGTCTACGATTCGGATTCGCTAACGGCACGTATAGCTAGTGCTCTTGTGATACGTCTGAATACATAATCGCGTTCTGGTATTTTGGTGCCCGATCGAATCGGACTTACTGCTCTCGCATGATTCATCGAGCGGTTAACCGGAAACAGACAACGACGGTATAATATAATTGACAGGGGCCTGCACTGGTGCATGAACAAGTGTCGAGACGTGTGGGTTCGGTAGTCATCTCAGTCGACGCGGAGCTGGGGTGGGGGTCCGTCGACTTTGATACGCCGCCCGAGTCACGCGTCGAGAGCGCCCGGTCGGGGTGGCTGACGCTCTGCGACCTGCTGGCGGAGTACGACGTCCCCGCGACGTGGGCCGTCGTCGGGCACCTCTTCCACGAGTCCTGTGACGGACGACACCCGGACCATCCGGTGGGGACCGAGTGGTTCGTGCAGAAGCGTAAGGAGTGGGCGGACCGCTCGGCCTTGCGGTATGCTGCCGACCCGATCGAGACCATCCGGGACTCCGGACCAGCTCACGAGGTCGGGTGTCACACCTACTCTCACGTCGAGTTCGGCGCGCCGGAGACCACGGAGACCGTGGCCACCGCGGAGCTAGAGCGCAGCCTCGACGTCGCGGAGGAGTGGGGGATAGACCTCACCTCCGCCGTGTATCCGCGCAACAACGTCGGCCACAGGCGCGTGCTCGCAGACTACGGGTTCGAGAGCTATCGCGGGCGCCAGTCGGCGTCCCGACGGTCGTTCCCCGAGAAGCTGCGGACGGTTGCGTTCGGGTTCGGACACCCACCGCTCGTGACGCCGACGGTTGACGAATACGGGCTCATCGACATCCCGGCGTCGCTGTTCCTGTTCAGCTTCGAGGGCGCGCCACTCCGCCTCTCCCAACCGGTCGTCGGCGATCCGGTCATCGAACTCGTCGAACGCGGGCTTGCCGCCGCCGCCGATTCCGACGGCGTGTCACATCTCTGGCTCCACCCGAACAACCTGGTCGGCGACGCACACGTCCAGCGTATAGACGCGAGCCTCCGAGCATCGCGACGCGGTCTCAGTTACGACGATGGGCGAGATCGCCCGCCGTTTCGGGAAGACGACCGCGTAGGGGCCGTCTCCCTGCGGGCAGTCCCGCGGTCCGGAACTCGCCGAAGACGCTTCTCGCTTCGATACCCGAGAAGAAGACAGCTACGGGTCGCGCAGGGGATCTATAACTATGGCCCCGGTCACCGCCACTCGGACTGATGCCAGAGACCGACCCGAGTGCCACGACCAGAGTGGGTGTGAGATATCGTCCCGGTGGAGCCGAACCGAGTCCATGCGACAGCCCCCGTCCGAAGCAGGAGGTGACCGGTCGTGCCGGGTGAAATCGCCGACGACCTGGCTGGGCAGTCGGTGCTCGTGACCGGCGGCGCCGGCTTCATCGGCAGTCACCTCGCGGCGGCGCTGACCGACCACTGTGACGTGACGGTCCTCGACGACCTCTCGACCGGCGACCGCGAGGCCGTCCCGGCCGACGCCGAGTTTGTCCAAGGAGACGTTCGTGACGCGGTCGACCTCGAGTCGGTGATGGCGGGGACGGACGTGGTCTTCCACCAGGCCGCACTGTCAGACGTGGGGGCCTCGGTCCGGTCACCCGTCGAAGGGCACCGTCGGACCGCCTCCGGGACGGTGAAACTCCTGAACGCCGCTCGTCGCGAGGACGCCCGCGTCGTGACCGCCTCGAGCGCGGCGGTGTACGGCGAGCCCGACACGCTGCCGATCCGGGAGACGGACCGGAAGCGGCCCACGTCGCCGTACGGTATCGACAAACTGGCCGCCGACCAGTACACGCGTGCGTACGCCGACCTCTACGGCCTGCCGACGGTGGCGCTGCGGTACTTCAACGTCTACGGACCGGGGATGGAAGCGGGCGGGTACAGCGGGGTCGTGAGTGCATTTCTGGACCGGGCCCGGAACGACGCCATCCTGACCATCGACGGCGACGGCACGCAGACGCGGGACTTCGTCCACGTCGACGACATCGTCCGGGCGAACCTGCTTGCGGCGACGACTGAGGAGACCGGCCAGGCTTACAACGTGGGGACCGGCACCGGCGTCTCCGTCCAGAAAGTCGCCGAACACGTCACGCGGCTCCTCGACGCCGACAGCGAGGTCGTCTACGGCGACCCGCGAGACGGCGACATCAAACACAGTCGCGCCGCCATCGGCCGGGCGCGTAGCCAGCTCGGGTACGAACCATCGCTGTCGTTCGCCGACGGATTCAAGCGGCTCGTCGAGCCCGCGAGCCCGATCAGCTGAACGGGACCGATCGGATTCGGCCTACTCTTCGTGGTCCTTGCGATGGTGCTCGACAAGCGCTCAAACGAACCCCTCTCGAGCGTCGTCGCCGCAGCGCCCGGTTGACCAACAGTAGCACCTCTATTCTCGTCGGTAAGAGGGTCTTATACGCGCTCGAATCGCCACAGTCGAGCGGCTCGGAACCGCTGCAGCCGGTGCCGTTGAGTACGTCTTCGTTACCCGCCCTGATCTGATCTGGCACGTAGCTCGTAAGTACGTGGCAATTGAGCGGCCCGTTTCTCTGAGAAACATGTTCACACCCGGACAGTAGGGTTATACGAGTAGGTGGGAGTTACCGGTAGTGTGACCCGAGTCGGAGCGGACGACGGTGCGCTGGTCAGGGACGAGGGAACGAGTACCCATGACTAACGAAGACGAGAACGCAGACATGTGGACGGGCGAACAGACACAGTCGCGGGGGGAGACCGAACTATCGACGAACTGGCGCGACCAGGCGGTCGACCCCGACCTCGAAGAGGACCTCGGCTACGAGCTGATCGCGTGGGAGAAGATCAACGTCGTCGACAACGCGGACCAGGTCATCTTCCTCCCGAACTCGGAGGAACAGCTCCGGGACGATGCGTTCATCGTCTCCGATGAGAGCGCAGTGTGTGACCTGTCCGATAGGCGATGAGCTGTCGGAGCCATGGAACTGCAGTCGTTGCCCCGTTCCGGTGGACGGCGTGACGGGTCACTCCACCGTGACGCTCTTGGCGAGGTTGCGCGGTTTGTCGACCGGTCGGTCCAGCAGCGTCGCGGTGTGATAGGAGAGCAGCTGTAGCTGGACGTTCGCCAGGAGGCCGACGAGCTCGGGATGGGAGTCTGGCACCCACAATACGTCGTCGGCCGCCTCGGCGACCGCGGTCTCCGAGCGCGGAGCCACCGCGATCACGGGTGCGCCTCTCGCACTCACTTCTTCGATGCTCCCGACGAGTTTCTCGGTGTGTCGCCCCGTTGCGACCGCGGACACCGGCGTTGTCGGCGTAACGAGCGCGAGCGGGCCGTGTTTCAACTCGCCCGCTGGGAACCCCTCGGCGTGCTCGTAGGAGATCTCTTTGAGCTTCAGCGCGCCCTCCAGCGCGACGGAGTGAGCAGTCGCGCGACCGATGAAGAAGTACGCGTCGCTGTCGCCGTAGCGGTCGGCGAGTTCAGCCGCCGACGAGTCCGCGAGGACGGACCCGATCTTGGACGGGATCGTATCCAGCGCCGCCAGCAGTTCGGACGCGTCGTCGCCGCGGGAGTCCCGAACGTCCCTGCACAGCCGTTCGGCCAGCAGCGAAAGCGTCGCCACCTGCGAGGAGAACGTCTTGGTCGCCGCGACGCCGATCTCGGGGCCCGCCCGGATGAACACCGCGTCGTCGCACTCGCGGGCCGCCGTCGACCCGACGACGTTCGTCACGGCGAGCGTTCGGATGCCGTCGGACTGCCCCGACCGAAGCGCGGCGAGCGTGTCCGCCGTCTCCCCGCTCTGAGTGACGCCCACGAGTAGCGTCTGTTCGTCGGCCGGCGGCGCGTTGACGGCGTACTCGCTCGCGAGGAATACACGCGCCGGGACGCCGCGTTCGCGGAGTAGCTGCGCCCCGTAGAGCGCGGCGTGGTAGCTCGTTCCGCAGGCGACGAACTGGACCCGCGCCACGTCGTTGAAGATACCGGCCGTCAGCGAATCGAACGAGACCGCGCCGCCGTCGACCCGCCCGCGGACGGCCTGGGCGACCGCGGTCGGCTGTTCGTCGATCTCCTTGCGCATGTAGTGGTCGTAGGTGCCCTTCTCGACGTCGTCCGGCGACCAGTCGACCGACTCGACCGGGCGGTCGACGGGCGTCCCGTCGGTGCCCGTGATCTCGTAGCCCGCCGGCGCGACCCGGATCACGTCGCCGTCTTCGAGATACACCACATCGTCAGTGAACTCGAGAAACGCCGGGACGTCGCTGGCGAGGTAGTACGCGGCGTCCGGCGTCCCCGCGCCGTCGTCCACGCCGAAGACGAGCGGCGACCCCTCGCGGGTAGCGTAGACGGCGTCCTCGTCCGCGTGGACGAGCGCGACGGCGTAACTCCCCGAGAGGTCGGCGACGGCTCGTCGGAATGCCGTTTCGACGTCTCCACCCGCGGCGAGATACTCCTCTACGAGGTGCGGGACCACCTCCGTGTCGGTGTCGCTCGTGAACCGGTGGCCCGCGCCACGGAGGCGCTCGCGGAGTTCGGCGTGGTTCTCGACGATCCCGTTGTGAACGACCGCGAGTTCGCCCGTACAGTCGGTGTGGGGGTGAGCGTTGGCGTCGGTCGGCGGCCCGTGGGTGCTCCAGCGCGTGTGCCCGAGTCCGACTCTGCCGGAGAGAGACGCCGTCGAGAGGCGGTCGACGAGGTCGTCGCCTCTCCCCTCGCGTTTGACCACTTCGACGCCGGCCCCGTTCGCGAGGGCGACCCCCGCGGAGTCGTAGCCCCGGTACTCCAGGTTCTCGAGGCCGGTCAGGAGGGCCGAGACCACGTCGTCCGCGCCCACTGTGGCGGTGATACCGCACATCAGCGTGATCCCCCGACGGCGGACACCGGTTCGTTGGTCGCGCACGGTGTTTCGACGAACGACTCGTTCATACGCCCGCCTTACCGACAACGAATATTGTTATGTATCGATTTTCGGCGCGGACCGAGCGGTAGGTGGTCTGTTCGACGGCATCCGAACTGCGAACTCGGTCGGAGGTAAGAACGGCGTACCGGTCGGGAGAGCGACCTCCCGGCCGTCGGCGCGGTGCGTCGCTGGGTCGTACCGGCCGGCGGCCCCGACGGTTCCTACGGCTCGGCGACGACTTCTTGCCCCTCGCAGAAGCGGTCGAGCGCAGCGACGAGGTCCGCCGTCGCGAGCGTCGAATCGCCCATCTCACAGGGGAACACGCCCGCGAGCGACTCGTCGCAGTAGAGCGCGACCGCGATGCGGGGCGGGACCAGCGCGCGGGCCGTCTCGTTCGTCAGACTGGCGTCGAGTTCGCGGGTCTCGAAGAAGGGAGCCACGGACGCGTCGAACTCTCCACCCCATTCATTCAGTTCATTAAAACTGTCGAGCAGGTTCGTCCCTGCGTCCGTCCCGGTACAGGTCTCGCACAGGCAGAGGCGGTTTCCTGTGACGGTCACCGAGACGTCGTCCAGTATCTCCGCCGCGGTCAGGTCGTCCAGACGCCGTATCAACGCCTCCTGTGTCCCCTTCGTTCCCAGTGGCGGGAGCAGCGACCGAACAAATACCTGGACTCGTCGCCGCTCGGCGTCGGCAAAGCGGTCGTCCGTCGTCTCCAGCCACTCGGCGAACGCCGGGTCGTCTGTAGAGTGTGTTTGCTCTCGTGTCACTGTCGGCGGTGACAACCCACTCGACGGTCTTAATCAGCGCGACCGTTCAGACGTCGCCGGTCCCAGTAACGCTCATGAATCGACCGGTAACGACATCGAACGGACCGAAGACGCGGGGCGTCCCCGCTCGCAGGGCGGTCCGCATCGCCTCGCGGACTCGCTCGCGTTCCTCCGGCGAGTCGACCATGTCCTCCAGCACCTCCAGGTCGTCGAGTACGCGTCGATGTCCGGTTCCTCCGGAACCCCGTCCGTGCCGCGTCTGACTCGACAGGGGCTCCGAGGGACCCCGGAGGCGCGTCCTCTCGGTCGGTCACGTGGGTCCGAAGGGCGGACGGCAGTAAACGGGTACTTGCCTCGGGCGGTCCGGCGACGCGCGTCGAGAGAGTCACCCGGTCAGGCCGCCGCCTCGAACGCCTCGCGGAAGGAGTCGGACTTCTCGATGACGCGCTCGGCACCGGCTTCGAGCGCGTCGAGCGCATCGGTCTCCTCGTCGGTCTTGATGGTCAGCACGGGGTCGGTCTGCCCACCGGACTGTTCGGGGTTCACGTCGTAGGTCGCCGCCGTGATCCCGTCGGTCTCCAGCAGTGCACCCTTCAGCACGTTCATGAATGTGTGGTCCTCGCCCCCGATCTCGATAGAGATCATCGTCGGCTCTTTCTCGATGACCTGCAGTTCCATACCGGAATCCTGCACGCTCGCGCGCATGAAGCTTACGTTCCGACGGTGCCGTCCGTCCACTCTCACGGTGTCGGCAATCGACACCGCCACGACCGAACCGTCGCGGGCGACTCGTCGCCGCCGGCGGTCCGCCCGCCGACGCTCAGACGAGCGCGTAGACCATCAGGAACCCGAAGTAGATCACGACCAGCACCGCCAGCGCCTTCAGTCGGAAGCGCCGCAGCTGCCCCGATTCGGCCTCGTGGGCCGAGTCGTACGCCGCCCGCTCGTCGTCCGTGATCACGTCGGCGTGGACCTGCCCGCGGTGGAGCGCGAGCAGCGCGTCGCTCTCGAACGGGCGACCGCAGTACGTACACTCGACGGGCGTCTCGTCGGACGGAACGTCGTACGCCGTGCGGTCGTCGTCGGTCTCGTCGCCGTGTGTCTCGCCGAATCCGTCGCCGGATCGCTGGGTCGCGTCTGTCATGGTCAGGGGAGGTACGGGAGCGGCACGTCCGGTCGCGTCACGATCCAGAGGCTCGCCATCGTGTAGCAGACCATCACTGCGATGAACGGGTACTGACTGCGGATCGCTTGGAGCCGGCCGGGAAAGAGGTCGAAGGCCGTCGCGTGGGCCGCGAGGATGGCGACGAGGTGGCCGCCGAGGACGCCCGCGATGGCGACGCCTCCGAACCAGCCGGGGACGACCAGCAGCGGCGGGTTCACCGTCGCCAGCGGCGCGGTCACGGCGGTCAGGAGCGCCGGCGTCAGCGAGAGAAAGTAGCCCAGGAAGTGCGCGACGTGGTAGCCGGCGGCGATAGCCAGCAGCGGCGGCGCGAATCGGCGGGCGAGCGTCGCGGTCGCGACGTACGTCGGTGCGGTCCGCCGCGCGAGGCGAGCGGCCAGCAGGTAGAGCCCGAAAAAGAGCGCGAACCCGGCCAGCATCGCACCGGGGTAGAGGAGCGCGGGGGGGTACCCGAGGCCGACGAGCCAGCGCGCGACCGTCCGCCACGCCGGGGTGGCGACGAAGCCGTCGAACGTTGTCACCCAGAGGAGCGCGACGACGAACGCGACTTCGTCGACGCCGTCGAGGAGGTCCGATGAGACCGCAGACCCGGGCGGGCGCAGTTCCGGCGAGCCGTCCTCGGCCCGACCGAACGGCGCGACCGCGCCGTAGTAGCGGAACACGCGCGCCACGGGGTCGACCTCGGAGAACCACGTCTCCGGACCGTAGACGACCGCACCGGCCAACGTCACCGCGGAGTAGCCGAGGACGGTGGTCGCGAGGACCGCCGGTTCGTCCGCGAGCGGACTGACCACCTCGATCCAGACGAGCGCCAGCAGGCCCGCGACGCTCGGCCACGCGCCGAATCGCCAGCGGTAGCTCCGACCGAAGTCGGGGAGCGCCGAGACGACGGTCCGCCAGGGGTTTACGGCCGGCCACGTGTTCCCGACGAGGTAGGTGCTCATGGCGAACCCGGCCCACCAGCCGCCCCAGACGACCACGACGGCCGGATTCGAGAGCGGGTCGGTCGGGCCGACGTAGCCGGTGACGAGGACCCCGAGGAGGACGACGACACCGAGCGCACCCGCGACCAACCGGAGAGCGGGCTCGACCGGGAGTCGGAGCGTGCGGCGACCGTCGAGGAGCGCGTCGATGGCCGACCGGTCGGTCGCGAAGCTCGCGAGGAGGAACGACCCGCCGACCGCGGCCCCGCCGGTGGCGAGCATCAGCCACGTCGGCACCGTCAGCGACTCGCGGGCGCCTCCCCCGAGCGACCCGCCGTGTGCGAGTACCGGTCGCGCGACGGCCGCGAGGACCGAGGCAACGGCGACCGCACGGAGTCCCGGCACCAGCGCGCGTCGTCTCATCTGCCGGGACTAACACCCCCCTGCCGGTCAATGTATCGAAGCCGTCCGCCCGCGCGTCGACGGTGTTCGAGCGCGGGCGCCGGCGGACGTCGAGCGGTCGTGCGGCGGGCGAACCAGTTCGGGCTCCCACACGAACGATCGGGCGAGAGCGGGCGCCGGCGGACGGTTTGAGAGGGTTTTTAGTGTTGCTACCGCAAGTGCGACGTATGAGTCTCGCGGACGATACGACGGACGACCACGGGGACCACGGCGGTCACCATTTGCCGGCGGTCGAGGACTGGCCGCGCGGGTTCGGCGAAGCGAGTTGGTGGCCGTTCATCACGGCCGCGGGCGCGGCCGGCGTCTACGTCGCCGCTGCGCTGTTCGTGCTCGGACAGGGAGAGGACCCGCTCGTCGGCCCGATGGCCGGCCCGGCCGCCGCGGTCGGGAGCGTCGTCCTCTTCCTCGCCGGCCTGTACGGCTGGCTGTACCACGCCTTCGTCGTCAACTTCTGGGAACGGGGCACGGACGAGCACAGCGCCGGCACACTCCGGTTCGCGATGATACTGTTCCTGGGGTCCGAGATCGCGACCTTCGGAGCCGGCTTCGTCTACTACTTCTTCATCCGAGCGGGAGCCTGGCCACCCTCGGAGCTCCCGCACCTGTTGAGTAGCCTCGTCCTCATCAACACTGGAATCCTGATCGTCAGCAGCTTCACGCTGCACTACGCCCACGTCGCGCTGATGAAAAACAGGCGGACCCGGTTTCTCCAGTTGCTCGCGTTCACGCTCGCGCTCGGCGTCGTGTTCATCGGCGGGCAGGCGCTGGAGTACTACGAGTTCATCATCAACGAAGGGTTCACGCTCACCGGAGGAGCCTACGCGTCGGCCTTCTACGGGCTGACCGGCCTCCACGGGCTCCACGTCTCGCTCGGTGCCGTGTTGCTCGGCATCGTCTTCTACCGCAGCATCAAGGGTCAGTACTCCGATAAGCGCCACACCTCGGTCAGCACCGCGTCGATGTACTGGCACTTCGTCGACGTCGTCTGGGTGTTCCTCGTCGTCGTCCTCTACGTCGGCGCGGCGTTCGGCGCGTAACGCCGAGCGTTTCAAGTCCGTCTCGCGCGATTTCCGGGTATGGAACGTCTCGACGTCGAGGACGGGTTCGACGTGCACGACTACCGGCACGGCCTCAAGCTCCACGCCCAGGAGCGCGAGACGATGCACCTCGAGAACCGGGACGGCTTCGCCTGTCCGGCCTGTGGCGACGAGTTCGACCGGCTGTTCGTCTCGGAGAAGCGCGAAAACTCCTTCGGCGACCCGGCAACGTCGTTCTGTGTCGTCCGCACGGACGGACAGATACTCCTGCTCACCCACTGATAGTGATTATTGTAGCGATTTGTCGGTACGCGCCGACTCCGGGGTCAGCGCGATCCGGAAATAATCCACAATAATCACTATGAGAGCCCTCACCAGTCATCGATCGCTCGGGACCCACACGCCGCTCACCAGCAGTCCCAGGAGGACGAAGTACGTCGCGAGGCCCCAGCAGGCCGCGGCGACGAGCCACTGCCCGGTGACTGCGACAGCGAGTACTGAACCGACGACGAGGACGGCGACGACCATGAGCCGGACCGCGCGCCGCTCCCACAGTTCGACCGCTCGCGTGTCGGCCACGAACAGTGCCTCGACGAACAGGGCGAGGCCGACTCCTGCCGCGGCAGCGTCGACTCGACCGAGCAGCGAGAGCGACTCCGTGACGGCGAGAACTGCGAACAGGACCACACCGCTCGCGCTCGCGAGCAGTGCATCGCGCGTGGTCGGTTTCACCGTGGATCAGGCCGGAGAAGGGCCACCAGTTCAAGTCGTGAACCCGTCCGCGGCGTCGTGTTGTTCGAGCACCCACTCCAGTTCCTCGATGGCCCGGAGGATGGCGACCTCCGCCTCGTCTTCCATCTCCGAGGTCGGCGGGTCCGTTCTGTCGTACGCGTCCTCGAGTTCGGCGATCCGTTCCCGGATGTCGTCCTCTGACCGCATACTCCGACCGAACGGGCGAACCGGCTTGATGGTACCGGTCGACGCGGTCTGGTTCGAGCTCGCCTCCCGAGCCTCCACCACCACCGCAGAAAATTGCCGGACAGGGCCGTCGCCGATGAATGAGTGAACGGCAGTAGAAAGCCGGTGGAGGGGATTGTGAACCACGGTCGGAGCGAAGCTCCTCCCTGATTCAAATCCCTCTGTGGCGTTCGCTCCTCACGTTCGTTCGTCGCAGAGAGCCGGTGGAGGGATTTGAACCCTCGACCTAATCCTTACGAAGGATTCGCTCTAGCCAGTCTGAGCTACACCGGCAGTGCGTCGCTCTACATTGTCGTAGCGCCGATACCCGCAATAAGGATTGCGAATCGGGCCGAGTCTGTGGGGCCGTCACAGGACCCTGGCCGACTCATCACTGGCCCGGTCGCTTCCGGTCACGCTATCGCAAGCCCGCCGTACAAACGCTTGCTCGCCTAACGACCGAGGTGAAACGACGGCACGTACCTCGCAACCGTCGGATCGTCGGTGACAGCTCTCTCGGTCGCGCTCGCCGGTTGTGGCGGTGCTCCGGGCGGTGGCGCCGAGGAAACCGAAGCGGACGACGAGTCGGGCAACGGCGACGAAGGGATGGACGAGACCGCAACCGAGGGCGAGATGGACGGAAGCGGGACGACTGCCGTGGGGACCGCCGGTGGCGGGTCGAGCGAAGTCGAGATGGTGACCGACGGCGAGGAGTACTACTTCGACCCGATCGGACTGTTCGTCGAGCCCGGCGCAACCGTCGCGTGGGTCAACGTGGAGGGCGCACACTCGAGCGTGGCGTACGCCGAGTCCGTCGACCGGGCCGAGACGACGCGTATCCCTGAAGACGCCGAAGCGTGGAGCAGCGATATCCTGAACGAGGCTGACGCCACGTTCGAGCACACGCTGGAGACGCCGGGCACCTACGACTACTTCTGCGGGCCGCACAAGTCCCTCGAAATGGTCGGTCGGCTCGTCGTCGGCGAACCCGGCGGGCCCGCGGAGGAGGGCCAGCCGCCGGACGGTGAACTGCCGGACAGCCGGACGGTCGTCGACCAGGGGAGCGTCAGCTACGACGAGTTCAGCGGGTGATCACTCCGCTCGCCTGAGTCGCACGTCGAGACAGACGTTGAGCTCGTGCGGTGCGTACGACCGCACCGTGTGCCGCGTCTCGACGGTCACGTCGTACTCGGGCTCGGCGGCCTCACGGACCGCTCGCTCGCCCGGCCCGTAAGGGTCGTCCTCGTGCTGGAAGTCGTAGAAGTGAACGACGCAGTCGTCGCCCGCCAGCGTGACGGCCGCGTCCAGGAACTCGTCGGCGCCGTGGGGCAGGTTCATCACCAGCCGGTCTGCCCAGCCCTTGTACTCGTCGGCTGCGTCACGAACGTCGCCGCAGATGGCCGTCACGCGGTCCTCGACGCCGTTTCGACGGGCGTTCTCCCGTAGATAGTCGACGGCATCGTCGTTGATGTCGACGCCGACGACCGTCGCGCCGCGCTTCGCGAACGGGACCACGAAGGGGCCGACGCCGGCGAACATGTCGAAGACCCGCTCGCCTGTTTCGACCTGTTCGACCACTCGGTGGCGCTCTGTCGCGAGGCGCGGCGAGAAGTAGACGGTTTCGAGGTCGAGCGCGAACTCACAGCCGTACTCGCGGTGGACCGCTTCCGTGCGCTCGCCGGCGAGTACCTCCCAGTCGCGCACTCGTTCGGTGCCCTTGACCTTCGAGGCGCGGTTCGCGACCGTCTCGACGGGGAGGTCCGACTCGACGATGGCGTCTGCGAGCGCCCGCGCACGCTCCGAGTCGTCCTCGTCGACGATGACCACGTCACCCAGGCGGGCGTAGGAGGGGTCGAACGAGAGGATATCGGCCGGCATCGTCTGTGTCTCCCGTGCGCCGACGTCGCGCGTGACGACTTCGAGATCCGCGGGAACGCCTGCCTCGTCGGCCACCGGGATGAACAGCGTTCCGTCGGCGACGTCGATCTCGTAGTCCTCGGCGACCAGGTCGGCCTCCGCGAGCCTGCGTCTGGTCGCCTCGCCGTCCTCGCGACTGACCCGGACGCAGGGGACTTCCATACCAGCCGTAGGTCGCCGTCGAGCGGTAAGCCTGACGCTTCGGGGCTCGCGTTCGCTCCGCCCGCCGTCCTGCTCCGCGGGGCTTAATTCGTTCGGCGAGAGAGACAGACCATGCTCACCTTCGTCGGACTCGGGCTCTACGACGAGCGGTCGGTCACCGTCGCCGGCCGCGACGCCGTCCGGTCGGCTGACCGCGTCGTCGCCGAGTTCTACACCAGCAGGCTCGCCGGTGCGACGGTCGAGGACCTCGAATCCTACCACGATACCGAGGTCGAGGTCAGGGACCGCGCCGGGGTCGAGCAGTCGCCCGACGACATCCTCGACGACGCGACCGACTCCGACGTCGTCTTCCTCACGGCGGGCGATACGATGATCTCGACCACCCACACCGACCTGCGGTTGCGCGCGCACGACCGCGGTGTCGACACTCGAGTCGTCCACGGGACGACCGCACAGGCCGCCGCGAGTTCGCTCACGGGGCTCCAGAACTACCGATTCGGCAAGGCGACGACGCTCCCGTTCGAGCGGTCGCACGCCGGGGACTCGCTCCCTGAGAGCGTCTTCGACGCGATCGACGAGAACCGCGACCGCGGCCTCCACACGCTAATCTTCCTCGACATCGACGCGGCCGACGACGACTACATGCGTGCCGGCGAGGCCGCTGCCCGACTGGCCGACGCGTACGAAGACGTGCTCGGCGTCGTGGTCGCGCGGGCCGGGAGCCCGGATCCGGTCGTCCGCGCCGACCGCCTCTCCGCACTCGCCGACGAATCCTTCGGCGACCCGCTCCACCTGCTGGTCGTCCCCGGCGAACTCCACCTCATGGAACGCGACGCGCTCGCCGCTCTCGGCAGTGCACCGACTGGCCTCCTCGACGAATTAGTCGCCTGACGGCGTCTCGGTCCCGCCGTCGGCCGCGACCGTCGGGACGTCCAGCGCCGACCCGAGGTCGTACTCGGAGCCCGTCACCACGAACAGGAGGTCCTCGATGATCAGCAGGATCTCCGGCAGTTCGCGCACGACGAGATACGTGATACCGACGAGCGCGACCACGGAGAGGCTCTGTGCGAGGATGCGGTCGACGAGGATGTACGAGACCCTGTAGGGGTCTTCCAGCGAGAAAACGGACATCACCAGCTCCGGGAAGAAGTGGAACCGCTGTTCGCCGAACCCGACGGCGATCATGACGTTCCGTCCGAGGTTCAGCGCGTAGATGACCGGAACCGAGACGGCGAACGCGCGGAGTTTCCGGCGGAACGGCGCGTCGACCGCCGCGATCAGCCCCCCGAAGATGGCCATGGCCCCGATCCCGGTACACGCGATGATGATCGAGTAGAAGATGGTGTGGTCCCCCTGCGTGAAGACGAACGTGTTGTGGTAGAGGCGCTCTTTCTCCCCGATCACCAGTCCGTCGTAGGCGACGACCGGCTCCCCGTTCACGAGCGCCTCCTGTCCCCGGACCAGTTCGGGATTCGAACCGACCAGTGAGATGAGCGCGTCGGTCTGGGCGGCGACCATCTCGACGAGGAACTGTCGCAGGAACGGCACCGCCTCGAACGGGAAGAAGATAGCGCCCATGACCACGATAGCCCGGGAGAGCACGAACAGCGAGTCTCTGCCGTTCCAGAGCAGATACCCGACGTACAGGGCCGCCGGCACGGCGACGAGCGAGCCGACGCCCTCGATGATGCTCTTCTGGACGAACGCGAAGTGATAGACGAGCGTGAACCAGAACGCACCGAACAGTGCCCACGCGACGACACCCGCGGTCCGAGCCCGTTCGCGATAGCCGCGCCAGTCGAGGAGCGCAGTGACGAGAAACGCACCGAGGACGAGCCACGCGAGCGGATCGGAGAACTGGGTTGTCCATTCCAGCCCGGCCAGTACGCTGTCGAGCATCGATACTGTCAGTCCCTTCGCGGATCGCGATTATATGCTTTGTCGTTACGTGCTCACCGCGTACACGAGCGGGACACGACTGGATTGCGTAGGAGAGCTGTCGCTGTCCGAGCAGCACCGAAAAAATATCGAGTGAGTCGGAGTCGGGCGTCAGCCCGATAGTTCAGCCTCAGTCGCGGCGGCGCGCCGTGAGGAGCGCAGCAGCGAGCAGGGCGATGAGCGAGACGGCGACACCGAAGCCAGCCCCGTCACCAGTGGTGGTCGGGTCCGGCGAGTCCGCCGGCTCGTCCGTGTCCATCGGCGTGTCCGTGTCCATCGGCGTGTCCGTGTCCTCCGGCGTGTCCGTCGGCTCCGGCGTGTCCGTCGCCGTCGGCGTGTCAGCGCCCAGCGAGACGGACGCGCTGTCAGTCACTGCCGTATCGTTGGCAGCGTACGGCGCGTCGGCCTCGGGGAAGTCGTACAGGTTGTTGCTGTTGTCGTCGAGGTGCGGCATGGCGACCAGCGTGGTCGTGTCGTCGATGTTCTCGTCGAGGGTGACCTGCACGTCAGTCTGCTGGCCGGCCTCGAGGAACTTGCTGGTGCCGATGACGTCACCGCTCGCGGAGCCCTCGTGGATGGCGATGAAGCCACCGTCGGAGAGCGTCGCGGAGTCGACGACGACGACCTGGTTGTCCTCAGCGACCGACTGGTCACTGAAGGTCACCGAGGCAGTCGGCTGCGCCAGGATGCGGCCGTCGTAGGAGTCACCGATCGCAGTGCCACCGCGGCGGACTTGAACAGTGAAGTTGATGCCGGAACCGCGCTCGCTGAAGTTACCGGTCGCCGCGAACGTGCGGTCCTCGGCGACGTTGGTGTTCAGCGTGGTCAGGAACGGACTCGTGTCCGACTGACTGTTGACGCGGAGGCCGAGCGACGTACCCGGGGCAACGTTGGTGCTGCCGCGGATAGTCTGGCCGTCCTGGTTCCGGATGACGACGCGGTCCTCAGCGTCCGTGTTGAGGCTCGCGGGAGGGTCCTCGTAGGTCCAGGTGGAACCGACGGTACCTGCACCCTCGCCGCCGATCTGCGGACCCACGGAGCTGTAACTCGTGAAGTTGAACGAGGCGTTGTAGACGATGCCGTCCTCCAGAACACTGTCGTCGACACCCGCCAGGTCAACCGCGACGTAGTAGGTGTCGTTCGTCAACCGCGACGTAGTAGGTGTCGTTCTGGTAGTCCGGGATGACAACGGTGTTGTCTTCGTTCAGGTCGAAGCGCTCCTCCTGCGCGTTCGGACCGGGGTCTTCTTCAGCGAAGCTCGCGTTGAAGACGCCCGTGTTGACGTTGTCGAGGTAGGCGCTCGTCGCGTTCGCACCCGTCGTGGTGCGGTTCACGAACACGCCTTCGAGGCCCGACGCGGAGATCTGGTGGACGACTAGCTCGTCCTCGGTCGCCAGATCAGACTGCGTCAGGTTGCCGTCGATTTCGTCTTCAGTGTTGTCAGCGTTGTCGAAGATGAACTCAGCGTCGACCTGGTCCTTCTTGTCCGAGGGGACAACCCAGACCTGGCTGCTTTCGGTCGAGCGGGAGTTGATCGACACTGCACCGACGTCGTCTTCGTCGACGTCAGTGAAGTTGTAGTTACCGTTGCTGATGGCCGTCTGATCGTCCTCACTGTTGGCGACCACGGAGAGGTCGTACGACGCGGGGTCGAGGATACCGTTACCGGCCCAGTAGAGGCTCGAATCGCCGTCATCTAGATCTTCCGGTGCATCTTCGTCATCATCGGGGACAGTTCGAACCGAGTCGACGAAGGAACCATTCTCGCCACTGAAGTCAGTGACGTTGTCCTCACCCTGCGCGGTGAAGATGTTGTCCTGCACGCCCGTACCGGACATGTAGGTGTTCCATTCGAGGACGACCTCACCGTCGCCGTCTTCGTCGGCGACCGTGACGTTCGTCACGTAGCTGGTCTCGCTCAGGCTACCGATCGAGACGGTTGCCTGTGCGCCCTCTGCGGAGTTTGAGAGTTCGATCGGGATCTCGACGACGTCACCGCGTTCCTCTTCGAAGACACCGCCACCGAAGGAGGCGGAGTCAGCGGACGGGAACTCGTCGACCGAGAACTCGCCAGCGGTGACTTCGGCGCCAGTCGCGACGTCGGTCACGGTGACCGTGTAGTCGCCGGCGGTGAGGTTCTGCTCGTAGTTGAACGTCTCCTCGAATTCACCGCGGTTGTTGAATTCCGTCTGTTCGTACCGCGTGGAATTACCTTCGACAGTGATTGCGACGCCCGAGTTCCCTCGGATGGCGCTGCCTTCAACGTTAATTGTCGCGTTTTCGTTGTGATCGAACTGCGTGCCGTCCTCATCGAGCGAGGCGGAGAAACGCAGCGACGTGACGTTGAAGTACTGGCTGTCCTGGTCATCCGTGTTCTCGTCGTAAATCAGGCGGTACGTCGAGCCCGATTCGAGGTCGGCGGAGTCGAAGACAATGGACGAGCTCGCGCCCGTGCCGCCGTCGAGAACGATTTCGCCGGTCTCGACGTTGCGGAGCAGGATCGACGTGTCGGCCGAGCTAGCGTTGAAGCGAACCTGCTGACCCTGGTAGACACGCTGTGCGTCACCTCGGGTGTTGGAGTCGGTGCTGCCCTGGTCGAGCTGGCCAGAAGCCGTCTCGACAGTGACGTTACCGATGTCACGAGCTCCGACGATTGAAGAACCATCGTAGCTCCCGATCTGGGTACCGTTACCGACATCAACGATGACTTCGTCGGCCGGGCTCAGGTCGTCCCAGGTGTTCTCACCCTCGAGCACAACGAGATCGTCATTGTTCGGATCGTGGGTGACTTCACCGGTGAGCTGACCGTTCGAGTTGTTGTACACATCGAAGCTGCTGGTACCGGCCTGACGCACGTAGACCGTGAAGTTGGCCGCGGTCAGTGCGGCAAACGTGCTTGCATTCTGCCGGACGCTTCGATTGAATTCGATACGAATGTCACCTTCGCCGGAGTCCTCTGCTTCGATGGCAGAGTCAACACCGGGGTCGGTGTTAGCTGCAGCGGCTGTCCCTGCGAATGCGACGGTGCCTCCGAACACGGAGACGACCATCAGCATCGTCAGGAACAAACTGCGAAGTTTGTCGTTAGTTCCTGTC
>PXSD01000067.1 GCA_003023165.1 Halobacteriales archaeon QS_9_67_15 | reverse complement strand
AGACCGGATCTGAGGGCGGATCCGGTCGGCGATAGTCGGTCGTCGACCACTGGTCGGCGACCGGCGAGCGACGGTCTTTTCGGCGAGACGCTCGTCGATTCATCCGTGTACAGTCTCAACGTCCCCGTCCCGGGGAGAGTCGCCGCACTCGCCCGCGACCTGGGGACGCGCCTCACCGCTGCCGACGTCCGCCAGCGCGGCGAACACACGCTCGTCTGCAAGCGCCTCGGATCGGGCGACGAGCCGACCTACCACGAACTCGAAGCCCGCGCCCGCGACGTTCTCAGGGGCGAGCCCCCCTTCGAGGTCCGCGTCGGCGGCGTCGACGTCTTCACCGACGTGCCCGACGACGAGGAACCGGTCGTCTACCTCGCGGTCGAGAGCCCCGGTCTCGTGGCCCTCCACGAGCGCCTCTGTGCGGTCTTCGACCCGGTGGACGGGATCGAGGGCGACGACTACGTACCGCACGTGACAGTGGCCCGCGGCGGCCCCGTTGAGCGCGTTACCGACCTGCGCGACACGTCCGTCGACCCCGTCGAGTGGACGGTCGAACGGCTGGAGTTCTGGGACGCCGAGTACGGTCAGTCCGTCAGTTCCGTCTCGCTCCCGCGGTGACGGCCCCGGATTCGACGGGCCAACGACCGTCCGGTCGAGTCTGACACGTGACTGCGTACCGCGAGCGGAGCGACAGACCCCTCTCCAACGTCGGTGACGGGAGCGCAACCGGCACGTACTCGGACCCATCGCGTACGCCGTCGATAGGTATTTTACAACCACTACGTATGTACCGACGATGCGCCGACGGCTGGCCGTGCTCGCTGTCGTCCTTCTCGCCGGTGTAGCGGCGACACTCGTTCTCACCGGGGTCGCTCCCCTCGCTGATTCCCCGTCAACGCCCGCGCCCGAGACGGGCTCGCCGCCGAGCGACACGGCGACCGGAGGCGAGAGTAACGGAAGTGGCGCGAGCGGCGAAAGCGGCGAAAGCGGAGAGAGCGGTTCAGAGACGCCGACGCCCCTGCTGGACTCCGACGGCGACGGCCTCGCCGACGGCGAAGCGGTTGAGCTCGGTAGCGATCCGACGACGGCGGACACGGACGACGACGCCCTCTCGGACGGTCGAGAGGCCGAACTGGGTACGAACCCCACCAGCCCCGACACGGACGGCGACGGGATCGGCGACGTCGACGAGGTCGAATTCGGCACCGATCCCGCGCTGGCGGACAAGTCGACGCGGGGACGGACCCGCTCGCTCCCGACACGGACGGGGACGGACCCGACGACGGCCGCGAAGTCGAACTGGGGACGAACGCCACCGCCGAAGATACGGACGCCGACGGCCTGAACGACAGCCGGGAAGTCGAACTCGAGATGAACGCGACCGCCGCGGACACGGACGAGGACGGGCTCGACGACGGCCGCGAAGTCGAACTGGGAACGAACCTGACGCTCGCCGACACCGACGGGGACACGCTCTCCGACGATGCGGAAGTCGCGGGCGTCACGGACGGTGGCGTCGAACTCCCGGACGCCGACCCGTTGCGGATGGACCTCTACGTCCAGGTTGACGTCAGCGACAACGCCGAGGCCTACGACGAGGGCGAACTCGACGACCTCGCGGACGCGTGGCGCGAGATGTCCGTCGACAACCCCGACGGGTCGACGGGGATCGACCTCCACACGGACCAGGGGGAGCTCAACGAGTCGCTCACCGTCTCGGACGACACCGACTACGTCCGGCTGAAGGAGCGCTTCGACGAGTTCCTCGGCAACCGCAGCGGCGTCTACCACAACCTGCTGCTCGTCGAGATCGACGCCGACTTCGCCGGCCGCGCGCCCGCATCCGGGACGTTCTCGGTGGTCGCCACGCGGTACCACACGGAGTTCGGCGGGACCAGCTATCGCACGTTCGTCGGCGTCCACGTGCGAGGGCTGGCTCAGCTACGACGACCCCGCTGACTCGCAGTTCCTCCTCGACGGGGTCGCGACGGAACTCGCCCGCGACGGCCTCCTGAAGGGATAGCGGAGCGTCACTCGGGGCGGCCGGGTCCACGCCGTCGTCACGGCTATCTGTCATGCGTTCCTAAGCGAGCGCATGGCCGACGGTCCGGGAAACCCGGCGGCACGGGAGTTGGGGTACTGCCCCTGCTGTGGCTACCAGACGCTCCCGCCGGCCCAGCCCGGTTCCTACGACCGGTGTCCGGTCTGCGACTGGTTGGACGACCCTATCCAGTTCGGCGACCCCGAGTTCGTCAGCGACACTAACCACGTCACCCTCAGCGAGGCCCGCCGGAACGTCCGCGAGGACGGGGCCTGCATGGAGGGCGCCGCCCCGAACACCCGCAACCCCGCCCCGGACGAACCGCGCGACCCCAACTGGCCCTACGAGCCCGAGGAGTGAGCGATGTCGGTGCTGTTGGTGGTTGTAGTACGTCGCTGGGATCAGACAGCGAATCTGCTGCAAACAGCGTGAAAGCCCCCGGTTCCTGCGGTCCCGGGGTCGCCGGCGCGTAGCGCCGGCTTCCAGCGAGGTCTTCGACCTCGCCCGGCTCGTTGCGCGCTTCGCTCCCTCCGGTCGCTGTAGTGCTTACGTCGCCCGGGTTCCCGAAGACTGTCGGGGCTTTCACGCTGTGTGCGGTCGCCGTCGAATCGCCGTCACCGCCCGCCGAGTAATCGTCCTCTCTCACGCCGTCTCCAGTCGAAACACGCCCGCCGATCCGAACACCTCGCAGTCGCTACCCGAAGGCTTATTCGCCGACGAGGCGGACACTCCTCCCAAGATGGACGCTTCGCGCGGTAGCGCCCTGGTCCTGCTCGGCGTCGGTCTGTTCGTCACGACGATGGTGGTCGGCGCCGCGACAGCCCCCTCCCAGACGGTCAGCGGTGTCGAGAGCCCGTCGACGGCCACGTCGACGCCGACCGACGGCACACCGGTCCCCGACGACGCGGCGACGCCGACGGACACGCCCCTCCCCGAGTCGCCACAGACGCTCGTCGGCGTCCAGGGCGGGTGGGTCACCCACGGCAGCGTCCTCGGCTACGACGGCCAGAACGTCGAGTGGCGCAACACGAAGGCCGACGGCTACTTCGAGACGACGATGCTGGACAACGGCACCGTCCTCGCGGCGTTCGCCAACGAGACGTCGACCGACTGCGGCGAGTACGGCGATCCGTGTGCGCGCACAGGCTACCGGATCATCGACCCCGAGACCACCGAGACCGTCTCCGAGTACAGCTTCCCGGTCGGGTCGATCACCGACAGCGAGGTCCACGCCGTCGACCCGACCGGCAACGGCGGGTTCGTCTACACCGACATGGACGCCGAACGGGTCGTCGTCGCGGAGAACGGCTCCGAGGTCTGGACGTGGAACGCGAGCGAACGCTACGAGGCACCGGAGGACCCGACCAGTCGCGACTGGCTCCACATCAACGACGTGGACACTATCGGTGACGGGCGCTTTCTCGTCTCGGTGCGCAACGCGAACCAGCTCGTCGTCCTCGAACGCGGCGAGGGCGTGGTCGAGGTCATCAACGAGGACGACGGCACCAGCGACGACAACTGCATCGACGGCGACCAGCGGCTCCACGACGCCGACGGTGACGGCGACGTGCGCTGTGGCGACCCGTCGGTGATCAAAGAGCAGCACAACCCGCAGTGGCTCGGGGACGGTGCCGTTCTCGTAGCCGACAGCGAGAACGACCGGGTGGTCGAACTCCACCGCACCGAGAACGGCAGCTGGGAGCCGGCGTGGGTCGTCCGCGAGGCCGGGGGCGTCGCCCTCGACTGGCCGCGCGACGCCGACCGCCTCCCCAACGGCAACACGCTGGTCACCGACTCGCTCAACCGCCGCGTGGTCGAGGTGGACTCGGAGGGCGAGATGGTCTGGGCGGCGCAGGTCGGCAGCGACGTCACGAGCGGTCCGGGGATCCCCTACGAGGCCGACCGCCTCCCGGTCGGCGAGTACGCGGGGAGCTACGACGACGGCGATGCCACCGCGACCGACGGCGGGACGACCGACGAAGCAAACACCGCGACGCCGACGAAGACGCCCCTCCCGCAGATGACCGCGGAGAACGGGTCCGCCGACCTGCGGGAGACCGGCGGCGAGATTCCGGTGCTCTCGCTGGCGGTGTCGGCCCTCCGGGGCACGTTCTCGTGGGTGCCCGTCTGGTTCGGCGAGGCCCACCTCGCACTGGCGGCGCTCGGGGTCGTGCTCACGCTCGGGGGCGGTATCGACCACCTGCTCTCGACGCGGAACGTCTCGCTACCCGGGCGAGAGTAGCGTCGACGGCGTCGTCTCCGTCGCGAGACGTCGACCACCGGTAGCGGAACGCTCGTGGCCTGTCGGAAACGCTTTTTGTCGGGCCGCTCCCTGTTGTCGGTATGGATTACTTGGAACTCGACGGCGCTCGCGAGTTCGTCGCGCGTCTCGAACACGGTGGGGACTGGCGCGCCCAGATCGAGGCCTTCGCCGCCGACGAAGGGGTCGACGCCGCCTTCTTCTTCGGCCTCGGCGCGGTGCGGGACGCGGAGGTCCTCTACTACGACCAGGACGACGAGGAGTACTACCCCGAGACGTTCGACGAACCGCTGGAGATGGCCGCCTGCGTCGGCAACGTCTCCGAACTCGACGGCTGGCGGGTCACCTCGACAGCGCCACCGTGTTCGCGGGCGAACTCTACGTCCGCGAGTTCGATGTCGGGCTGGAGCGAGCGTACGACGAGGAGACCGCGCTCGACCTGTGGCCCCTATGACCGGAGCGCGACGATGAACCCCGAGGACGAGGCGTACTTCGAACGGCTGGAGTCCGGCCTCGACGACGCCTTCGAGGTCGCGGAGGCGGCCCGCGAGCGCGGCGACGACCCGACCGACAGCGTGGAGATCCCCGTCGCCCGGGACATGGCCGACCGCGTCGAGAACATCCTCGGCATCGACGGCGTCGCCGAGCGCGTCCGCGAACTGGAGGGCGAGATGAGCCGGGAACAAGCGGCGCTCGAACTCGTCTCCGACTTCGTCGACGGCGACGTGGGCGATTACGAGTCACGCGCAGGCAAGGTCGAAGGCGCGGTCAGGACGGCCGTCGCCCTGCTCACCGAGGGCGTCGTCGCGGCACCCATCGAAGGGATCGACCGCGTCGAGATCCTCGAGAACGACGACGGCACGGAGTTCGTCAACGTCTACTACGCCGGGCCGATCCGCTCGGCGGGCGGGACCGCCCAGGCGCTCTCGGTGCTGGTCGCCGACTACGCCCGCGCGATGCTCGGTATCGACCAGTACAGGGCTCGCGACAACGAGATCGGTCGCTACGCCGAGGAGATCGCCCTCTACGACAGGGAGACCGGACTCCAGTACTCGCCGAAGGAGAAAGAGAGCAAGTTCATCGCCGAACACATGCCGACCATGCTCGACGGGGAGGCGACCGGCGACGAGGAAGTGTCGGGCTATCGGGACCTCGAACGGGTCGACTCCAACTCCGCCCGCGGCGGGATGTGTCTCGTCATGGCGGAGGGAATCGCGCTGAAGGCCCCGAAGATCCAGCGCTACACCCGCAACCTCGACGAGGTCGACTGGCCGTGGCTCCAGGACCTCATCGACGGCACCATCGGCACGGACGAGGACGACGAGGACGGCGCTGACGACGAGGAGGGCGACGAGGACACTGCCGGGGGCGACGAAGCGGACGAAGAGAGCGACGACCACGCCGGCCCGCCCCGTCTCGACCCCTCGAAGAAGTTCCTCAGGGACCTCATCGCCGGACGCCCGGTGTTCTCCCATCCCAGCGAGGCCGGGGGCTTCCGCCTGCGCTACGGCCGGGCACGCAACCACGGGAACGCGACCGCCGGGGTCCACCCGGCGACGATGCACCTCGTCGACGACTTCCTCGCGGCGGGGACCCAGATCAAGACCGAGCGCCCGGGGAAGGCCGCGGGCGTCGTCCCCGTGGACACCATCGAGGGACCGACGGTCCGCCTCGCCAACGGCGAAGTCCGCCGGATCGACGGCCCCGAGGAGGCGCTGGAAGTCCGCAACGGCGTCGAGAAGGTGGTCGACCTCGGGGAGTACCTCGTCAACTACGGCGAGTTCGTCGAGAACAACCATCCGCTCGCGCCCGCCTCCTACACCGTCGAGTGGTGGGTCCAGGAGTTCGACGAGGCCGGCGCGGACCTCCAGGCGATGCGCGACTCGACGGACGTGGACCTGTCGAACCCGAGCGCCCAGGAAGCGCTCGACTGGGTCGAGGCCTACGACGCGCCGCTGCACCCGAACTACACCTACTGCTGGCACGACCTGAGCGTCGACGAAGTGTGTACGCTGGCCGACGCCGTGGAGCAGGGACGGGTTGCACAGGCAGACGGTGCCGTGGCGCAGGATCCGGACGATACCGAGGACACCGGCGGTACACAGCACGACGCGGCCACGGACGGCCACCAGCGCGACGCCGGTGCCGCGGCCGCCGGGGACCTCGTCCTCCCGCGCTCGCCGCCGGTCCGCGAGGCCGTCGAACACCTGCTCGTCGAGCACACGCAGACCGAGGACACACTCGTGGTCCCGGACTGGCGGCCGCTCGTCCGGAGCCTCGGGTTCGACGACTCACTCGAGCGCGACTGGTCCCCGGAAGACCTCTCCGAACGCGCCCGCACCTACGGCGGCGGCGAGGCCAGCGACGCGCAACTGGACTCTTCGGCCGCGTCGACCGAGGACGGCGCGAACGCCATCCTGGCCGTCAACGAGGTCGCGCCCTTCGCGGTGCGCGAGCGGGCTCCGACTCGCATCGGCAACCGGATGGGCCGGCCCGAGAAGTCCGAGAGCCGCGACCTCTCGCCGGCGGTCCACACCCTGTTCCCCATCGGCGAGACCGGCGGCTCCCAGCGGAAGGTCGGCGACGCTGCGGTCGCCGGCGACAGCTACGACGACTCCCGAGGAAAGGTCGAACTTGAAGTCGGCCGCCAGGAGTGTACCGACTGCGGCAATCGGACGTACAAGCCCCGCTGTCCCGACTGCGGCGGCGTCTGCGAGGCCGTCTACGTCTGCCCCGACTGCGACAGCGAGGTCGAACCCGACGAGTCGGGCCGCGCCGAGTGTTCCCGCTGCGAGACGCTCGCGCGCCCGACCCGGACGGAGGTCGTCGACGTGAACCGGGAGTTCAAGGACGCGCTCGCGAACCTGAACGAACGACCGACGGCTTACGACGCGCTCAAGGCCGTCAAGGGCCTCTCATCGGAGCAGAAGACACCCGAGCCGATGGAGAAGGGGATCCTCCGCGCGAAACACGGCGTCTCTGCGTTCAAGGACGGCACCGTCCGCTACGACATGACGGACCTCCCCGTGACAGCCGTCCGGCCCTCCGAACTGGACGTGACCGCCGAGGCGTTCCGTGCGCTGGGCTACGAGGACGATATCCACGGCCAGCCGCTCCAGCACGACGACCAACTGGTCGAACTCAACGTCCAGGACGTCGTCCTCTCCGAGGGCGCGGCCGAGCACATGCTCAGGACCGCCGACTTCGTCGACGACCTGCTGGAGTCCTACTACGGCCTCGACCCGTTCTACGAACTCGACGAGCGCGACGACCTCGTCGGCGAACTCGTCTTCGGGATGGCTCCCCACACCAGCGCCGCTACTGTCGGACGGATTATCGGATTTACGACGGCCGCTGTCGGATACGCTCATCCGTACTTTCACGCCGCGAAGCGTCGGAATTGCTTCCACCCGGACACGAAAGTTTGGTACGTGGACGAAGCAGGTGAGTGGCATCACGAAACCATCGAGCGATTGGTCGAAAACCGTCTGGAGAATCCGGAGGAAGACGACTTCGGGTCGCTCGTTCAGGAATTATCCGGCGAGCTCACAGTTCCGTCCGTAACGGAAAGCGGTGAACCTGTTCGGAAACCGGTTGAAGCGCTGTCGAAGCATCCGTCGACGGACCACCTGATCGAGGTCAAGACGAAGACGGGACGAACACTGACTGTTTCCCCAGAACACTCGATGCGTCGGTGGGACGGGAAGGTCGAGCGAGTATCCGCCCGTAATCTCGAAGTAGGTGACGACCTTCCGATGCCGAAGTCGGTTCAGGTCGATGGACATCGAAAGCGGATCGACCTCTTAGAGGAATTCTGTGGCAGCGACGCAGTTCCGAACGATGAGCTCGTGGTCCGCGGATTGGGTTCGGAACGGATCAAATCGCTGTTCGACGAAGCGACATCTGGTGACTACTATCTCAAGCCAACTACCGAACAGTTGGGCCTGAGCGATTCAACTGTATACAACTGGGTGAGTCGAGATAGCGTTCCAGTCGCTGTCTTCGATGAACTCTTCGAACGGTCCCCGGCGGAGATACTCCCTGACGATATCACACTCTCACTGCGGCGGGATACCGCGACAGTAGAGCGATACCTCACGATCGACAACGAGTTCGCTACTGTCCTCGGATACTACGCTGCAGAAGGGTTTACACGTCAGAGCGAGGGGAATTTCTACCAAACGACGATCTGTATTCCGGACCAGGCCGCACGTGAACAGATAATCGAGACCTTCCGTGGCTCGCTCGGTATCGAGGGGTTCGAGGAGAACCAGTGGAAGATAACGGTCTCAAGCAGACTGGTGACCGTTCTGTTCGACGAGATTCTGTATACCGGCTGTCGTGCGGAAACAAAATGCATCCCGGAATCAGTGCTTTCCGGACCCACAGACGTTCTTCGAGCGTTCCTCGCGGCGTATTTCAGCGGCGACGGGAGTGTGTCTAGCTCCCGGATCGAAGTACGAGCACACACTGTCAGCGACGAGTTGAAATCCGACCTCATCGCCGCGCTGAAGCGGTTTGGGATCATCACGAAAGCCTACCGGGAAACCCGGACACCGGAAACTGGGGCGATCGCAGAGTTCTACGACGAACAGAAGACGTTCGAGTCATGGGTCCTCAAAGTAACGTCGGAGAACGCAGTTCGATTTGCGGACGAAATTGGATTCCATCTCCCGCGAAAGAGCGAAACATTGCAAGAGTCGGTCAGTTCGATCGAAGTCCGAACCCAGCGACTCTGTGGAGATGGCGGAGATATCTGGCTTGACGAAATCGAGACCATCGATATCGTGGAGAGCGAAACATCGCATCTCTACTCACTCACTGTCAAAGACACCAACACGCTAGTTGCTGAAGACCTGTTCGTCGGTCAATGCGACGGTGACGAGGATTGCGTAATGCTGCTCATGGATGGTCTTTTGAACTTTTCTAGACAGTTCCTGCCAAACCGGAGGGGGGGGAGGATGGACGCACCCTTGGTCATGTCCTCGCGCATCGACCCGTCGGAGATCGACGACGAGGCCCACAACGTCGACATCATGCGGGAGTACCCAAAGGAGTTCTACGAGGCCACGCGCGAACTCGCGGACCCCGAAGATGTCGAGGATATCATGACCATCGCCGAGACGACGCTGGGGACCGACGAGAAGTACTCGGGCTTCGACCACACGCACGACACCTCGGACATCGCGGCCGGTCCCGACCTCTCGGCGTACAAGACGCTCGGGTCGATGGAGGAGAAGATGGACGCTCAGCTCGAGCTCTCGCGGAAGATCCGGGCGGTCGACGAGACGGACGTGGCCGAGCGCATCATCGAGTACCACTTCCTGCCGGACCTCATCGGGAACCTCCGGGCCTTCAGTCGCCAGGACGTGCGCTGTCTGGACTGCGGCGAGAAGTACCGGCGGATGCCCCTCTCCGGCGACTGTCGCGAGTGCGGCGGGCGCGTCAATCTCACCGTCCACGAGGGGTCGGTCAACAAGTACATCGAGACGGCGACGCGCGTCGCCGAGGAGTTCGGCTGTCGTACCTACACGAAACAGCGCCTCGAAGTGCTCGACCGGTCGATAAAGCGGGTCTTCGAGAACGATAACAACAAGCAGAGCGGGATCGCGGATTTCATGTAGGTACGACGAGACTATCTCGGGCGCTCGCGAAGCCGTCGACCGTCCCGCGGTCGAGCAGCCGCTCGGCTTCGGCGACCGTCTCCGCCGTCTCGCCGCTATACCCCACGCTGCGCGAGCGGCGCTCGAAGGCGTTGACGACGACCTGACTGGTCTCCTCGTCGACGACGCGGACCACGCGGTCGACGCCGAGGTCCTTCAGCGCTGCCTGCGCGCGCTTGATCGGCTTCGCCGCCTCCGGTGAAGGGGGCGTGAGCCCAGCGAGGTTCGTGACGATGTCGAACCCCTTGCGGAGGTCCCCGGCCGCGTCGACGGTTTCGTCGACCGCGGTTTCGAGGTCGTCGCGCCCATCCGGCCGGAAATATCGAGGGTCAGTCGATGCGAGCGGCGGTCGGTCGCTGTTTCATACATGAACCGAGGGGCGCTCGGCGAACTGCAGTGGTGCCGTACTCGTTAGGGTCGCTCGCGGTCGCGGAATCCGGAGCGCCGCGTTCAGCGTCGGCCCGCACGCGTCGGCCTACCGCTCGACGCAGACGTCGACGAAGTTCCGGAGGATACGGAGGCCGGTCTCGCCGGACTTCTCGGGGTGGAACTGCGTGCCGAAGACGTTTCCGCGCTCGTTGGCGACGATAGAGGCGAACTCCGTCCCGTAGTCGGTCGTCGCCACGACGGCGGCCTCGTCGTCCGGTTCGGCGTA
>PXSD01000066.1 GCA_003023165.1 Halobacteriales archaeon QS_9_67_15 | reverse complement strand
TCCGTCTCCGCGTGTTTTCAGTGGGAGGCGTACGACGGTTGACGCTGGATGGTATAAGAAGTTACGCGACCGCAGCGGAAGTGTAATCGGGCGCACCAGAGCCCTTCGAGTGATGTTTCGCCTCGCTCGAGGCGGATAGATTCCGCCGACAGCACCCGTCACGAGCCCGACCAGCCCGGGGTCCCAGGGACCGGTGATGCGGATGCTCGCCCCGGGACGACCTCGGGTGCTCCTCGCTGCTGGCCGCTGTCTGGCGGGGCTCGTGCTCGCGGTCACGCTCGCGGTCGTTGGCTCGGTCGTCTCCTTCGGCGACGAGTTCCGCCGCGACAGCCCCGACGCTGACTTCGCAGTCTCCTTCGACAGCGATGCGGGGGCGCTGACCGTCGAGCACGCCGGCGGGGACTCGATATCGGACCGGACGACCGAACGGCTCTCGGTTGTCGTGGTCGACGAGAGCACCGGGAACAGCGAGACGGTGGTGTGGGTGCGCGACCGGGACGGCCCGACGAAGCGCGGCGGCGAGTACCCCGTTCGGGCCGGTGAGTCGCTGGCCGTCGACGACCCGAGCGTCGACGCCGACGGCGACGAGAACTACCTGGACGGGGACCGGAGCGTCGGCTTCCACCTGGAGTCCGGCGACAGCGTGCGCGTCGTCTGGGAGGGGTCTCTGCGTGGGTCCGTTCGCTCTGTGACGCTCGCGAACGCGACGCTGGAGTAGTACTTGTTACTGCAGGAACTGCTGGGAGACGAAAGCCCTCGGCCCGCTCGCGCGGTTTGTGCAGGATATCCTCGCTCCCTGCGGTCACTCGGATAGTGGCCCGCGCAAACCGCGCGACCGGACCTCGCCCTTTCAGTCCACCGAGGACCGCATCGCGGTCGTATCGCACCGCAGACGGCCACGTTCCTCCCCAACCGACTTCGTTACTCGGTCGCTACGCTCCCTGCGTTACTCGTCCCTCGCACGGCTACGGTCGCGCGACGAGACGCGCGACAGCGCGCGCCGTTGGGAAAGTCGAATCTTCGACTCATACGGATTATTGTAGCGATTTACCGGTACGCGCCAACCCCGGGGTCGGCGCAATCCGGAAATAATCTACAATAATCCGTATCAGACGCCCTTGCGCATCAGGTGCGAGCGGAGCACGTCGTTCTCTTTGTTGCCGGCGACGGGGTTGACGAGGACGACAACGTCGTCGCTCCCGAGATGACCGCTCGTTGCGAGTTCCTGCGCGGCCGCGGCACCGACGCCCCCGGTGGCGCTCATCTCGACGCCCTCCGCGGCGAGCGTGACTGCGGCTTCGAGCGCGTCGTCGTCGCTGGCACCGACCGCCCAGCCGCCGGTGTCGCGGACGGCGTCGAGCGCGAGCGCGCCGCCCGCCGGGTCGGGGACCTCCAGTGCGCCGACGAGCGTGTCCGGCCGCTCCCAGACCTCGGCGTCGTCCTCGCCGGCGTCGTCGGCGGCGACGATGGGCGCGCAGTGCTCGGGCTGGGCGACGTGGAGTGCGGGCGCGTCATCGGCAAGTCCAGTCGCCCGTAACTGGCCCGCGGCGAGGTGACTGCCGACGACGCCGAGGCCGTGTGCGGTCGGGTGGACGACGGCGTCGGGGACCGACCAGTCGAGCTGTTCGACGACTTCGAAGAGGAGCGTCTTCGCGCCCTCGTGGCGGTACGGCGAGTCGAACGGCGCGAGCGAGTGCCAGTCGGCGCTGTCCTCGTCGGCCATCGCGCTCTCGAAGGCGTCCACGGCGTCGGGGTAGCGGCCTTCGACGACGCTCATCTCGCCGCCGTGGACATTCGTCATAGCTTTGGCGACGAACGTCGAGCGCGTCGGGACGAACGCCTCCGAGTCGAGGTCGGCGCGGGCGGCGTAGGCGGCGCTGCTCTGACCGGCGTCGCCCGTCGTCGGGAGCGCGACTTTCTCCGCGCCGTGAGCGCGTGCGGCGGCCACGGCGAGTGCGGTCCCGCGGTCGGCCGTCGTCCCGGTCGGGTTCGCGCCTTCGTCTTTGACGTAAACGGCCTCGACACCGAGCTCGTCGGCGAACTCGGGACAGGAGCTCAGCGGCGTCGACCCCTCGTCGAGCGTGACGAGGGAATCGGTCGCGAACGGGAGCAGGTCGCCGAAGCGCGCGACGCCGTCGAACCGTTCGCTCGCGAGCGAGTCCCGCATCACGTCGAGGGCGGAGTCGTCGTAGGACGGGACGAGCACGCCGCCGCAGTCGGGACAGCGGCGGGGAGCGTCGGCCGGGTCGTGGGTCCCGTCGCAGTCGACGCAGGCGAGTCCGTTGAGCGCCGCGGTGGTGTCCATATCGGGAGCGCAGGCTGCCATCGACTAAGCACTGTTCGTTCACGGCTGCAGTCCGCGGGTAACCCGGCCCTCTCGCCGCCGGTCGCGACCCGAGACAGCCGCCGTTTAGTAGGTCGACACCGACGTCGGGGTATGAGCGAGGTCGTCATCGTCGGCGGAGGATTGGCGGGGATGGTCGCGGCCAGACGACTGGCCGACAACGGCGCGGACGTGACGCTGTTCGAGCGCCGCGACGAACTGGGTGGGCGCGTCCGTTCTCGCACGGTCGACGGGTTCACCCTCGACCGCGGGTTCCAGGTGCTGTTCACGGAGTATCCCGCCGTCCGCGAGGAGTTCGACCTCGACGTGCTCGGCCTGCGGAGGTTCGCTCCCGGCGCGACGATCGCCCGCCCGGACCACCGGTCGGCGCTCGCCGACCCGCTGCGAGCTCCCCTCGCCGCCATCGAATCGGCGATGAACCCCGACGTGACTGTCATGGACAAACTGCGCGTTCTGAAGCTGCGTCGGGAGCTCGGCACCGCCGACCCCGAGACGCTCCTGGACGGCCCCGCAGAGAGCATCCGGTCGTACCTCGACCGGAAGGGCTTTTCCGACCGGTTCCTCGAGAACTTCGCCGCGCCCTTCTACGGCGGGATCACGCTCGACCGGTCGCTCTCGACCGACGCCGGCGTGTTCCGCTACACCTTCTCGATGCTCTCGCGCGGTAACACCGCCGTCCCCGCCCAGGGGATGGGCGCTCTCTCGGACCAACTCGCCGCTCGCGCCCGCGAGTCCGGGGTGACCGTCGAGACGGACATCGAAGTCGCCGCTGTCGACAGCGACGACGGGTCGACGACCGTCGAGGCGGGTGGAGAGACCGTCGACGCCGACGCGGCCGTCGTCGCGACCGACCCCAAGCGCGCGAGCGAGCTGACGGGCGTCGAGACCGTCCCGACCGACCCGCGGGGCTGTGTGACGCAGTACTTCTCGACGCGGGAACACCGCTCGCTCGACACGGGACGGCGGCTCGTCCTCAACGCCGTCGACAGCTGTCCGAACACCGTCGCGCCGCTGTCGACCGTCGCACCGGAGTACGCCCCAGACGGGAAGGCGCTCCTCTCCGCGACGACACTGGGTGTCCCCGACCGGAGCGACGAAGAACTCGCGACGGCCGTCAGGGACGCGCTGGTAACGTGGTACCCCGAACACCGGTTCGACGACCTCGAACTCGTCGCGACCGACCGGATCGAGTTCGCGCAGTTCGACCAGCCACCGGGGTTCGGGGACGACCTTCCCGCGGTCGACGCGCCCGACGGCTCCGTTTATCTCGCGGGCGACTACACCCAGTGGTCGTCGATTCAGGGTGCGCTGGAGAGCGGGCAGGTCGCGGCAAAAAAAGTTTCTGACGACGTGTGACCAGTTCAGTTACTCGCGGTCGCTCCCGAGTGATCGGTTGTCTCGACGCGCGTCCGTTCGCCGTGCCACTCGATGTCGACCTTGTGTCGCGAGACGAACGGCGCTATCTGTTCGGTAGAAACCAGTCCGTAATAGACGCCGTCCTCGACGACGGGAAGGTGGCTGACACCGGCAGTCCGCATCCGTTCTGCGACTTCCCGGACGGTCGAGTGGGGGGACACGGTCGTCACTGGACTGGAGAGAATCTCACTCACCGGCGGCCGCTCGTCGGTCTCTGCGACCAGTGCGACGATATCCGACTCGGTGACGATGCCGACGACTGTCTCCGTATCGAGGACGACGAGCGCCGAGACATCCGTTGAGCGTAACTGTTCAGCCGCTCGCGAGACACACGTTTCGGGCTCGATCGTCGGCGGCGAACTGATTGCCACGGTTCCCACGTTCGTCTCGATCATGGTGCTACGCGGTAGCACCCACCACTACTTAACTACAGTGGACATATGACTAGTACATCCTAGTACAAGTTCACGTTGGTTTTGTTTTATGGTTTTTGGAAGCTTATTCTGGCACTGATATAAAGAAATAGATTATCATCTAAAGTCAAGTTTAGGGTCGATTGTTCAGGTTACAGCATCCGCGAGAACTGCGAGAGCGGCGGGAACGTGAGCGTCTCGTTTGTCTCGTCGTCGTAGACCACGGGTCGGAACTGGCCGACAGCGGTCACCAGCGGCGAGAGCTCCGGCCGCGACCCGTCCAACCGGCCGTTCACCGACAGTCCCTCGACCAGTCGATTGAACGGGGGGACGACGAACACGTCCGAGCGGCGGTACGCGCCGTCGCCGGCGAGGAAGCACGGCCGCTTTTGCCCCTCGATCTCGATGGCGGGGTGGTCGTGACCGATGATAAAGCTGTCCGCCGTGCGCTCGGGTTCTTCGTGGCCGTGCGTCACGACGACTCTCTCGCCGCTGTCCGTCTCGAACGCGTACTCGTCGTGGAGGTCACTGGCGTAGGCGGCGCCGAGCATCGTGTCGTGGTTCCCTTCGACGACGACGAGCCGAGCGCCCGCGTCGCGGACGGCGCGAGCGACCCCCGAGAGCGCCTCGTCGGCCGAGTCGGGCATGTAACTGAACGAGTGGAACACGTCGCCGGCGAGGACGACCTCCGCCGGGTCGAAGTGGTCGAGCAGTGCTGTCAGGCGCTCCACGCAGTCCGCGCCCGCGCCGATAGGGAGCTCGACGGTCGAGGCCTCGGCCTTCCCGAAGTGGAGATCCGCGAGGACGAGCGTCTCGGCGACGAACATCGCCCGGTCGCGGTATTCGGGATCCATCGCTCGACACTCCGCGCCCGGCGGGCAAATGCCTGACGCACCGGCGGTGGTCCGCTCTCCCAGTCACTCCCTGCCGGCTCGCGGTACTACTCGCCGGCTGCGGCCTCGCGGTACTCCTCGGCGGTGACGGTGAAGCGGCGGACGTCTGCCGTCGAGCCGTCCATGGCGGTCTGGAAGTTCCGCAAGAGCCCCTCGTGGCGGCCGCCGTGGGCTTCGACGTATCGCGAAACTGCCTTGCGCGATCTCTCGTTCCCGTCGAAGACCGTCACAACGACGGCGCTGAGGGTTAGACGCTCGAAGGCGACGCCCATGAACGCCGCCGCGCGTTCGCCGGAGTAGCCGCGGCCCCAGAAGGGTTTGCGGAGCCACGCGCCGAACTCCGCGGTCCCGGCGTCCCAGTCGACGCTGATACCGGAGAGGCCAGCGAACTCGCCGGCCCCTTCCTCTCCCTCTCGCGGTCGGACGACGTAGGTCGCGCCCTCGTTGTTCCCGCGCTGTTCGGTGATCAGTTCGAGGAACTCCGCCGTCACCTTCGGCGTCTCGTGAGGGTCCCAGGTGACGTACTCGGTGATTTCGTCGATGTGCGGCGCGCCTTCGCGGACGTGTTCGTACAGGTCGAGCGGGTCCAGTGTCTCCGTCGTCGCCGGTTCCAGGAGGAGCCGGTCCGTTTCGATGCGTTCCGGGAAGAGAGTCGACATACGAGCAGCCCCACGGGCCAACGGAAAAGCCCTTTCGCGGGTGTGTCACTCGTTCTCTCCGCTCGACCGGTCGTGTTTAGTTAAGAGAATTCTGACGGATGCGACGGTGACAAGCACTAAAAGCCCCGGCCGTCTCGACTCGGGGGCTTCGCTGCGCTGCTCGCAACCCGCGCTGCGGTGCTTGCGTCAGCCGCCGTCCCCAGAAATCGGAGATTTCTGATGGGCTGCGGAAGAGCTTCGCTCTCTCGAACGACAGCGAGCCGCGGGAGGCGAGCGTCTCGGGGCTTTCAGCTGGTGTCTGCGCTCTCTTCGGCGGGTTTTGCTAAACTAAA
>PXSD01000065.1:13330-15392 GCA_003023165.1 Halobacteriales archaeon QS_9_67_15 | reverse complement strand
AAGCGGCAGACGACGAGAGCGGCGAATCGGCGTCCGAACAGGCTTCGCTCGACGGGACATCCAGCGAGGAGACGGCGGACGACGGGAACGGGAGGGCAAGCGAGTCGGCGGACGCGGACGACGACCAGGCCGGTCTCACGGATTTCATGTGAGGTCGTCTCCGCGGTCGGGTGACGCTATCGCTGTTTTTCGACCGAGCCGTCGAGACAACGTCCAACTGGGACGAGACGGAAAGCGAGAGTGCTGATCGAGGAGCGATCAGTCGGCGCGCTGCGTGCCGAGGCCGGCGGTGTCGACGACCACCCGGTTCGCGAGGACGGAGAGCGCGGCGATGGCGGCTGCGAGCAGGAGCGTCGTGGCCTCCCCGTAGAACTCCGGGAGCCCCCACTTCTGGCGGCTCAACACCATGGCGACGTAGAGGAGGAGCGTTGCGGTGGCGGCGACCGCGCGGAACCGCAGGAGGTTCGCGAGGTCGACAATGGGCTCGCTCCAGGTCAGGAGCGCGACGAGCACGCCGAGCAGGGCGAACGCCGCGGCGTAGTAGGCGACCAGGTTCGTCGGCGGATGGTCGAAGACGGGGACGAACTCGAAGACGGCGACGAGCGCGACGAGTCCGCCGCCGAGGCCGACGACCGACCGCACGGCGTCGGACCCGGGTGCGCCGAACAGCCGAGCGGTCGCGTGGACGAGCAGCGCGAAGATAGTCGTCGCGGTGGTGAAGTGAGCGGTCATGACGGCGGGATTGAATCCGCCCGGGAACATGCCGCCGGCGGTCGTGGTCACGCCTCCCAACACGACCTGAACGGGGAGGATGGCGATAGCCGCGGTGACGCTGTACCGGACACGACGGTCGTCCTGCCAGCGCCAGACGCCGTAGAGCCACCCCAGGAGCAGGAAGCCGACGACCATCGCGAAAAAGCGGTGGAGCCACTCGAAGAAGCTCGCCCAGTTCGCGGGGAACAGCCCCATCCAGCCGTTACAGAGCGGCCAGCGCGTCCCACAGGAGAGACCGCCACCGGTCGACCCGGTGTGGATCCCCAGCAGAATGAGCACGAACGTCAGGGCCGTCGTGACGCCCGCGAGAGTCCGAAGGCGACGGGTCATGGTCGCGCTTCGTCCGCCACGGACTTTACTCCCCTCATTTCGCGCTGGCCACCCGTTCGACCGAACGACCGCCACCCCACCGACTGCTGTCTCTCCCATCCGCTCCAACGCAGGTAAACCTGACCGGGGGATCGTTCCCGTTCACCGAGCGACCGATCCACCGCCCGTCTCGCTTCAGGCCGTCTCGGCGGCGCATTTGGGCGTTAAAGGGTTTCGACGAACGACGAACTATTCGTCGTCATTTGGCGCAACGAGAAGGTTTTTTTCGGTCCCCTCCGGGGGTATCGTATGGGACTCGACGAGGACGCACTGGAGTATCACCGGCGCGAACCGCCCGGGAAGATAGAGACCGCGACGACGAAGCCGACGAACACGCAGCGGGACCTGCAACTCGCCTACTCGCCGGGCGTGGCCGCGCCCTGTCTGTCGGTCGACGAGAACCCGGCCGACGCCTACGAGTACACGGCCAAGGGCAACATGGTCGGCGTCGTCTCGAACGGGTCGGCGGTGCTCGGGCTCGGCGACATCGGCGCGCAGGCGTCCAAGCCCGTGATGGAGGGCAAGGGCGTCCTGTTCAAGCGGTTCGCTGACATCGACGTGTTCGACGTGGAGTTGGACGAGACCGACACGGACGCGTTCATCCGGGCCGTCGAGGCGATGGAGCCCACCTTCGGCGGGATCAACCTCGAGGACATCAGCGCGCCGGAGTGTTTCACGATGGAGGAGGAGCTCCGCGAGCGGATGGACATCCCCGTCTTCCACGACGACCAGCACGGGACCGCCATCATCTCCGGTGCCGCGCTCATCAACGCCGCCGAGTTATCCGGCAAGAGCCTCGAAGACATGCGGGTCGTCTTCTCCGGCGCCGGTGCCAGCGCCATCGCGACCGCCCGCTTTTACCTCTCGCTGGGCGCGAAGCAGGAGAACGTCCTGATGTGTGACTCCTCGGGGATCATCA
>PXSD01000065.1:0-13291 GCA_003023165.1 Halobacteriales archaeon QS_9_67_15 | reverse complement strand
CTGACGTGTTCGTCGGGCTCTCCGTCGGCGGCATCGTCGACCAGGAGATGGTCCGGTCGATGAACGAGAACCCGATCATCTTCGCGATGGCAAACCCCGACCCCGAGATCACCTACGAGGACGCCAAGTCCGCCCGCGAGGACACGGTCATCATGGGCACCGGCCGCTCGGACTACCCCAACCAGGTCAACAACGTCCTCGGGTTCCCCTTCATCTTCCGCGGCGCACTCGACGTGCGCGCGACCGACATCAACGAGGACATGAAACGCGCCGCCGCCGAGGCGCTGGCCGAACTCGCTCGGAAGGACGTCCCCGACGAGGTCGTCAAGGCATACGGCGACCAGCCGCTCCAGTTCGGGCCGGAGTACATCATCCCGAAACCCGTCGACCCGCGCGTCCTCTTCGAGGTTGCGCCCGCCGTCGCCGAGGCGGCCATGGAGTCCGGTGCCGCCCGGACCGAACTCGACCTGGACGACTACGTCGAGCGCCTCGAAGCGCGGCTCGGCAAGTCCCGCGAGATGATGCGCGTGGTGCTCAACAAGGCGAAGAGCGACCCCAAGCGCCTCGCGCTCGCGGAGGGCACCGACGAGAAGATGATCCGCGCCGCCTTCCAGCTCCGGGAGCAGGGCATCGCTCACCCGGTGCTCGTCGGCGACCGCGAGGAGATAGAGGCGACGACCGCGGGTCTGGGACTCGACTTCGAGCCGGAGGTCGTCGACGCCGAGAACGGCGACTACGAGGAGTACGCCGACCGCCTCTACGAGCTCCGCCAGCGCAAGGGGATCACCCGCAGCGAGGCCGCCGAACTCATCGAGAACGACACGAACTACCTCGCCAGCGTGATGGTCGAGCAGGACGACGCCGACGCGATGTTGACCGGCCTCACCCACCACTATCCCTCGGCACTCCGACCGCCGCTGAAGGTCATCGGCACCGCGCCCGAGGCCGACTACGCGGCGGGCGTCTACATGCTGACGTTCAAGAACCAGGTCGTCTTCTGCGCCGACACGACGGTCAACCTGGACCCCGACGCCGACGTCCTCTCGGAGGTCACAAAACACACGGCGAATCTCGCTCGCGACTTCAACATCGAGCCGCGCGCGGCCCTGCTGTCGTACTCGAACTTCGGCAGCGTCGAGAACCGCGGCACCCGCAAGCTCCGCGACGCCGTCTCCGACCTCCACGACGACCCGGAAGTCGACTTCCCCGTCGACGGCGAGATGCAGGCCGATACCGCCGTCGTCGAGGACATCCTCGACGGGACCTACGACTTCGCCGACCTCGAAGACCCGGCGAACGTGCTCGTCTTCCCGAACCTCGAAGCGGGCAACATCGGCTACAAGCTCCTCCAGCGCCTCGGCGGCGCGGAGGCCATCGGCCCGATGCTCGTCGGCATGGACAAGCCCGTTCACGTCCTCCAGCGGGGCGACGAGGTCAAGGACATCGTCAACCTCGGCGGGGTCGCGGTCGTCGACGCCCAGCAGCAAGAGAGCGAAAAATAGGGTCACAGGCCACGGTAGTCGAATCCTTTCACTCAGTTTCCGAACGTTTACTTCGCGCCGTTTCAGACCGTTCCGTCGAGACGACTGTGGCCCCACTGTCGAGGGTGAGCGACAGCGTTTCGCCGTCCAGTTGCACGTCCACGCGGACGCGCAGGGGGTCCACCGAAACGACAGTTTCGTGGCCCACGTGGCACCACTCCAGCGTCCAGAACGGCGTCGTCCGAACGTCGATGTCCCGCTCGGAACAGGCAGCGACCACGTCGGGGTGTGTGAGGACGGCCGCACCGACGGGATACCCGTGCTGGAAGCCACACCCCTGACAGTCGCCGTGGAAGTAGTAGCCGCCCTGGTCGGGTTTGGGTTCCGGCGCGATCTCCGGTGTCACAGCACCCTGACACTCGGGGCAGATCCCGTGACGGAGCTGGAGCACCTGCCGATAGCTGCTCACAGCGACTCGTTCGACGACGTCACCCCGCGCGTCTGCCGTACTATCGAGGAGCCGTGGGGCGACGGGAAACAGCAGGGCGTGCTCGTCCGTGTCACAGGTGAGGCGGAGGTGACCGTTCTCGTAGCGGAGCGCGAGCGAGTCTCCACAGAAGAAACACGCTCCGGGAGCGTCGACTGGCCCCCACGTCCAGTCGGGGTTTAGCGACCCGGAGGCCAGCGCGGAGACGACTTCGAGACCGACGCTGGATACGGCGTACCCCTCGGGCCCGTCCACGAGGAGGTCGTCGAGCCGGTCGAGGGGGTAGTTGAAGTTGCCCTTATCGCGCATCCCGACCGCCGCCCGGAGCTCGCTGTAGTCGAGAAACGGGTCGGTCGGCGATTCGGCGAAGGCGTCGGCCAGCGACCGGAGGATCTCGACTCTGGTCTCGTTGCTGAGGACCTCGAACGCCACTGTCGACTCGTCTCCCGCCATACGCTCCGGTTCGGTCTCGGCCGACTAAACGCTACCTTCCTGTCAGAACAATTGGAGTAATCCGCTGCTCCGAGCGCTTACAACCGATTGCCTCGGAGATCACATCGGTGACGACAAACTGTGCCAGCGGGACGGGCGCGAGGTGCATCGTCCGCGTGAAGCCACACGGTATCGAGACGAAATCGACCCGAGAGACGGGATCATGAACGAACGGGAGCGACAGCGACTGCTCGATTCGACGCAGCGCAAGAGCGGGACCATCGGCGAGGAGATACCTGAAACGGTCACCGTTCAGGGGAGTGAGGTCGACCTGCGGGAGTTCGTCTTCGAGTGCAAACGTCTGGAGGCGGTCCCCGACGAGGAGCGCGAGCGTATCGAGGAGATGGAGCGGAAACTCAAACGGGAACGGCTGGCGCGGAAACAGCGGATCGCCGACGACGACATTACCTACGAGGAGGGTGAACGGCTCGTCGACGTCATCAGGGGGCTCGACCGCGCGATCAACGCGCTGGAGGGACTCGACTCCCCGAGTCTGAGCGAGGAACTGCGACGAAAGCGGATCAGAGACGCCGAGAAACTGCTGTCGCTGGTCGAACAGGCCACGTAACTGGACTCGCAAGGTGGGCGACGCCAGAACGTCTCGCCCTACAAGACATTCGTTCGATAGGTGCGTCGATTCAGAGATAGACCGATGGAGCGAACGGTCGATATCTCCGGCCAGCCGACGCGAGTGTTCCTGTACGTGTTCGCGAGCTTCCTCGTGTTCGGTGTGCTATTTGTCGGGTCACGACCGGTCACCCGGGCGTTGACTCGCCTCGGGGTTGGCCTGTCGCCGCCGAGCGGACTCCCGGCCGTCGTGCTGTTCACCGCGCTCTGGCTGCTGCTGACAGCAGTGTGGATCCGAAGAGTTCGTCCAGCGGACGGTGACTGGTGGGAACCGGTCCCGAGAGAGCAGTCTCTCGGTCGGTTCGCCGGTCACGGCGGACTCGCCAGACACAGCCGAGAGCGGGCTATCGACCAGTTGCCGGACGACGAGGAAGATTGAATCGTCTCATACGGATTATTGGAGCGATTTACCGGTACGCGCTGACCCCGGGGTTGGCCCTCTCCGGAAATAATCTACAATAATCCGTATCAGTCCGATGCACTCCCGCGGTCGGCCCGGGACGGCGGCGGGTAGCGGTCGTCACCGGTCGTCGAGGGCGCTTCGGGGAGGAGACAGCGGTCGGGTTCGCTGTTGACGTGCGCGTACTCGTCGGGGGCGTTCGCGAGCGGGTGCGCGGGGTTGTGTCCACTGTTGAGGCGAGCCGCACGGATCTCCGCGAAGTCCCGGAGTCGGGAGCGGATGCCCCGCCAGTGGAGGCCGATCCGGGGCGGATGCGAGACCGACTGCGTCGACTCGAACCCGGGGTCGCGGTCGGTCAGGACCGCCGCGTTGACGTTCTCGGCGAGGGCGTCGTGGTCGATGAGGACGCCGACGCTCGCGTCCGACGGGGAGCGGGCGGCGAGTACGTCGAGTCCGAGGTGGAGCGCCCGATACTCCGCGACGTTGTTGTCGGGCGCGCGGTTGGGGACCGACAGCCGCGCGACGCGTTCGCCGTCGCGCGTCTCGATGACCACACCCAGTCCGCCGGTGAACTCCCGGGAGTCCTCGCCCGGCGCAGTGCCACCGCTCGCTCGATACGAACCGTCGGTGGCGAGATAGAAGTCTCGATGGTGTGTGCGAGGCGGGTGGGCGATGTGCGGCGTCGGTGCCTCGTCGAACAAGTCCCGAAGGGTCGGCCGGCCGTATGCGGCCATACGATGCCTTGGTGATCGGGTGATTTAAACGTGTGGGGGTTTCGTAGGGGTGACCCGCGCGGTCGAGTGGACGCGCGACCCGGGTCGTCCGGTTCGGTGCGGCGCGACGGGCACGAGTCGAAAAATTCAGGCACGCCCGAGCGAATGGGACAGTCCGTGTCCACCTACCGGAACCTCGGGCTGTTTCTCCTGCTCTCCGCGCTGTGGGGGTCGGCGTTCATGGCGATCAAGGCGGGGCTGGCGGCGTTCCCGCCAGTCCTGTTCGCCGCGCTTCGGTACGACATCGCGGGTATCGTGATGCTCGCGTACGCGGCTGTCAGAACCGAGCAGTGGCGCCCGCGCGGCCGCGGCGAGTGGGCGACGGTCGCCGTCGGCGCGTCGCTCATGATCGCGGCCTATCACGCCTTCCTGTTCGTCGGCGAGCAGGGGACGACCAGTGCCGCCGCGGCCGTCATCGTCAGCCTCTCGCCGGTGTTGACGACAGTCTTCGCCCGGGGCCTCCTTCCGGACGAGCGGCTCTCCGCGGTCGGGATCGTCGGTATCCTGCTGGGCATTGTGGGCGTCGTCGCCGTGTCCCAGCCCGACCCGAACGCGCTGTTGACCAGTGAGATGATACCCCAGTTGCTCGTGTTCGCGGCGGCGCTCTCGTTCGCCCTCGGGAGCGTCGTCACGACGTATCTCGACTCGGGCGTCGAGATCGAGACGATGGAGGCGTGGTCGATGCTGGGCGGTGCTGGCCTGATGCACGTCGTCAGTCTCAGTCTCGGCGAGTCGCTGTCCGCCGTCACGTGGTCGGGGACGGCTCTCTGGTCGCTCGCGTACCTCTCGCTCGGTGCGAGCGCAGCCGGTTTCCTCATCTACTTCGACCTCCTGGACCGGCTCGGCCCGGTCGAGATCAACCTCGTCTCGTACGTCGCACCGCTGTTCGCGGCGTTGACGGGGTTTCTCTTCCTACAGGAGGTCGTCGACATCTGGACCGCCGTCGGCTTCTGTTGTATCTTCGTGGGGTTCGTCCTGATCAAGCGGCAGGCACTCAGGCGCGAGTTGCCGCAACTGCGCGCCGCGCTGGGCAACACCGAGTGACGTGAGTGAAGGACGACTTCCGACGGGCCGTCAGGTGTGTTCTCTCGAACCAGTCAGTCCCGGTAGTGGGAGTGACCGACCAGCAGCGAGACCACGTTCAACACCAGCAGCGCGACGAACGCGTTGGCGTATGGCTCCGACGAGAGGCCCGTCGCGAGCAACAGCGGGAGGTGGAGGAACGGGAGTGCAACGGCCGCCCAGAAGGCGACGGCGGTGATCGGTGCGACGACGCTCCTGTCGACGTCTGGCAGCGAGACGTCGAGTCGTTCGAGCGAGGGCGTGAGACCGGACGTACGACTTGACATACGGGGAACCTCGTGATTTCATAATAGTCCGATATTACCTTATAACCGCCCGAGTCTTCCGGTGATTTCACAACGTTTCACGCGTCCGGAAGGTCCGTAGTCAACGTTTTACTCCGTCACGGAACCTTTCATCATCGGCCGAGGATAGAGCAGACGTTTTATCGACGATCCTCAGACGATTTCGAGATGTCGAGGATCGACTCGAACGCGGCTGAGTCGAGCCCTGTCGCGTCGATCGGAGCGTCGGTCAGCCGAGAACCGTCAGGTCGACCTTGTGGGGGCCGGACGGCGTCTCCACGGCGACGGTGCCGTCGAAGTGGTCGCGGACGCGCTCTCGCCACGTCGACACCGCCTCCTGATGGCGGTCGTGGTGGCGCTCCGGCGCGGACTCGTCGAGCAACGCGTCGGGTGCGACGTGCAGCGGTGCGGGGTCTACGTGGTCCTCGTCGGCGACGACGTGGAGGCGAGCCCGCATCCGACCGCTGAACGGCGGTGTCGCTCGGAGCACGACCGGTCGGTCCCGTTGCTCGCGCGCTTCGAGGGCGGAGACCGCATCGTCCGCCGTGACCGCCAGTGTCCGGATGCGCGTCGGGTCGTCGGACTCCTCCTCCATGCTCTCAGCAACGACGCTCGACGACATAGTTCCGTCGATGACGACGAAACCACCGAGAATCGTACATTTCGGCGACATTTCTCGGGTGAACCCGGGCGACTATTTTCGCACCTGATAATCGGCGGGGTGGATTTATCTTCTGTTTCCCCAGATAATCGGTAGTCCGTACAGATAGCGCACAGGAGCTACGATGATATCGTCGAAGAGCAACTCCGAGGAAGTGACCATTCTCGTCGTCGACGACGAGCGCGACATCGCCGATCTGTACTCCACGTGGATGGAGGGAGAGTACGATGTCCGGACCGCGTACGGTGCCGAGGAAGCGCTGGAAGAGGCAGACGAGGGCGTGGACGTGGTGTTCCTCGACCGGCAGATGCCGGAGATGAACGGCGACGAGGTGCTTGAGGTCCTGCGCGGTCGAAGCCTGGAGTGTCGCGTCGTGATGGTGACTGCGGTGGATCCTGACTTCGATATCGTCGACATGCCCTTCGACGACTATCTCACCAAACCGGTAATGCTCGACGACCTCCGCGGCGCGGTCGACAGGATGTTGAGCCGCGAGAACTACGACGAGCGGATGCAGGAGTTCTTCTCGCTCGCGTCCAAGAAGGCGACGCTCGAAGCCGAGAAGGACCACGTCGAACTCCAGAACAACGAGGAGTACGAGGAACTCGAAACCGAGGTCGAGGAGCTTCGCGAGGAGGCCGATGAGTCCGTCTCCGACCTCAGCGACGCCGAAGACTTCGAGACGCTCTTCCAGGAGTTCCCCGGCGACGTCTGAGTCCCTAGACGTATTTTTCCTCTGACTGCGCTGCTCCGAGTAGTTCCGCTCGCCGACGACGCAGTCGCTTTCACAGCGGTCACAGACGAAGTATGCCCGGGGAGGGCTCCGAACCCTCGATCTCCGCATGTCCCAGGTTCGAGGCTGACGGGCCTCGCGGGGGCATGCCGGCCTGCCGCGCAAGGAAACCCTATGAGTGCGGCGCTATGTCCAGCTAAGCCACCCGGGCGCACTTGCTCGTACTGTGGTATCGGTCTTTAACCTTCCCATCTCCGCCGAGCGATCGCCACAATTCGGCCGCCCTCTCGTCATTTGTGCAACCATCTTTTTGCGCCTCGGGTGTCCTCGCTCGCTGCGCTCGCTGCGGGCACCACTCGGCGCAAAAACATGGGTGAAAAAGGCCGAACTCGCGCCGCTGGCGCGAGTTCGGTGTCCGCGAGAGTGAGTCCCGCGAATGACCGCAGACTCATCAGAACAAGTTCTAGCGGTGAACCGCGCCTCATACGGATTACTGTAGTTATTTACCGCAGGTCGAGACAACATTCCCGGTTCCAGCGCCTGCCCAACCCAGATACGCCCGCTGTTGTGAAACTATCTACAGTAATCCGTATCACTCCGTTCGACTCGGATGCGCAGTAGAATCAGTGTGGTTTTCGGCCGGGCATCCTCCGAGCGACCGACGGAAGCGAGGCGGTTCACCGACGGCGAGGGCGAAGCCCGAGCCGTCGGCCTTTTTCACCCATGTTTTTGGCGGAGGGGTCGCCGCGCGACCCCGCCGCGAAAAAGATGGTTGGGCACCCGCGGTTTTATACACACGGACGGGTACACCTCTCCCATGGACATCCCGGACCTCGTCAACGGAACACTCGGCGACGAGGAGATCCAGGCCGGCGTCTCTCTCGGCGACGAGGACGCCGTCTGTCTCACGCCGACACGAACGCTCATCTACCGCGGCGAAGGCCTCCTGAGCGACGAATCGGTCGAAGAGTACTCCCACGACATCGAGCAACTCGCGGTCTCCGAAGGCCGTCGGAAGACGAAGTTCACCGTGCAGTATCTCGACGGTACCGAGTCGTTCACCGTCCCCGCCAATCGCGGCGAGAAAGTACTCAAGCTCTTCCTCGAAGGTGTGCTCCGGCTGGAGGGCGTCATCGAGTCCCGCGAATCGATCGCGGGCGTCTACCGTTTCAGCGAACTCACGCTCATCGTCGCCGACGGTCGACTGATCAAACACATCGGCAACCAGGTCTGGACGGAGGACTTCGAGGTTTACGCCTACGAGGACGTGACCGGACTCGAGTTCGAGCGCGCGAGCGTGGCGACGAGCATCGCACTCACCGTCGACGGCCGCCCACAGCGGATCAAGGTCCCCAACGACAAGGCGCCCGTCGTCCGCCAGACGCTCGAAGAGGCGCTGTTTAACCACTACGATGTCGGGTCAAGCGAAGAACTCGGCCGCGTCGTTGGGACCGACGAGCAGGCAGACACCGGCGGGGTCGAGACGGTCGGGGTGGCCGAGGACGAAGACGAATTCGTCTTCGGCGATGACTTCGACCCGCTCGTCAGCGAGGACGACGACCTGTCCGATCCGATCGAGTCCGACGGCGAACTGGGCGCGGACACCGCCGACGAACCACGCGCCGACTCGCAACCGGGACAGCACGGCGCGTCGTCGGACGAGTCGCAGGGACCGGTAACCGGCCAATCGACCGAAGGACAGTCACCCGGGCGACGGGCCCGCGAGTCGGACGACAGCCCAGCGACCGAGCCGACCGACCAGACGCCCGGACAGGCGGATCCCAGCGACGGCCAGTCTGTGGCGTCGAGTTCGTCTGAACAGTACCGGTCCGACGACGCTCGGTCGACGGCCCCCCAGTCGCCCGGCGAGACGCGGGACCGCCAGTCGTCGCAGTCGCCCGAGCCCGAGTCGTCACGGTCGCCCGAGTCACAGTCGCCGACAGACGACGCAGACGGCACCACAGCAGATGCCTCGGCGAACTCCGAGCAGGCCGCCGTCGGTTCCACGGAGTCAGCGTCGGCGGCCGACACGTCGGACCAGCGAGGCGCCGACGCCATACAGGAAGCGAGCACCGGTCAGCAGTCCGGGTCTGTCGACGCCCAGTTCTCGACCGGGGAGTCGGTCAGCCGTGAGGAGTACGAGGCGCTCGCCGACCGGGTCGACGAGCTCACCGAGGCCGTCGACAGACAGAACGAACTACTCAAGCGCCAACACCGCGCGCTGAAGCAGCTGGTCAACCAACACGAACGGTCCGAGTAGCAGCCGACACCCTCGCTCAGTCGTCCTCGCGGCCGGTGACTTTCCTGATACACGAGGAGCCGAACGGACCGTGTTCTCCGGCGTCGAACTCGATGAAGTAGCCCGCGGTGATGCCCGCACCGCAGCGCTGGCAGGTGAACTCACCCTCCTTCTCGACCACGTCGCCCTCGAAGCTGAGGTAGTCGCCGCTCGTCGGGACGACGGTGTCGCCCTCGCGTTCGATGACCCCCCGACGTTCGGCGGTTTCGAGGATCTCTCGGGTGACGGTCGGGTCTTTCGTGACCGTCTCGATGCGGTCGACGGCGTCGGCGAGCGAGAGCTCCGCATGTTCGAGGTGGGCGAGCAGTTCGAGTCCGAGTTCGACGCGGTCGTCCACGCTCTGTGGTGCGGTCGCACGCGAATTAAGCGTTTCCGCGTCGCCGCGAGACCCGAGCCACCCGGAGGCCCGACCACAAGACTTCTATCGACGTAGTCGAGAATGCCACCGATGGCAGTCAGTCGGGCGACGCGCCGGCAGTTCGGGAGCCTGGGAGTCGTCGTCGCCGCGCTCGTCGCGGCGGCGCTGGTCTCCTCTCCGAGTGCGGTGCTTGACTCGATAGCCGGGCTTTCGGCTCGTCCCTGGCGATTCGTCGCCGTCCTCGCCGTGCTGTACGTCGCCCGGCCGTTCCTCCTGTGGCCGGTCAGCGCGCTCTCGGTGACCGTCGGGTTCGTCCTCGGGACCACCTAGGACCGACGAGGGCATCGTCGGCCTCACCACCGAGACGAGCGACCGGGTCGTCGCGGTGACCGGCGAGTTCCGCGGCGTCGTGGCCGCGCGACTCGCACCGTTGCCGGCCGACGTGGTCTCGCCCGCGGCGGGCTTCTCGAACGTCTCCTTCCGCGCGTACATGCTGGGGACGCTCATCGGGGAGTCACCGTGGATCGCCGCCGAGGTGATCGCCGGTGCGTCGATGCACACGCTGTCGGTCCACGGCCTGAGCCACAGCCTCGCGCTGTTCGGCGCGGCGACGAGCCTGTCCGCCGTCCTGCTCGCCCGCCCGACCTATCGATTCCTCCGCGAGGAGTACGGCGTCGGCGTCGGCGGCCAGTGACCGCCGTTTCCGACCGGCATCGACGACTCATACGGATTACTGTAGATAGTTTCACAGTGGCCGACGTATTCAGTTCGTCAGACACTCGAAACCGGGATTTCATTCCAATCGGCGGTAAAAAACTACAGTAATCCGTATCAGTAGAACGTGTCGGAACAGTCGTAGACGACCCCGTGTTCGGGGCAGACGTACTTGCAGTGACGGTGATTCATCGCCCGGTCGCAGATGGGGCAGGGCCGCCCGCCACCGTCGCTCATACCGGTAACTCGGACGACGACCGCTTGAGTCTTGTTCTCCGCCACGAGTCGCGAGGGGTCCCGACCACGGAATCAAACCGAACGAATTCTAGAGAGAGTCCGAGGGGTTTTCGAACAACGCCTATGAGCGGTGACTACCCAGTAGCGGCCATGACAGACTACACGCCGCTGTCGGACCGGTACCCGCCGGGAGCCGGGTCTCTCGCAGTGGCCGTCGCGGCGGGCGTCGCGGGCCTGCTCGGTTCGTTCGGTGCGGTCGGGTTCGCACCCGGATTCGTCCTCGCACCAGTCGAGAGCACGCTCTCGCAGGTGATGCCCGGCTTCATGATCACCTTCGCAATCACGGTGCTGGGCGACCTCGGGCAGAAACTCAACGTCGCGCTGGCGGGGACGCTCGTCGTGGCGCTGTACGCGCTCGTCGTCGTTCTCACCATCGGCATCGGACGACAGGTAGACAACAGACTCGTCCCTGCCTTCGGCGCTCCGGCGGCCGTCTGGGCGGCGACGGCAGCGCTGACGCTCCGTCCGTTCGCGTCGCTGGGCGCGGCGCTCGGTGCGGGGCTGGTCGTCTGGGTCACCGACCTCTCGCGGTCCGGCGAGCGCGTTGTCGGCGACGCGCTCGCCGACGACGAGCCCGTCGATGAGCGAGACCCGAACGGTCGCCGCCGCGTCCTTACTGCGCTCGGTGCCGGTGCCGGCGCGAGCGTCATCGGGTACTCGCTCGGACGCAGTGGCAACTCGGCCGCGAGCGCGGGCGGCGACGAGAGCAGCGGCGGCGGTGCCGGCGACCCGGACATCTACGGGAACGTCGAGTCGCCCAGCTTCGACGTGAACGACCAGCTGGCCGCCGCCGCGGAGCGGACGTTCTCCGTCGGCGAGATGGACCCGCTGGTCAGTCAGGACTTCTTCAACGTCTCCTACAGCTCGGTCTCGCCTACGCCCGACGCCGCCGAGTGGGAGCTCTCGGTCACCGGCGAGGTCGAACAGGAGATGACCTACGCCTACGACGAGCTCCGCGACCGCGAGTTCGAACACCGCTTCGTCACCCTCCGCTGCGTCGGCGAGTCGCTCAACGGCCACAAGATGGACAACGCCCTCTGGAGCGGTATCCCCATCGCCCCGCTCATCGAGGACGCACAGCCTACTTCGGACTGCGACTGCGTGATGCTCCGGGCGGCCGACGACTACTACGAGGAGTTCCCGCTCGAAGCGCTGGAGACGGGGATGCTCGCCTTCGGAATGAACGGCGGTCCGGTCCCCCGCGGGCACGGCGCGCCGGTTCGCGCGCTCATCCCCGGTCACTGGGGCGAGATCAACGTCAAGTGGATCACCGAGATCGAGTTCCTCGAGCGAGAGCAGGACGGCTACTGGGAAAAGAACGGCTGGCACGGCACCGGTCCGGTCAACACCGTCGCCAAGCTCCACGCGAAGACCCGGACGGACGACGACCAGATCCTCCTGGGCGGACACACCTACGCTGGCACGCGCGGGGTCGAACGCGTCGAAGTCTCGACCGACGGCGGCGAGACGTGGTCCGACGCGGAACTCACCGACCGCTTGCCCGGTGCCACGGGCGCCGTCGAGGACCCGCCCGAGACTGCGACCGACGCCTGGCGGCAGTGGCGATACGCGTACGACCCACCCGAGGGGAGTCACGACGTCGTCGTGCGAGCCACGGACGGCACTGGCGAGCTCCAGCCCGAGGAGGAGAGCGGCGCCTTCCCGAGCGGTCCCTCCGGGTGGGTAAGCGAGACGATCGACCCGGGTAACATCCAGTGATACATGAGTCTGCGGTCATGAGGGGAACCAGCACGCATAAGCGGGAGGCACGGAACACCATAGGACGAGCGTCGATGGAAAAGGCACTCTGGTATCTGCTCGCCGGGACACGCGGCGGGGAGAACCGCGCGCGGCTCATCCGGCTGCTCGACGACCGGCCGCGCAACGCCAACAAACTCGCCGAAGCGCTGGACGTGGACTACAACACCGTGCGACACCACCTCGACGTCCTCCTCGACCACGACGTCGTTGAGCGCGGCGGCGACGACTACGGCGCGATGTACTTCCTCACCGACCGGTTCGACCACCACCGCGAGGAGTTCGAGACGATAACCGACCAAATGGACTGATACTCATGGGGATGCACACCTGGCTGACCGTTGCGACCGCCCTCGCGGGACTCAACGTCCTGCTCCTGCTCGTGCTCGGCGGGGTCTGGCTCCGCAACTACCGCACGTTCGGCACGAACCTGATCCTCGGTCTGATCGCCTTCGCCGGCGTCATGCTCCTAGAGAACCTGCTCGCCGTCTACTACTTCTTCAGCATGCAGATGCTCTACGCAAGCGACCCGGTCGCCCAGCAGGCCGTCGTTGTCCTCCGCGCACTGCAGTTCCTCGCCCTCCTCTTCCTGACGTACGTCACGATGCAGTAGCGGAGTACGACCGGTCGTGCTCACCTTCGACCGTGATTTCACCGTCGAGAGACGATCTCTACGGCGCGCGTTGTCGCGAGTTTTAGCTCGCGACAGCATCGTGCGAGGGATGAGTGAGCGACCGCAGGGAGCGAGGGAATCGGTTGGGGAGGAGTGTGGTGCGGTGCTGCGTTGCTGTCCTCGGCGGACTGAAAGGGCGAGGCCTGCGTGGCGCGACCACAGGGAGCGCCA